>JBNGCR010000003.1:82104-84377 GCA_050045915.1 Limnospira sp.
GATTCGAGAAGAACCCGATGGGGGGTTCACCGTCTATTTGAAATCGCCCCCGGCGGACGGGAAGGCGAATCGAGAGTTGATCCAACTGCTGGCCAAACAGTTCGGCGTCCCCAAATCCCGAGTTTCGATCCAGTCGGGGGCTTCGTCTCGCAACAAATTGGTCGAGTTGCCAGAGTAATTATACTGGTTGAGGAAGGGTTGCCCACCCGCGATCGCCATCTTCATACCGATCTGTGCGGCCTACCCGTTTGAGATGCGCCGATTTCATGCAAAGATAAAAAAACTGTCTGTTTTCGGGAGTGCCGATGGCAGGCACCGCTGTAGGCAACGTTGAGAAAATACGCGAGTTTGAAATTATGAAAGTCGGCGATCGTGTTCGCGTCAAACAATCTATTATCGTCTATGTCAATCCCGAACATCGCAATCAACCGTTCGATGCGAAGGGGTTGGAAGGGGAAATTCTCTCCATCAGCCAAGACTGGAAGGGGAGGCCCATCACCCCCAATCTCCCCGTTCTCGTGCAGTTTAGCAAAAAATTTAAGGCTCACTTCACGGAGGAGGAGTTAGAGGTCATTCAGGAGAGTTAAGCGGCCATCGGGCGATCGGGGTATAAAGAGACGCTGTTTTCCGATCCCCCGCCCCCTTTTGATTTTCAGTATCGGTCGATGTCCCGACGATTCTGGCGGTTGCCCAAGTTACCCTCCCCGCAGGAACCACCCCAAAATATTGAGGTCGCCCCGCATCTTCTGCAATTCTCGGCGGTGGTGGTCGGCGGTTTCGTAATACCACCGGCAATAGTCCTCAAATGCCTGACGAGATTCGACCTCTTCATGAAACTCGCGGGTGAGTTGGGTCGCTTCTAACGCATCTAGAACTTCCGTCGAGAGTTGGTGAGCGTGCGGAAAGGTGTTCTCCCAGTTCGAGTGCATGATTTCGCTTTGGGTGACTCGTGCAATATTTGCTCACCTTAGCACAACGGACTCAAGCCCAACCTCGGAGACGGTAGACGAGGATGCCGATATATTCTTTCAGGGCGCGGGTGGTGCGATCGACGGCCGTGGCGTCGGGGATGAAGCGGAGGAGCCCTTCCCGCCAGTTATTTTGGCTTAAAGCCACTTCTTCCTCGGAAATGAGAAAGTCTGTGGGGGCTGGAATCACCTCAATTTCGAGTTTCTGGAAAATTCGCAGCGATCGCGGCATATGGCTGGCCGACGTCACCAGCAGCACCGGGTCTTCGATGTCCCGTTCCCGCAGAATTTGCCGGACGTTGACGGCGTTTTGGTAGGTGTTGAGGGAATCGGGGTCCTGGAGGATCGCCTCGTCGGGAACCCCCATTTCCCGGGCGATCGCGGCCATATCTTCGGACTCGGAGGCGCCCTTGTCGCCGGCCCGCCAGACGATCCGCCCCCCGCTGAGGATCAGCCAGGGGGCCTTCCCCCGCTTGTAGAGGAGGGCGCCGTGGAGGATGCGATCGCCCGCTTCCTGCACGTCCACCCACGGACGAGGGGAAATGTGGGGGCGAGTGGCTCCCCCCAACACCACGATCGCCCCGGCATTTGGCAGTTCCGGCGGCGGTAGATTTTGCCATTCGAGCGATCGCACCAAAGCCTGGGCGACTTGGGTATTTCCCGCCACCGCCATGATCACGAAACTCAAAACGATGGGGAAGGCCGCACAGCGGGGCGATCGCCACAGCAGCAGCAGGGCGACGAGCATCAAAATGCAGGTGAGTCCGACAGGATAGACGAACAGGGGAAGGAGTTTGGATAGATAGAGAAACATCGTATTCAATTGATAATTGATAATTGATAATTAATAATTGATGGCGATCGGGTTTTGACCTTTTCTTTTTTCCTCCCCACACCCCACCGAGCACACCCCACACCCCATCCGATATTATTTGGGGGTGGAGTTGGGGCGCACGATCCACTCGACGATCGAAATCGGGCGTTTCGGGTATCGATCCTGGGGGGGAGTTCCCGATTGGGGTTTGAGGCCGGATTTGACCAAAGCTTTGTCGAAACCGGCTTTCAGGGGGGCGATCGCGGATTGCGATCCCGGCGTTTCATCTGCGGCCGGCTCTTCTTCGATGTGCCACCACTTGACCAAATGCTGGGCGGACGCGCCACTCAACAAGCCTATGCAGAGGCTCAAGAGCAGGGAATATCCGACGGTAAAAAAACCCGCGCCCAGCAACAGGCCGAGGATCGAGGCTGTCGCGATCGCGCCGGTAGATTGTGATTGGGGAGACTCCGACATCGAATTGTCCTCAC
>JBNGCR010000004.1:0-80393 GCA_050045915.1 Limnospira sp.
CATCTACTCACACAAATCCCGATCGCCCTCATCAACTTTAGGATTCGTCTGCAAATAATCCTGCAACCAATCGCAACTGCGGGCGATCAAACTGTCGAGATCCAGATTGTCCATACTCCACAACATCAGCGTGCCGTCATCCTTGGCGATCGCGATCGTGCGGCCGTCGGGGCTAAAAGCAATCCGGTTCACGAACACATTTTGGTCGATGGTCGTGATCGGTTCGATGGGAGTTTTCAGGGCCGAACAGCCCTCCTCGGGCCAGAGTTGATCCCGATCGCGCTTCACCGCCCACAGCCGAATTTTCTTATCATCGCTGGCCGTCGCCAAAATTTCGCCGTTGGGACTGTAACTGAGACTGCGGATCGTCGCAAACGCCGTCATCGGACAGGAATCCGGCTGCACCGAGCGATCGCGCGTCCACAATTTCACCGTCTTGCCCGACGCCACCGCCAGTTGTCCGGGCTGAGGCGAAAAGGCGATACTATTCACACTCTGAGGATAAGGAATGCTCGGATAGGGACTCCAAGTCGTCCCCTCCCGACGCCACAGCTTGACGGAATACTGTTCGTTTCTCTCAGTCCGCCCCGTCTCGCTGCCGATGGCAACGCCCAAAATACTGCCGTCGGCACTAAAGTGCAAATCGCTCACCGCCCCATTGGGGGGCAACGCCGGAATTTGTAAGGTTTCGACAACTTCGCCCTCCCGCGTCCACAGTTTCACAGTTCGGTCCGCACTCGCCGAGGCGACGAGATCCCCCGTGGGGTCGAACGCCACCGCGTTCACGGCGAGTGTGTGACCTTCGAGGGTGGCGAGGGCGCTCCCGTCCAAATTCCACAGTCGGATCGTATTCTCAGCACCCGGTGTAGCCAAAATCGGGTCGTCGGGGTCGGGACTAAAACTCACCCAATTGAGATCATTGGGCGGCACTTGGCTATCGAGTTGCCACAACAAACTCCCGTCCGCGTCGCCGACATCCCACAACTTCACCAAACCGTCATTTCCCGCCGTCGCCACCACCCGGCCGTCTGGGCTGAAACTGACGCTCCAAATCGCCGCATTGTGGCCCCGAATCGCCACTTTGGCTTCCGGGGTGTGGCTGCGACTCCACAGTTTCACCGTCGTATCGGCACTGGCCGAGGCGACGGTCTGGCCGTCCGAAGTAAACGCCACCGACCAGATATCATTTTGATGTCCCACCAACGTATTCAACAAATTCCCATCCCCCGCCGCCCAGATCTTGACAGTATCATCCCGGCTGCCGCTGGCGATCGCCTCCCCGTCCGGGCTGAAACTGACGCTCAAAACATCTTCGTTGTGTCCCTTCAAAGTCACCAACTCCGCCTTCGCCTGCAGGTCCCACAGTTTCACCGTGCGATCGCCACTTCCGGACGCCAAAATATTGCCATTTTGGGGATTGAAACTGACATCGTGAACGCTGCAAAAATCCCGGGCTTCAGGGGAAAGACTCTCGCAGTGTCCCGTCAAAACCGCCATCACCTTGCCCTGCAAATCCCACAGTCGCACCGTCCGATCTTTGCCCCCGCTGGCCAACTTCTGTCCGTCCGGGCTGAATTCCACATCCAACACCTTATCCGTATGCCCCTCCAGGACTCGGAGCGGCGTTCCGTCAGCCCTCCACAGCCGGATCGTTTTGTCGTTGCCGGCCGTGGCGATAGTGTTGCCGTCGGGGCTGAACTTAGCCCGAGTCACCAAATCCCTGTGGCCGGCGAGGGTTTTCAGCCACCGGAACTCGCCGGCCTCCCCATCCCAGATCCAGAGCCTCACCTTGCCGTCGGCGGTGGCGGTCAAAATCCGGCGGCTCTCAGGGCTGAAGGCGACGCTGGTGACACTGCTTTCGTGGGGTAGATCCTGCAACCAAGCCCCGTTCCGATTCCACAGTTTGGCGATATTGTCGTTACCCGCCGTGGCGATAGTGTTGCCGTCGGGACTAAAGGTGATGCCGAGGACGCTGCTGGCGTGTCCCTGCAAGCGGTTCTGTTCCTGCAGGCCCGAGATCACCTCCCGCAACCCGGCGGTGACGTCGAATTTTTGTTGGGGACTCGGTTGTGTCTCTAGAATGTCGGTACTCACCCGCAGAGCGGTGAGCATAATTTCGAGTTGGTTATTTTCGTCGGAGAGGCGCAGCGCCCGTTCGACGGACTGCAGGGCTACCAGGCGGTCGGCTGCGTTGCGTTGCCATTTCTGCGCCTCCCACCCCGCAAATCCCAGCAGCAACACCGCCACACCGGCCCCGATCAAGCTGCGAATTTGGCGTTCCCGCTGCAGGCGTTCCTCGGCTTGCTGTTGTTTTTGGCGAGCTTCTTCCAGTTTTTTATGTAACTCTTGTTCCCGCCGAAGTTCTTCGTTTTGTTCTTGCAGTTGCTCGAATTGGGCGTCGCGATCGGATTGGTGTTGGTGGCGGATAAAACCCGCCAGATAATCGTGGACGAGTTGATAAAATTCGGTGTCAACTTCGACTTCCCGAGAGACTAATCCTGACTGTTCAAAAATATGTAAAATTAGGTCGAGTTGGGTGGTGACGGAGGGTTGATGGAGCTGGGTTCTCAACTCTTCTTCGAGTTCGGAGCGGGTTCTCAGGGGGCGGGTATCGTTTTCGTCGGTGAGCAGGTAGAGCATCCGTTTGGCCATGCGTTCGTTTTCGGCTCCACAGTCCCGGATGGTGACTTCCAAAAAGCGCTCCACCAGCTTTTGTTTTGGACCCCGGTTTTGATATTCGGCGAGGGTGGTGATATTTTCAGTCTGCAATTGGGCCCCGACCACTTGCATCTCGATGGGTCGCACTTCTCCCAATTCGCCGGATAGGTCATCGACCAAGGTTTCGATCAGGGCATCTTCTAAATAGAAGTGGGAGCGATCGGTCAAACTTTTGATGACATCGTAGGCTTCTTTGGGGGTAAAGTTGCCCAAGTAAAAGAGAATATCTTTGCTCAAGATATCATTATTGATGGCATCAAAATCGGTGAATCGACCGGATTTCAAGAGGTGGTGCAGGTAATCTTCGCGCAGGGAAATAACGACCTTGACAAAGGGGATGTTGAGGATATCTCGCAAGAACTCGAAGAAGATTTTTTGACCCTTTCGATTGAGGACAAAAAACAGCTCTTCAAATTGGTCGAATATCACCACCGTCAGCCGGTTGCGTTCGGAATTTTTTTTGAGATTTTCGCAAATTTTTTGCATCAATTCGAGCCGTTCGCTCTCGTCCGGCTTGCCCCCCTCCGGATCGGTGAATCCCGTATCCACGGCGACTTGTGTTTCGGCGGGGGTTTCCGCCTGTTGAAGGGCCACGAGTTTGCGATCGAGTTCGCCGATATAGGAATTGTAACTGCGAATGACGACGGGCATTGCCTGGCGGGCGTCGATGCTCTGACGTTGGAGGGCGGGCACCAAACCCGCCCGCAACAGGGAACTTTTCCCCACTCCAGACTGGCCGTAAATGACCGTCAATTTATGCTGGGAACTCGCCATGCGGTTGAGGAGTTGGGCGATCGCTTTTTCCCGTCCGGAAGCCTGGATTTCGTCGGCGAAGGTAGACCCAGAATCCACGTCGGCGAGGGTGGGGTCGATCGCCCGTTCCCGAGGTTGCAGCCGCCCCGCTCCGATAAATGCCGTGTAGCCGAAAATACTCGATTTTGTCCGATATTCTCGCTTAATTTCAAAGGCTTCCCGATACTCCCCGCGATCAAAATAGAGGCGGTGCAAAGTATCTAAAATTTTCAAATATAATTGGGGATTATATTGGGGCAAGGTGGCGCGTTTTCCCCACTCCAATTTTTGAATCGCTTCCCCCAGTCGCCCCAATTTTTCTAACGCTTCCGCCAACAGCCACAAATAACGCCCCTGATGTTGGTTGGAAATGGAATCTTCGATCGGCTTTGCCGGTGCGCTCTGCGCCATGGCGTCGGCGGTATCCGTGTGGACCAGAATATCCAAAGCCACTTCCGCCAATTCCCGGGCTTCATTCCACTCCCGCCGCCGCAGGGCGACTTCGGCTAAAAATCCGTAATCCTGGGCCAATAACACCCGAGAAATTGCCCCCGGCGTTTGGTGGAGTTGTCGGGATGCGATCGCTAAGTCCCACAAAGCATCCCAATCTTCTAACTGCCGCAGCACCTCCCCCAATTTATTGATAAATTTCGCCACCAAATCCTGGCGGCGTGCCAGCTCAAACCGCTGGATACACTGTTGCAAATGCTGTTTCGCCCGTTCCCATTCCCCGTAACTGCTGCCGTGGCGATATTGTTCGGCTTGATAAATATCGCACAGTCCGATGTGAAACAGTAAAATTCCCTGCCATTCCAAATGGCTAAAATCCGTCGTGGCGGCGTGGGAGACTTGGGCATTTTGTCTCCAAAAATCGAGACTTTCCTGGTACAGATTCCGGGCTGAATCGATCTCGTGGTGGGTGTAGCAGTACCGGCCCAAAACGAATTTCAAACTGCCTTCCAACTCCGCCGGAAAAACGTCAATTTGTCGCTTGAGATCCCGGTAAGCCAACTCCAACTCGGACGCGGAATTGGGTCCTAAAATCTTGCTGTTGGGGACGAACTGCAGCGCCCCCAACTCCTGCACGCCGGCGAAAACCTGTCGGGCTTTACTCTCCAAAAAATCGAGCAACTCTCGGGTTCCCAACACGAATTCATAGGTGGTCGCCCAACTGGTAAAATCCTGAGCCCGCCGGTTCATTTTTTTCCACAGGTTGTCATCAATCCACAACACCAGGGGAAAGGAAAAATTCCGGAAGGCTTCCCGGGCGAAATTCGTGGCATCGAGCACTGCGTCGAGATCCCGGACTGACTCTAAACCGTAAACCATCAAAACCGACGGTTCCGCCTCCCCCGCGAGGGCCGCTTGAATCGTACCGTAGAGACTCTGTACGCTGGGGGGGAGGTGCAATTCTCGAATCGGCAAGGGGGATTGTTCTCGGAGGTCGCGCACCACCTGCTCCCGCAAATTGATAGAGTTACAGCGCACCACCAGCAGCGAGAACTGCCCTTCGGACAGTCGGAGGGTGCGGCTCAAGGTGTGGAGTTGGCTGGCATTTTGAGCGATGGTATCGTCAAGGGGGTGCGGGCTCATGTTGCTTCTCATCTTCAATCCCTGATACATCTAGGGTAGCTTGACATCTTCCCCGCCGTGGAATCAGTCGCCCTGAAGGGACGAGGCTTGAAACCCAATTTTGGGGTCAAGGGCATCTTCCGGGGATTGATAACAATTGGGCCGGTGTCCGTTGGCTCCTGCGATTCCTCGATCGCACTGTCTCCAAGTTCGCTAATCCGTTTACAATTGGCTTATGCACGCTTTATCTATCCCAACCTGGATCATTCACGTTTCCAGCGTAATCGAATGGATGGCCGCCATCTGGTTCATCTGGCGTTACGGCGAGATGACCCGGAATCGGGCCTGGTGGGGACTCTCGTTCGCCATGTTGCCCGCCCTCGTCAGCGCCATGTGCGCCTGTACCTGGCATTATTTTGACAATCCCCCTGATTTGGAATGGCTGGTCACGTTGCAGGCGACGATGACCGTCGTCGGAAATGTCACCCTTTGCATTGCCGCCGGGTGGATTTGGCGCACGTCGCGATCGCTCGAAATTTAAACCCCGCGATCGCCATTTTTTTTTGCACTCTCAATCGGTCGCCCATGTTATCTAAAGATACTCTATTCGCCCTATCTTTATTTCCTTACCTCGGTTTCCTCTGGTTTCTGACCCGATCCGGAATGACTCCCAAACTCGCCCTGATCGGCTTTTACGGGACGTTGGTTTTTGTCGCCGTGACGATTCCGGCGGGAATTTACGCCAAGGTCGCCTACGGTGAAGCCCTGGCTAATGTCGATTGGCTGCACGGGGGGGCGGAAGTTTTTTTGACCCTATCCAATATTTTGATTGTTTTGGGATTCAGACAGGCGGTTTTGAACAAACAATCGCCGCAATAAATTGCCGTCGAACCGGACTATTTTTGCCATGATCAAAGGTACCACCAAACTGTTGGGCGTCGTCGGCCACCCCGTCGAACATTCCCTGTCTCCGGTCATGCACAATGCCGCGATCGCCGATTTGGGGGTCGATTATGTCTACCTCCCGTTTCCCGTCGCCCCGCAGGATTTGGAGGCGGCTTTGACGGGTTTCGCAGCCCTCGGCGTGGAGGGGGTCAACCTCACCATTCCCCACAAACAGACTATCATTCCGTTGCTCTCGGAGGTGTCGCCCCTGGCGCGATCCGTGGGGGCGGTAAATACGGTGTGGCGGGGCGATCGCGGCTGGTGCGGCACCAATACGGACGTGGAGGGTTTCCTGTCGCCGCTGAAGGCTCTCAATCGCAATTGGAGCCCAAAAATAGCCGTCATTTTGGGGAACGGCGGCGCCTCCCGGGCCGTCGTCGCCGGGTGTGCGGAGTTGAAAATGGCGGAAATTCACGTCGTCGGACGCAACCCCGAAAAGTTGGAGATATTCCGCCAAAGTTGGCTCGATTCTCCCGTTCCGGTGACGCTTTCCGTGCATCTTCACAGTCAGTTGGCGGAGTTGATTTCCCGAGCTGATTTGTTGGTGAATACTACCCCCGTCGGAATGTATCCCGATGTTGATCGCTCTCCCGTGGACGGGGAAATTTTGGGGGGATTGAAACCCGACGCGATCGCCTACGATTTGATTTACACCCCGAGTCCGACGCAGTTTTTACAACTGGCAAAAAACCGGGGCATAATGGCGATCGACGGCCTAGAAATGCTGGTTCAACAAGGAGCCGCCGCCTTGCAAATTTGGCTACAACAGCCCGTCCCAGTCGCGGTGATGCGTCAGTCCCTAAAAGCGCAACTTTTCGGTTAATGCGATTGATAAAGATGGGCGATCGGATAACTGTAGCGGTCGGCTACAATGAATCAATTCTTTCGCCCCCAAACCCCCAATTCTGGGGGCTTATCCAGTTTTTTAACCGTACAACTTCCCAATCGTCGCATATGTATGTTGATTCCAAGCACCTGTGGAGGCAAGCGTCTCGGGTTGCCCTGGGTTGCCCGGATTTAAAATTCCGTTTCCATGAAAAAAGGGGAGGCTGTCCATTAACCTCCCCCCGGGTGATTTAAAGATGACTGAATTCATCTCTGATCGGCGAAATGATTCTGATAACACCAGGCGAAAATCGTACCCGCAGCGAAGAATTTCAGCGTTTCCAGACTCAGATAGCCGAAGTGCAGTTGATTCATCCCCGCCGGCACCGATTCCACCGGATTAAACAGGTTCAGATGGGCTCCCAAGGCGCTCATTTGGGGGGTGAGACTGTAGGTGTAAAGCAGCGCGATCGCGAACAGAATAAAAGATAATGCCGTGAGGGTGCGAATGCGACTGCTGAATCCTTCGGGGAGCGTCATCCCCAAGATCATCATCCCCGTCAATCCCAGGGCTGCACACAGGATTTCAATATGATTAAATGCGGAAAAAATGACCGAACCTGCGGGCGCAAAACTGGCTTCTTCCATCATTCCGGAAACGTACATTCCCGGCATGATCACGAAATCTAACAGCAGGCTGCCACCGAGCCAAAGTGCCATCGTGACCAGGACAAGGGTGAGCCAGCGGGATGGATTGTATTGAATTTTAGATATGGCTGACATGAATAATGCCTCTCAACTTTCGTCCCTTACGTTTTCAGTGTAGCGAAGATTTTGCCGGGAAAATATGAAGTATTTTTGCGATTTGGATGTCGGCAGTAATTGTTAAGAAATTTGTAGCGATCGGGGGGCGATCGCCCGCCAATTTTCGTGACTTGGGGACGATGGCAGAGATTTTTATGAATTTTTGTTAAAATTGCTGACGGAATATTTTGTCGTCGGTGTGAAGGCTGAGAAACGTGAAAGCAGTAATTTTACTCTCCGGTGGACTCGACTCTTCCACCGCGCTCTATCAGGCGAAGGCCGATGGCTGCGAGTGCTACGCGCTCTCCTTTGACTATCGGCAGCGCCACCAGCGAGAATTGGAAGCGGCGGCAGCAATTGCCAAGGCGGCGGCAGTGGCCGAGTACCAGGTCGTCCAGTTTGACCTGACGTGCTGGGGGGGTTCGGCTTTGACGGACAACCAGATCGACTTGCCAAGCGATCGCTCCGTAGCCGAGATGTCCCAGAGCATTCCGATCACCTACGTTCCGGCCCGCAACACGATTTTTCTGAGTTTCGGCCTCGCCTACGCTGAGGCGATTCGCGCCGATCGCGTCTATATCGGGGTCAACGCTTTGGACTACTCGGGCTATCCCGACTGTCGCCCTGATTATATCGCCGCCATGCAGGAAGTGTTCCGCCTGGGGACCAAGGAAGGGCGGGAAGGAAATGCGATCGCGATCGACACCCCCCTCATCCACCTCAAGAAAACGGAGATCATCCAATTGGGGAATGAGTTGGGCGTCCCCTGGGAACACACCTGGTCCTGTTACGCGGGTGAAGCGGAAGCCTGCGGTGTCTGCGATGCCTGTCGGTTGAGGCTGGCCGCGTTTGAAGCGTTGGGGTTGAGCGATCCGATTCCCTACAAATCGTGATGGCGGTCAGAATTGGCTGAAATTGTCGGGCTTTTAGTTGTCGGCGGTTTCCCAATTTTGCCCCTCGGAAACGATAGAATAAAAATAGTTGGTGCCCGGAATCTCCGGCAATTCCCTGTCGCGCAGTTCGGCGGTGTCAAGTTAACTGCCGTGTGACATCTCAATTCAGCGAATTTCTCCCAAATGTCGGTCTTATGGTTGAAAAATTTGGACAATCTGATCATCGTGATGCTTTGGAGGTTTGGTCTGAAGAGGCGACGATTCTGCATCGGCGAATTACCAATCTCAAGCAGCTTCTCGCCGAGGCGGAACGGGAGAATCGGGAGTTGCGATCGCAATTGCAGGCGAAAGAGCCAGTTCTAGGGGAAGCATCCTTAAAAACCGACATTCCCCCAGAATCGCAGTGGCAGGAAAGCGATCGCGCGGATATTGATAAGGTTGAGAATGAAGAGTCCGAATCTTCTGGGGGTGAAGAAACTGAGCCGGTTGACGATCTAGAAATTCAGGAGACGGAAAGCGATCGCACCGATGAGATTGAACCATCCGATCGTGGCGATGCCGGTCTGTCTGAAAACCGGGATAATTCCGGCGCGATCGGCAACGGAAAAAACGGCAGAGGGGATGTTTCGACCAACGGTTCCGCTAATGGAAAAAGCCTCGATCCGAATGCGATCGAACCCGTCCACAACGGTCGAGGAACCGCCACTGCGATCGCACCTCCGAAACCCGAAATTGCCGCATCCGAGGAAGACGATCTCGACGAAATTCCCGACGAAGCCGAGATGTCCCTGTTCGATCATCTCGAAGAATTACGACAGCGCATTTTTTACTCATTAATTGCCGTTACCGGCGGCATTGTCCTTTGTTTCATCGCCGTCAAACCGATCGTTCAACTCTTAAAAATTCCGGCCCAAGGCGTGAAAATGCTGCAACTTGCCCCCGGAGAATATTTCTTCGTCTCCCTGAAAGTTGCCGGATACAGCGGTTTGATCCTGTCGAGTCCATTCATTATTTATCAAATCGTCCAATTTGTCCTTCCCGGACTCACCCGCCGCGAACGGCGAATTCTGGGGCCGATTTTCCTGGGTTCCACATTCCTATTTTTGATCGGTTTAATCTTTGCCTATGCCGCGATCGTCCCGGCCGCACTCAAATTCTTCATCGGCTACGGCGCGGAAGTCGTCGAACAACTTTGGTCGATCTCGGAATATTTTGAGTTTGTCCTGAAACTGCTATTCGTAACGGCGATCGCATTTCAGGTTCCCATCATTTTAATATTGTTGGGAATCCTGGGAATTGTGTCTTCCAAACAAATGTTCTCCGGTTGGCGATATGTGGTACTCGCAGCAGCCGTTCTAGGGGCAATTTTGACGCCTTCAACCGACCCGTTAACTCAAAGTCTCCTGGGGGGTGCGGTCGTCTTTTTATATTTCGGCGGCGTCGGGGTCGTGCGGCTGATGGGGAAATAGTTTTTGATGGGCGATCGCAGAGGGTTGCCCCTACAGTCAATCCTAGGGGGCGTTCCCCACCGTCACCGATGGAATTGACCGATTTTCTGAGGGGTTAAAGCCCAACAACAAATATGGACAATATGGGGGGGTTTCATTCTCGTTCAAACCCACCTAAAAAAGATCGAATTTATCTCCCCTTATTAAGCAGGGCTGTTTCATTCTCGGTTCAAAATTGTCGGGGGCGACAGTGAAAACCGTTGATGGGAGACAAGAGCAAGGGAATATCCGGTTAAAAACACCTTTTTATTCCGAAAAATCTCCCTCCGCTCCCTCTGCTCCCCTTGCCATTTTTCTGGGGAGAATGAAACGGCCGGGCTCTTATTAAGGGGATCTGGGGGGATCGATGCTTAAACCTGCACTTTCGGTTCGGAAGCCGGACGAATTTCGCTGCGAACTTCGTAAAATGAAGTCATAGGTGCTTTGGCAAAAAGCGGAGTCATTTTGTCCAAAATAGCCTGGTAGGACTCATCTTGGTTGGCTTCCATGTCCTCGATATTTTCCCAAAAAATGATCGCGATCCCGCGTTCGGTGCCGGGTTCTTGCAATAAGTAAGATCCCTTAAAACCTTTGGTATAGGTCGAAACGGCTTGTTGAAACAGTTCCCGAGCTTCTTCAAATTTGCCCGGTTTGAATTCGCCGATCGCGATGTAGGCATATTTGTGCCGAAGAAAATCAAAAAATTCAGACATAACTGACCACCCGTCATGCGTTTAGATAGTTGGATTGCCCGGAAGAGACAAACCCCCATTTTTTTCTATTGCTTCCCTTTGTTTCTCAGCCGATCTGATTGTTGGCTCGAATCGCAGACGCTGGGGGACAATCTCTGGCGAAGCGGATGCTAGGAATAAATGCTTACCACTTAATTCCTTTAAATCACCCTATCCCATTTGAGGACAGAATGCAATCGGAGCGACGGATAATTTTTTTCAAAAGTGCCGAAGCTGAAGGTCGGCGTTGAAAAACTGCCGACAAATGCCGCCGGTTAACAGCCAAGTTGTCAGCAAATTGGCCAAAACTACGCCAAATAGAATCAAGATTTGATAAGAAACGGCATCTAAGGGTTCAATTCCGGCCAATAGCTGGCCGGTCAAAATTCCCGGCAGGGTCACGGCCCCGGCGATCGCCATGGCGTTGAGGGTGGGGGTCAACCCGGCCCGGACCGCATCCCGGCGGTAGGAAGCAACGGCCCGTTCGGGAGTGGCCCCCAAACTGAGGTGGGTTTCGATTTCGATTTGGGAGGCGTTGAGGGTTTTGACCAACTGTTCCCCGGCCACCATCGCCGCGTTGAGACTGCCAGCCAAAAGCGCGGCTGCCACCGGAACCCAATATTGGGGGGAATAGATGGGATCGGGTCGGATGACGATCGCGACCAAATACAGCGAAATCGCCCCGGTACCGACCAGCAGGGACCCCCACACCCAAAAAAACAGCCGAGGAATTTTGCGGCCGATGCGGTTGCGGACGACCACCGCCACCAGGGAAATCATGGCCAAAATGAGGGCGATCGTTAACAAAGGGTGGATGCCGGCGGGGTCGAACACCACGGCGAAGACGTAGCCGACGACGGCCAACTGGGCGATCGCGCGGAGTCCCGACCCGGCCAACTCTCGGATCATCCCCAACCGCCAGCAGGCGGACAGGGCGATCGTCGCGGCGGCCAGTCCGAGTACCAGCAGCAAGTCTGTAAAATCTAAAGGAATCAAAATTCTGTTCGGCGACGAATTATCAATTTAATTTTAAGTGGTGTGAGCAGCGTGAATTCAATTCCCCCCCTCGACTTAACCCGACAGTACGAAACCATCCGCGATCGCGTCAATACTGCCGTGCTGGACATTCTGGCTTCGGGACGCTACATCGGCGGGTCTGCCGTGGACTGTTTTGAGGAACGGTTCGCCGCCTATATCGGGGTCCCGGAAGCGGTGAGTTGCAACTCGGGGACCGATGCGTTATTTCTGGCGTTGCGGGCCTCGGACATCGGCCCGGGCGATCGCGTGATCACGACGGCCTTTTCATTTATCGCCACCTCGGAAGTGATAACCGCCGTGGGGGCGACTCCGGTATTTGTGGATATCGACCCCGAGACGTTCAATTTAGATCTCGACCAGGTGGAGGCGGCCGTCACCCCCGAAACCCGGGCGATCGTGCCGGTCCACTTATTCGGCCGGCCCGTGGATATGACCCGACTGATGGCGATCGCGCGAAAACACAATTTGGTCGTCATCGAAGATTGTGCCCAGGCGACCGGGGCGACGTGGGAAGGTAAAAAAGTCGGTAGTTTCGGACATTTCGGCTGTTTCAGTTTCTTCCCGACCAAAAATTTGGGCGCCTGCGGGGACGGCGGTGCCGTGACGACCTCCGATCCGACCCTTGCCGAGAAAATCCAGGTGTTGAAAAATCACGGCCAGACCGGACGCTACAACTCGGAGGTGTTGGGGATCAACAGCCGGTTGGATGCGGTGCAGGCGGCGATTCTGACGATTAAACTGGACTATCTCGATCGCTGGAACGAGCGGAGGCGGGCGATCGCGACCCGTTACGGCCAATTGTTGGAAGCCGTCCCCGGCATCGTGCCCCCCCGGGACTGTGCGGGGGGCCGCAGCGTTTGGAACCAGTACACGATCCGGGTCGGGGGTGGCGATTCGGACTCGTCCCGGCGCGATCGCCTGCGGGAAGACCTGCAAAAACGGGGGGTGAGTACGATGGTTTACTACCCCATTCCCCTGCACCGGCAAGGGATACACCGGGACTTGGGTTATCAAACCGGACAACTCCCCGTTGCCGAACAAATCGGCGATCGGGTGCTATCTTTGCCCCTGTTTCCAGAACTGTCCGAGGAACAGCAGGATCGCGTCATCTACAGTCTCAAAGATTGTCTCAAAGCGGTGGCGATCGGATGAGATGTCGGGCTGTGTCGTTTTGTATACTATACTTAATAAAACGATAAAAAACATAACGAGCCGACGGCAGGGATCGGGCGTTCCCCCCCGCGATCGCACCTTCCCGCGCCATTCATCCATAACAAACTCAGCATTTTAAGAGGACAGACAAGGAGTGAATCCCCACCAACCCACCTCCAGACGAGTTTACGATCCCGAAGTTATTGCCGACCATTACCGTCGCCGCCCCTGGCAGGCGATCTGGCGAGTCATCACGGTCATCTGGTTCTTCTCCGGGTTTATCATCGGTCTACTCTGGGATCAGTGGCGACATCGGAAGGCGACGGAGACTCCCAAACGAGCTTCCCAACTGCGCCACATTCTCACCCACCTCGGCCCCACCTACATCAAAGTCGGCCAGGCCCTCTCGACCCGCCCCGACCTGATCCGGAAAGACTTTTTAGATGAACTGACCAAACTCCAGGATCAGCTTCCCCCCTTCGACACCCAAATCGCGATGACGATTCTGGAAAAAGAACTCGATCGCGATCTCGATGCAGTTTTCAGCCAAATTTCCCCCCAACCCGTCGCCGCGGCCAGTTTGGGGCAGGTCTACAAAGCCCGACTCAACAGCGGCGAAGAAGTGGCGGTCAAAGTCCAGCGACCCAACCTGCTGCCAACCTTGACCCTCGACCTGTATTTGATGCGATTGGGTGCCCGTTGGTTCGCGCCGATCCTCCCCCTCAATTTGGGTCACGACCTCACCCTGATCGTGGATGAATTTGGCATCAAATTATTTGAAGAAATCGACTATATCAACGAGGGGTGCAACGCCGAACGGTTCGCCACCTATTTCGACGGCGACCCGACCATCAAAGTCCCATCAATTTACTGGAAATATACCACCACCCGGGTTCTGGTTCTGGAGTGGATCGACGGATTTAAACTCACCGATATTGATAGCATCGAAGCGGCGGGTTTGGATATGGATTCGCTGATTTTAATCGGTGTCACCAGCGGATTGAGGCAATTGCTCGAATTCGGGTTTTTCCACGCTGACCCCCACCCCGGAAACCTGTTCGCCATGTCGGACGGCCGGATGGCGTTCATCGATTTTGGGATGATGGATCAGTTGAACCAACAGACCAAAGAAACCCTGGTCGATTCGGTCGTCCACCTGATCAACAAAGATTACGGCGAATTGACTGCCGACTTCGTGAAGTTGGGATTTTTGACGCCGGACACGGATATTTCCCCAATCATCCCCGCTTTGGAGACGGTGATGGGGGATATCATCGGCGAGAGCGTCCGGGATTTTAACTTCAAAACCATCACGGACAGTTTCTCGGAATTGATGTACGATTACCCGTTCCGAGTCCCGGCGAAATTTGCCCTGATCATCCGATCGCTGGTGACACAGGAAGGGATCGCCCTGAGTCTGAATCCGGACTTTAAAATCGTGGAGGTCGCCTATCCCTACGTCGCCCGCCGTCTGTTGAAAGGGGAAACCCCGGCCCTGCGGCGGCGACTGCTCGAAGTTCTGTTCAAAGACGGCCGTTTCCAATGGCACCGGTTGGAAAATATGATCGCGATCGCTCAGGCGGACGGCAATTTTGACATCCTCCCGACGGCACAATTGGGGTTGCAATACCTGCTCTCGGAAGAGGGAAATTTCCTCCGCCGTCAAATCGTCCTCGCCCTCACGGAAGACGACCGCCTGCACACCGAAGAAGTCCGACGGCTGTGGGGATTGGTGCAGCAAGATTTGCAGCCAAGCCGCCTGTTTGACGCCGCTTTGGGGGCGCTGACGGAGTTTTCCACTGCCCAAGTCGCTGCCCTCAGAACTGAATAAAGACGATCTCAAAGTCCGGGACGGACTGTAGCAAAGGCCCAAGTTTTGGGTCTTTTGTTATGATGTCGGAGACTTTTCGGATGTCGAATTTTGCCAGAATTCGTAATCCTGTCGCAGTCGTGCGGGAAGCTGGGAGGGGTTTTGGATTTGGATTTGTTCGGGACGGTAATATAACATCGCCGCCATCAGGTAATGGATCGATCGCGGCACCTCCAAACCCCGCCGCAGGTAAGCCGCCAAGTTTTGCAGAAAATCCCATTCTTGTTGGGTTAATAATTCCTGTTGGAGGCGACTGTAAAGCAGCGATCGGTAGGCATCGCCCATGTCGCGATCGTAGGTTTTCTCTAGTTGTTCGTCCGGCAAATTTAGCCAAAAATGCGCCATTTTCCACCGCAATTGTCGCAGTTCTGTCGCGATGCCGGCATCCGTCGGATCGATGTGAAACAGTTTCGTACAGCCGATCGCCCGATTGATAAATTGGGAATGGTCGAGTTGTATCGCTGCCGGTGAAAGTTCCTCGGCTATTTGGGGTTTCGGCTGCTGTTGGGCGGTGACAACCTGTTGAATTTGAGCGATCGCTTCGGCATTTTCAAATATTCGTTGATAGTCGGGGTACAACCATCCCGGCAAGCGGTTCAAGGCATCCCTCACCAACATTTTACCGGGCTGACAGTACAGCATCACCACCATCAGGCAGTTGATAGAATTGGGTTGTTTCAATCCCGTCGCTGCCTTCGCCAGTTGGTTCACCAACACCTGTTCGGAGTCGGCGAGGGGTTCTTTCTGAATGCCGCGATTGAGAAGAATTTGATAACCTTTGCCGATGGGTTGTTGATAGAGAGTTTCGAGTTTTTCCGGCGGCTGATTCAGCCAATATTCTGCCATCACCCGCCGGGTATGGCGCAATTTTTCCACCCCTTCCGCATTGGTCGGATCGAGATCGTATAAATTGACGCGATCCACCAATTCAGCTAGAAATTGTTGGCGGACGGCGGGATTGTCTAACGCCACCGCCTCCTGCTGTCGCCGGCGGAGTTGGAACAGTTGGGCAAAAACGCCTCCCATTTTGGTGGCGTAATCGCGACTGTCGAGAAATTCCGGATTTGCCGCCATTTTTTCGCGGATTTCTTGGCTTTTTTGCTGTCGCCACCCGCCATCAGTCGCCAACTGGACGGCGACATCGATGTAAGCTTGTTCGCTGGCGGGAATGGGTTCGTTGGGAAGCAGCGATCGCACCATTGCCGCCCCCATCCGCGATCGCAGCGTGTTCCCCTCCCACACCACTACCGGCAACCCCACTTCTAGGGGATCGACGAGGGAAGTTGTCCCGGCGTAGGGGAAAGAATCGAGGTAAATATCCCCCAACTGCAACACGGCTTTGACTTGGGCTCGGTTGGGAAGTGCCTTGAGAATTTTCAACCGTTTCGGATCGATATTGTAGCGGTTGAGGAGGGCTTGCATTTGCTGTTGAAATGATACCTCCGGATATTGTTGCGTCCAACTCGCCCCAAACGGCAATAAGACTAAGACGGAATGGGGAACCGCTGCTAAAATTTTGACCCAAGTTTCTCGCAATTCGGGAATCAGTTTGTATAAATTCGCGCTGGAAATCAATGCGATCGCGTCGTCGGGTATTCCCAACTGTTGGCGGGTGGGAGGCGCGGCTGTTTTTTGCGGTTCGACGGTGTAGCTGAAACAGCAACCCGCCCCCGGAATTGTGACCCGTTTTTCCCGATACTGCTCGCTTCCGTCTTTCGGCAATTCCATCAATTCCCCGGCGATGTAAAAGTCGATATTTTTGAATCCGGTGGTGACGGGAGAATTGAAACAGGTAAGTTGCACCCGCGCCAGCCGGTGACAGGCGATCAGGGTGATTTCGTGGGTGACGGCGGTGATGTTGGTTCCCACCAATAAAATATCCAATTCATCCCCGCGAATGGTGTTGACTTGTTGCATCAGTGAACCGGACAGGCGGACGAATTTATCGGCGCGATTGCGGCTGTATTTTTCCACCGAATTACCGTCCGTTTGCAGGGCGTACAGCACTACTTCAAACTGTCCCCGATCCAAATATTCAAAGGCGGGGAGGGTGGCGAATGTCTCCGTCATTGCCCCGAAATGCTTGTTCAAAATGCCGACGCGAATTCTTTGGCGATCGGGCGATCGCTGAGGGATTTCCCAGTCAATTTGAGCGCCCCGACTCCTCAGCGCAAACTCGATTATATCTCCCCGCAAGGTGTAAATTTCTTTGAGATTTTCGGTATTAAAATACAAGCTGATAACGCGACAATGAGTCGTGAAAAACCAGGCGATATTTTTCCAATTTTGAGAATCTGGGTTCGCGAAAATTGAGCGGTGTAAATACCGCAGAAATTCCAGGAAATACTGGCAGTAGCGATCCGCTTCTCCCGTTTCCTGGAAAAATTCGGGATTGGAGAGGAGAAAATCCAAATAGTCCCCCGCCAACCATTGGGGAAATGTCAGTTTTTCGTAGGCAATTGAGAGTTGATGGGGCCAGAAGTACAGCATCGCCGCGATCGCTGTTCTGTGGGAATAGTTGTGGGGGATCGCCCTCTTTATGGTTTGACTGTGGTGGATTTCCGAGTCGGTTTTAACTTCGTGTTTGATGCCACTTTTTAACAGCAATTTGTGCGCCTTTCCCGCCGCTCCGGTGTAATAGTTTGGGAGGGTTTGGGGGTCGCAATTTAACCAAAATTCGGCTAACTCCTGTCGCAACTGTCGCAGTTTATCCAAAAGGCTGCGATCGCCACTTCCCCGGTTGTAGCGGTTCGCTAAATCCGTCACTTCCACCAAAAATTGGTCGGGATTTGATACAATATTGGCAGTGGAGCGAACGGGGTGGATGACGATTCCCCGCTCCTTCAAAATCTCCGCCGCCTGACGCACTTCCTCCGCCGTGTATAAGTTGGGGTGAAGGGCGATAATTTTGGCTTTTTGGACGGCGAGGGTTTGGCGATCGGCGAGTAAGTTTTGCAGCCGCGAACCGTCGCCATATTGGCGGTAATACAAATAGGGTTTGGGGAGGCGATATCCCCGCCAGCCACTTTCGTAAGCCGCCACCCAGAATTCCCAGTCTTCGAGTCCCGCCTCCATCTCCGTTTTGAAACCGCCGATGCGATCGCAAATCGATCGCCGAAATAGGGACGTGATGCTGGCTTGATTGGACCGCAGCAGCCGACTCGGATCGAAATCCCCGTCGGTTTTGACTCCCTGCTGAGTTCCGAAATATTCGATATCGGTATAGACGAACCCGATGTCCGGTTTTTGCTGCAAAATTTCCAGGGTTTCCGCCAGAAAATTGGGGTGCAACTTGTCGTCCGCATCCAAAAATAACAGGTAATTTCCCCGCGCCTGACTCAAGCCTAGATTTCGCGCCGCGACGACACCTTTATTGTCTTGATTGATGAGTTTTAAAGCGCGATCGCGGTGCAGTTCGATCAGCAATTCAGCCACAACGGGTGTCCCGTCAGAACTGCCGTCATTGACGATGATACATTCCCAGTCGGCGATCGTTTGCGCCAAAAGACTATCGACGGCTTCCCTGAGATAATTCGCCTGATTGTAGCAGGGAATGATAATCGAAATTTGGGGAGTTGTGGGAGTGCCTTCACGCATAGAATCGAGTTCGCTTGGGGAAACGGGAACCGGAACGGAAGTTGTCGGTTGGATGCCGCGCTGGGAAATGCCGTATTCGTGCCAAATCTGGCGCACTTCCTGAACCATTGCCGGCGATGAGTTTTCTAAACCCTGGGGATGTTCGTAGTATAACCCAAAAACCTGCGGTAATTTCACAATTTTTTCCGTTTTGCCAACCCGCAGCCAAAATTCGTAATCCCCGGCGACTTGAAATTCCCCACGAAAACAACCATACTTTTCATGAAGGGATTTCCGCCACATCGGCTGCGGTCCTAAAATGCAGCGCCGTTCCAGTTCTTCGTAACTAAATTCCGGCCAATCCCAGCGTCGGTTTGCTTGAGTATTATCAAAGGTTTCGTTTTCATTTTGGGTGATGAGTTGATCGCCATAGACGATCGCGACATTCTGATTTTGATCCAAATAATCCGCCATCACTGCCAACGCATCTTTTCGGTGGCGATCATCGGTGTTGGCGTTGGTGATATAATCTCCTTTCGCTAATTTTATGGCTCGATTCCAAGCCGCGTAGAGGGTTTCCCTTGGTTCGGTGCGGTGATAAATAATGTGGGGATATTGGCTTTGGAAATCTGACGCGATCGCCCCCTCTTTTTCCTCCGAGGCACTGTCGATAATAATAATTTCCAATTCCCCGTTTTTATACAAAGTTTGACTCGTCAAATCGGCCAAGCATCCCCGCAGGAATTTTTCGGAATTGTAAGTCGAAACAATCGCAGAAACTTTCGGTTTCACTGGTAAATCATCCTGCAACTCCAGCCAATTTGGAATCGCGTCTCGGGCGATTTTTAAGGCTTGTTTCGCCAATGCGCGATCGTCAACTTTTTCGGCAGCTTGACTCAAATATCCCGCCACCCGTCCGCCGTCGCACCCCAATTGATAGGCGGCTTTAAATTCCGCGATCGCCTCCAGATATCGCCCCTGACGCTGCAAAATTAGCCCCGTCCACAACCGTAAATAACCGTCACGAGGATAATAATTTCGGTAGTGAAATAAACCCCCTCCTCCAGGATTACACAGTCCCGGAGAAGCCACCGCAATTTGGCGATCGCTTTTTAACTGTTCTGATAAATCATCAGATGTTAAACTCACTTTAAATTGAGGATCGGCATCTCCCAAACTCTCCACAAACAATGCTGCACCAGTTTTCCGGTTTCCCGGGTTTAAATAGTGTTTCCGTTTAGGAAACTCCATTAACTGACGATAAGTTTGATTGATTTTTTCAATCGAAACCTCGGGATCGAAATGCTGTCTCGCGTATTCTCGCGCATTATTTCCCAGCCGCATCCGTTCCTCGGGATTGCGATATAAATACGCGATCGCCTCCCGATATTCCCGTTCGCTTTGCACCACCAAACCCGTCCGATCATGAATGACTAAATGCTTCACCCCGCCGTGGGGAAATACCACCGGAGGAACCCCCGCATACATCGCCTCTTGCAGACTTTTCTCGCTGGTTGCGTAGGTATCCTCAACCAGAGGATAGCCGAACACGTCCAAAATTTCCAAAACCGATCGGATGTCTTCGACATACCCCCGAAACTCGAATTTTTCGGCGACTCCCAAATGATTCGCCTGCTGTTTGAGATGGTTTTCAATCCCGCCGCCGCAGACAATAAAACGGATGTCGGGAACTTCGACTCCCGCACTCATGGGGACATAATTTTGATGGAGTTTGGAGAAATCCACCGTCCCGATATACCCGACATTAAAAGTAGAATGGGGGCGGGGTTTAAACGATGCCAAACGACTAAAATCCGCAATTCCCGGAACCACACCGATCCGGTTATTTTGCAGCAAATCGGGGCGAGATTGGATGGCGGGTAAATCCAACGTGCGAGGCGTGGTTGCCAACAGAATATCCGAGTAATCGGTCAATTTTTTTGTGACGACGTGGGGGGAGCGATCGCCCACCACTTTTAACCACACCAGCGACCGCATTTCCGGCAAATCTAACTGTAGAAATTCATAGAGTTCCGGACTGTTCCAAAAGTGAAAATGGACGATATCTGCCCATTCTATCTCACTTGTGATTGGTTCCAAATTGGGCTGTTGAATGACTTGCATTCCCGCCACTTCCGCCAATTTTACCGCCTCCGGCTGGGCGGGAGTCAGGGAAATTGTGCGATGATTTTGACCTCGTTTTTTGATGTGCGAATCTTTCGCGATCGCAACGACAGAACGCGACGCACCACCCAATGAGAATCCTTGTAAAATATGTAAAATATTCATGTTCATCACATTAATTTGACCGTTTTGCAGTTTTAATAGTTGATACAAGCATGGCGATAATTTCTTTGCAGTCAGATTCTATGCTGGAAAACATTCTGTCGTCTATATAGTTTGTATCTTTGAGTAGAGAAATCCAATATTCAGTTTCGTTCGCTTCTTTGAGGGAGACGCTCATTTTATTGATAAAATCCGCCTTGCTTTGTCCAAATTCAGCTTCCCGAATCAATGCCCCAATCGCCGTACCACTTCTGAGAACCTGTCGGCTCAAAATAAATTCTTTTTTCTGTTTTTGTAGATATTGAGACAAGCGAACAATCCGAATTACAAACGCATAACTTTTATCTTTGAGAGGATTCTCCTTCATGATTCTCAATTGTTCATTTTTTATTTTTCATTTTTCATTTTTCATTTATATTCTATAGTGGTTCAGTTTGTTGATTTGTTCTATGAAATTATTTTGTTTCAAAAAGTAGCTTGTATAGGCAATTTCTACCGTGCGATCGCAATCGTGAACGAACACATCCGTATTGCCGGACTGCATCGCCAATTGGGATGCGGTATAAATGCTTTTCATCCGCCCCGGTTTGTCCGGCGTGTAGCCGGCGGGGGCATCCACTAAAATCCAATCCCAGGATGTCTCGTAAATCCATTGGGGTAAATCCAAAATCAGGCAATTCTCGCCGCGATCGAACCTCATCAACAGTTCCGCCCAATCTTTTCGTTTTGTGCCGTATTCGACATGATACGCCTCTAAATTCGCGCAATTCTGTTGAACCTGCGTCAGCCACTCCTGGCTATCTTCCAAAAAAATAGTTTTGCCCTCGCGGTTGATCTCCATCCACAACGCACTATCTTTTCCGACTCCAAACACCAGCAAATTTCCCGGTGCCTTCTCGGAAATGCGATCGCCGATATAGCGGTATTCCTCGACCGTCATTTGACCGGGATTTCCCGCGACTAAGTTATCAATCATTGGATAGTAATCCGGGATATTCTCAACCCCATCGTCACCGACAATCCACTCCCACCGCAAATGTTCCGGCAACGTCCAATTCACCGCCGGATCGGGCTGGTGGGCGATCGGTTCCACATTGCCCCGCCAAGCGACTCCCATAATTTGCTTGGTTTGATAAATACCGACATTCCAACCGCGATCGCGGAAATAATTCCAACCTGCAAATACGTCCGGAGATACCAGATCGTGAAATAATATCAACGCATCGTCTGCCGCCACCCGTTCGCAAATTTGGGCATCCTGCAAAGGCCCGGGTGCCTCGTGATTTCCGTCGATAAAAATGAGCGGCCAGCGGCGGTTTTCTTGCGCCGCCACTTCCTGAACTTTCGCCGGACTGTAACCCGGAATTAACTGCACTTTATCCAAAACTTGGGCCGACTGCAAAGAACCCCGGACGCGATCGCCGAAAATCGGGTTCGCCAGCCCCGGATCGACGACATCGAGAAGCACCCCACCCAATGCCAGGTGACAGGTTGACCACCCCAACCAACAGCCGATTTCCAACGCCCGTTGACCTTTAAATTTCAAGGCCGTATTATATAAAATATGGGCTTCATCTCGGGTGATAAATCCGACCGTCGGAAACTGTTTGTCCACATAGCGATTGTGGGGAATTTCCCGGCGGTGATACTGCCATTTTGAACTGAGATTATCGACCGTTAAATTGGGAAAATGGCGATCGGCTTTAATTTTCGCGAAGTGGGGGCAGACGTAATCCCCCGCCGGAAACGTCACGTCCCCGGCCGATTCCCCGAAAATTTGCGATAAACTCTGCCGAGCGATCGCACACCCGGAGTCCAGTTCCACAGCCAAACGATAAGCCCGGATCGCCGCATCCGCCTTGTGTTGGGCTTGCAACGCCTGACCGAGGGTCTGATACGCTTCGCCGTAACCGGGTTCAATTTTGATCGCCTGATGACAAATAGCGATCGCCGATTCCAACTTTCCCGCAGCCAGATCCGCTTTCGCCCGGGCATTAAGTTGCGAAACCGCCGCATCTGCCGGAGAGCGATCGATATCGCGATAGACAGGATTCCCCATGAGTCACTCTATATTAAGGTCGGATGTCGAGGCTCAAGCTTCGGTCAGCAAAGGAAATAATAATACATCATCAACCGCCCCTGTGCTCCCCCTGCTCCCCCTGCTCCCCCTGCTCCCCCTGCTCCCCCTGCTCCCCCTGCTCCCCATCCCCCCGACCCCCCAGCCTTTCTGAAAAATACGTTAAGATTGGTAAACAATAATATAAAGGTACCAGATCCTCTGGTAGCGACAAAGAATCGATAGGAGGACAGACGCCGGTGAATAAACGGTGGAGAAATGCGGGCTTATATGCACTGCTGGCCATTGTCGTCATTGCATTGGCAACGGCATTATTCGATAAACAGCCCCAAAGTCGGGAATCCTGGAAGTACAGCACGTTCGTCCAGGAAGTCCAACAGGATCGGGTCGAGCGGGTCAGCATCAGCGCCGATCGCAGCAAAGCCCTGGTCACAGCCCAAGATGGCTCCAAAGTGTTGGTCAACCTACCCAACGACCCCGACCTGATCAACATTTTGACCCAAAACAACGTCGATATTTCCGTCCTGCCCCAGAGTGACGAGGGATTCTGGTTCAAAGCATTGAGTAGCCTCTTCTTCCCCGTTTTGCTGCTGGTGGGACTCTTCTTCCTGTTGCGTCGCGCCCAAAGCGGCCCCGGCAGCCAAGCCATGAACTTCGGCAAATCCAAAGCCCGGGTACAGATGGAACCCCAAACCCAAGTCACCTTCGGGGATGTGGCCGGCATCGAACAGGCAAAACTCGAACTCAGCGAAGTCGTAGACTTCCTCAAAAACGCCGATCGCTTCACCGCCATCGGTGCCAAAATCCCCAAAGGCGTGCTCCTAGTCGGCCCCCCCGGAACCGGTAAAACCCTCTTAGCCAAAGCCGTCGCC
This sequence comes from Limnospira sp., assembly GCA_050045915.1. Lineage (GTDB taxonomy): Bacteria > Cyanobacteriota > Cyanobacteriia > Cyanobacteriales > Microcoleaceae > Limnospira. The sequence continues at coordinate 23,639 of JBNGCR010000004.1, forward strand.
GGAGAAGCGGGCGTCCCCTTCTTCAGCATCTCCGGTTCCGAATTTGTGGAAATGTTCGTCGGCGTCGGCGCCTCCCGCGTCCGCGACCTGTTCGAGCAGGCCAAAGCCAACGCCCCCTGCATCGTGTTCATCGATGAAATCGACGCCGTGGGTCGCCAGCGAGGCGCGGGCCTCGGTGGGGGCAACGACGAGCGGGAACAGACCCTCAACCAGCTACTCACCGAAATGGATGGCTTTGAGGGCAACACCGGCATCATTATTATTGCCGCCACCAACCGCCCCGACGTCCTCGACAGCGCCCTGATGCGCCCCGGACGCTTCGATCGCCAGGTGGTCGTCGATCGCCCCGACTACGCCGGACGCTCCGAAATCCTCAACGTCCACGCCCGCGGCAAGACCCTCGCCAAAGATGTGGACCTCGACAAGATCGCCCGCCGCACCCCCGGTTTCACCGGCGCCGATTTGTCGAACCTGCTCAACGAGGCGGCCATCCTTGCCGCCCGCCGCAACCTGACCGAAATTTCCATGGATGAAGTCAACGACGCCATCGATCGCGTCCTGGCCGGCCCCGAGAAAAAAGATCGGGTGATGAGCGAAAAACGCAAAACCCTGGTCGCCTTCCACGAAGCCGGTCACGCTTTGGTCGGCGCCCTGATGCCGGATTACGACCCGGTGCAGAAAATCAGCATCATCCCTCGCGGTCGCGCCGGCGGACTGACCTGGTTCATGCCCAGCGAAGACCGCATGGACTCCGGCCTCTACAGCCGCTCTTACCTGCAAAACCAAATGGCCGTCGCCCTCGGCGGTCGTCTGGCCGAAGAACTCGTCTTTGGTGAAGAAGAAGTCACCACCGGAGCCTCCAACGACCTCCAGCAGGTGACTCGGGTGGCTCGCCAGATGATCACCCGCTTCGGGATGAGCGATCGCCTCGGCCCCGTCGCCCTCGGACGGCAGCAGGGCAACGTCTTCCTCGGCCGGGACATCATGTCCGAGCGGGACTTCTCCGAAGAAACCGCCGCCACCATCGACGAAGAAGTTCGCGCCCTGGTGGAAGCGGCCTATTCCCGCGCCCGCCAGGTGTTGGAAGAGAACCGCCCCGTCTTGGATAAGTTGGCGGAAATGCTGATCGAGAAAGAGACGGTGGATGCAGAAGAATTGCAAGACTTGTTGGCATCCAGCGACGTGAAAATGGCCGCGATCGCCTAATATCAGATCCGGTTATTTACCCGACAAACTTTTTGAGTCGGGTGTAGGGTGTAGGGTGTAGGGTGTAGGGTTTTCCTCTTTCCCTCCAGCCCTCTAGATGTCCGAGTCTTTGACCGGATTTGATATAACGATCCGTTTCATTTTCATCAATATGGGGCCATCCGTTTCATCGGGTGGCTCTTTTTTTGCGATCGCGACAACTGTTCAAAAATCGGCGGGGGATCTCCACCCGATCGCCCCAGTGTAAATGAAGGTAAGATGCGTGCAGGTTGGGGTAATTATTCCAGCCTTCGGTTTCGCGATCGCGATCGCTCCCGTAGCGACACATCTGATAGGGGGACGTATCCGATTTGGCCGAAATCTGGGAATGGTGAAATTGGTGGCCGCGGACGGTTTCCCCGGCGGCAAACAGGGGCGTTTCCCGCAACACTTCAGCTTCGTAATAACCCAGCGTCAGCCGTTTTTCCATAATCGCCTCAGCCGGCAAAATCCCCGCCATCGGCCAGCTTTTGCCTTGGAAATCGACAATGCGATCGCACAAATACATCAACCCCCCGCATTCGGCGTAGGTGGGGATGCCGGATTGGACGAGCGATCGCACATTTTGCCAGGTTTCCCGATTCTGACTCAAGGTTTCCGCGAAGACTTCCGGGAATCCCCCCCCGAAATAGAAGCCGTCGATATCCGCCGGAACTGCATCTGTGAGGGGACTCCAAAACACCAGTTCCGCCCCCAATTCCCGCAAACTATCCAGATTGTCGGCGTAGTAAAAACTGAAGGCCGCATCCCGGGCGATCGCGATTCGGAGTCCGGAAAATTGAGTTTCCCCCTTATTAAATTGAGCCCCCCCCTTAATAAAGGGGGCGGGGGGGGGATCGCCAATGGGGGGGTGTGCGATCGCCGATTCCGCCGACAGCAGCGGCAACAACCGTTCCCAATCGAAACAGCGTCCCGCCAACGCCGCCAACCGCCCCAGCAGCGCGTCGAGTTCCGGGAGTTCCTCGGCGGGCACCAAACCCAGATGGCGATCGGGGATCTTGATATGATCCTGGCGGCGGATGACGCCCAAAATCGGCAAATCGAGCGGTTCGATCGCCGCTTTGAGTAAATCCAGATGGCGATCGCTCCCGACCCGGTTGAGGACGATTCCCGCAAATTTAAGGTGGGGATAAAGGGTCGAAAAACCGTGGACGATGGCCGCGGCCGAACCGGAGAGGCGGGCACAATCGATCGCCAAAATGATCGGCAAATCCAACAACTCAGCGACGTGGGCCGTGGATGCGATCGGGACCTTTCCCCCGCCAACGGGAAGGCCGTCAAACAGCCCCATCACCCCCTCAATTAACCCGTACTGCCCCCGCCGGACGTGGCGGGAAAAACAGCGTCTGACGTAATCCTCCGAAGTCAGGATCGGGTCGAGGTTGCGACAGGGTTTCCCGGTGACATATTCGTGAAACATGGGGTCGATGTAATCCGGCCCCACTTTGAAAGACTGAACGTCAAATTGTCGGGATTTCAAATAGGCCAGGAGACAGAGGGTGAGGGTCGTCTTACCTACACCGCTGCGCTCTCCCGCAATTATGACAGTCATGGATGGCAGGGACAACAACTAATCATCGTCAATTATCAATTATCAATTGTCAATTATCAATTATTCCCCCCGCGATCGTCCCGGCTCCCAAAAAACCGATCAAACTAGCGCTTCGGTTTGGTTTTCACGCTCACCGGGCCGTTGACTTTGGTCTGGCAAGCCAGACGATAATTGTCGGGCTTTTTCTTGAGCAGACGTTCCTCGACCTGAGTTTTGTCGGAGAGATTGTCCATCCCTTCCACCACTTCCACAATGCAGGTTCCACATTGGCCGTAGCCGCCGCAGTTCATCAGTTTTCCCTTCAATGTATACAGATCAATTTGATTTTCCAGGGCTTTGAGTCGGAGATTGGCACCATCAGCGGCAATTACTTCGCGATTCTCGTTGACAAAATTGATATTAGCCATTACGAATTCCTAGACGGATCGACATTGTTCTTCAAAAAAACTTGGGGACATCCTCCAGACGCTCGCGACTCAGAGCGACAAAAACCGGAGGTGTCACAGGCTCCGTTAAAAATGTTAACAAACTGTTTGGACTTTTTGTCTTTTCCCGTCAAATAAGTTCGCTCGCGAAGGGAGTTGAGTTGCATCCGCTCATCCCCTAGGGTCGGTCTTGGAGGATACTTCCCGGCAGGTTGCTCACCGCCCGCCGCAGTTGGGCCAAGGCGCGGTTGTAACCGATGATCGCCTGCAACAACTGGTTTTGGGCGCGGGTGAGGCTAGTTTCCTGGTTGATCACGTCTGTCTGAGTTCCCACCCCAGCCTGGAATCGCAGTCGGGCCAGGCGCAGAGCTTCCGTAGCTTCCTCGACACCCAAATTCGCCACCCCGATATTTTCAAAACTGGCCTGCAGGTCGTAAAACGACTCCTCGATACCGCGGCGGATCTGGTTGCGAGTTTGGGAAAAGCGCTCCTCGGCGATCGCGATATCGAGTTCTTGCTGTCGGGCCCGGGCTTTAGCTGCCCCGCCGTCGAAGAAATTCCACTGCAACTGAACTTGGACGCTGTAGCCGTCCGCCCAACCCTGGTTGGCGAAGGGGCTCGCATCGTCGGAAAGCAGTCCGAGGACGTTGTAGCTGGCCGCCGCCGTTAAGTTAGGCCGGGTGGCGGCGAGGGCCTGCTGCCGCCGCTCCTCGGCGACGTTACGGGCGATGAGTTGCTGTTCGAGTTCCGGGCGATTTTTATAGGCCAGGACGATCGTCTCGTCGAGGGTAAACTCCCACGTCCCCGCCAGGGCGATGGGGTCCGCGGCTACCAAATTGGCGTTCTGACTCACATTGACCAAAACAGACAAATTTCGCCGTGCCGTTTTCTGGTTGCTGATGGCATTGGTCAGATCCTGCTGGCTACTCGCCAGGGTGACGCGGGCCTGCAGGACTTCAAATCGGGTCCCTACCCCCGCCCGTTCCAGGGCTTCGGCATCCTCCAAACTTTTTTGGGCGTTCCGCACCGCGGCCCGCTGAATTTCCACCGTGGCATCCGCGGCCTGGAGGGTGTAGTAGGTGTCCGTCACGTTCAGATAGGTCTCTTCGACCACCCGCTCCAGCTCCAATTCTGCCGCCCGCAATTGTTCCTCAGCCTCCCGAATTCGCGCCCCCCGCGCCCCGCTCAACCCGAAGTCATATTGGATTTGAATGGAGTTGTCGAAGCTGGTGCTGCCGAAGGGGATGGCAAATGGGGTTTGGTCTTGGATGTCTTGACCCTCAGCCGCGGCTTGGCGACGTTGGTTGCGAATCCGGCGATTTTGCGCCCGGGTGGAGATGGTACCTGACGCACTCTCGGATCGGAGCAAGCTGGAGGTAAACGACAGGCTGGGATACAGTTCCGCCTGGGCGACTCGCAGGCTCGCGAGGCTCTGGTCAACTTGGAGTTGCAAAACTGCGATTTCTTCGTTATTGCGCCGCGCCAGGTCGAGGGCCTGCTCCAGAGTGATGGGGACAGTTTCTTGAATTTCCACCTGATCCGGTTGGGTGGGAAAATAGAGCGGATTGCTGCTTGGGAACAGGATCGCCGGCGGATCGGTTCGCAGAGTTCCGTCGGGGTAGGGTTGAGGATAGGGTTCCGTCGGCGGGGTCAGGTCCGGCACTTGCAGGGCGGGTTCGGCGACCTGGGCTAACTGCGCGGGTTCCCTCCCAGGGGTCGCCCCTTCGCCCGTCGGAGGATCCCCGATGGCGACTTCGACCGAGGGGGGCGCGGTTTCCGCCGCATCCCCGGCGATGGCGGGGCCGGTGGCGGGTTTGATGTCCGGCTTTTGAACTGAGATCGCGACGTTCTCGGCCCGATCTGAGTTCGCGAGTTGAGATGGGCTCAGATCGCCGGATGCTTTTTCAGATTCGACCGGAGTCGGGTGTTCAGATAACTCGGCCTCAGAGTTCCCGGAAGTCGAGAATTTAGTGGAGTTGTGTTTGGAACCTGACTCTCGGGTTGAGTGAGGTTCGGAAACGCGATCTAATTGTTTGATGGGTGGGGGGACCGCTTCTCCCCCCCCGATATTGAAGAATACGATGGCCCCACTCACTCCCACAGCCATGAAATAGCGAAGAACAGGCATAAGTTTTTTAATTTCACTGAGTCTGCAAGTCCAGAACTCATTTTAGAGCAAGGTTGAAAGATTGCTCTAATATTTGACACTCCCGGCTTCCCCGTGCGGATGGGGAATTTGACGGGCGACGATCGCCGTTGGAGTCCTGAATGGACGGTGGTGTGGCTGTGGTCTGCCCGGGGGAACGGAGGGGGCGATCGCGCGGGGACAATTCCGGGACAAGTGCGATTTGTTTCCGTACCAAATCTAAAATTCCGTAAAATTACGGAGATATCCGCCTCCGTTGATGTTCAAAAAAGCGATCAATTTCCGAGAAATTGCTGTTGGTGTTTTGTCCGATTTATTTTAATCTTAAACTAGGGTCTGAAATCAGCTGTATCCTGCGATCCAGTCCGCTCTGACCTTCGGTTTTCCCACGGTTGAACCGTTGCCATTGAATCGTTGCCGTTGTTTGTCAGTAGTCCCCCATCCAATTGGAGACGCAGGGAAGCGCCGAACCGAGCGATCGGAAAACCCGACGAACCGTCCCAAACCTTTACCCCCCCCTGAAATTAAATGTCTATCTCAGAAAAAGCTTTAAACGACATTCCCACCCTTCTCCGTACCGTCCGCCATGAATTGGGCCTGTCCCAAAGCAAACTGGCCCAACGCTTGGGGGTGTCCTCACAGACGATCAACCGCTGGGAAAACGGACATTCTCGGCCGTCTCAACTGTCCATGAACGTTCTCAAAAATCAGTTAAATTCTTTAGATATTCCCCCGGAGGAAAAACCGTCTCCCCCCAAATCTTCTCTCCAGTACGAGGGCCTTCGCCAGGCCGATGTCGCCCGCATCCTGAACGTTTCTTTTCAGCGGGTTCAGACCATTAGGAAGCGGCATTATATAGAATTTGCCTGGGACAAAAATATTCAAGCCTGGGTCACATCTCGGGAAGAAGTCCAGCGCTATATCGACAACAAAGGCAAGCGCAGAAGACGGACGATCGACTAAAATCGTTTTGAATTGAACCGCCCATGACCCCAGCCAACCCTCCCCTTGTCAAGGGGAGGGCGGTTTCATTCTACCCCGAAAAATGGCGCTTAGGAACGGTGGAAGCCCAGCCCCTCCGTTCTCTGACTTGCGATTACCTATTCCCTATTCCCCATTCCCTCACTCCAACAAACCGTCCGGCGGCGTGATTTCCAGGCGGCGATTTTCCAAATCCACCACCGGGACAATCTCTGGGACGAAGGGAATCAAAACCGTTTTGGGTCGGGATGCTTTTTGGCGAAAATGTCGCTTCCGCCGTTTATTTTTGGGAATTTTTTCTAACTTCGCCTGCAAAGCCGCGTCGGCGGCGAGTTCTTCCTCGCTGGGGGCGACATTTAACTGCACTTCCAACAGGTCGTTTCCCGCCGGAATCACGTCAGTCACGGTTCCGATCGCTTCCAAACCGGATCGGTGGAACACTTCCAACCCGATCAGATCCAAAACGTAAAATTCGCCCTCCTCCAAATGGGGGCGATCGCCTTCCGGGATCAACAGGCGGCTGTCTCGCAACGCCTCCGCGCTCGCGCGGGTGTCCACCCCCGCCAATTCGATCGCGTAGAGTCCCTTGCCGGGAATCACCCACCCTCCCAACAGTTCGACGGGTTCGGGTTCCATTTGTTCGGGCCGTTGCAGCCACCGGGTTCCGGGTTCGAGAAACCGTTCGGGAAAGTCGGAGTTGGGATACACCCGCACCTGGCCCCCCAAACCCTGGGCGGCGACGATTTTACCAATCTCAATCCAGTCAGACATGATAAGATTTCAACATTTTAACCGATAGTGGGTGAACGGGTCATGGCGTTGAGTTCTCGGCGAGTCCCCATTTTCTCCCCGGAAGTGGCGACCATCAAGCATCAGATCGCACGACGGCAGGCTCGTTGGAGTCGGCCGGTCAGTTTGGCTACCGTTCCCATTTTACTCTCGATCGCGACGACAACTCTCGGCCCCACCCCCCCCGCATTCGGGTCGGATTCCCGGATCGTCGCCCAAGCCATATCGGAGTCGGATGCCGCACTCCGCGATCGCGTCCAAACGGAGGTGGACAGCGCTTTCCGCCGTACCCTGGCGTTATTAAATTTGATATTGGTGTTCCTCTTTCTCCTCCCCACCATTGCGGGGGTGGGGGTGTGGTTTTTACTCTCCAAATTGACTCACCAAGTGTTTGAGGTTCGCCAAGAAATCGATAGTTTAAAATCCGACACGATCGCCCAGATCGAAGAGAGTCTCCGGGAAGCCAAAACCCTCCTCCGCCAACTGCAAAAAAATGCCACCCGGGCCGACGAGGCGATCGCCAGTTTGAAAGTCCAGACGATCTTGCAACTGCCGGAATCGGAGGCCGAGGAATCGCCCGAAACCGAGGCGGAACCCGCCCCCGCCGCCCAAACGCCGGAACCGACTTCCGAAAAGCCCGAGGAACCGGAAACCCCGATCCCGCAACCCACCCAGCCCCAACCTCCGGGGGGCGATCGCATCCTGGAAGCAGCCCGACAGTTCGCCAAACAGGGGGAAAAGTTCTTCATGGAAAATCGTCTCGATGAGGCGATCAACGCTTACGACCAGGCGTTGAAGTTGCAGGCGAACTTGCCGGAAGTTTGGAACAATCGGGGGGTGGTATTGACCAGGCTGAAGCGGTATCAAGAGGCGATCGCCTCCTACGAACAGGCGATTCAAATTCGCGCCGACTATCCCGATGCCTGGAGTAACCGGGGGGTGGCTTTGGCGAAGCTAAAATATTACGAAGCTGCCGTTTTTTCCTACGATCGCGCTATCCAACTCAAGGAAGATTATCTGGATGCCTGGAACAATCGCGGTCAGGCGTTGATGAATTTGCAGCAGTACGACGAGGCGATCGCTTCTTTCAACAATGCAGCTAAAATTCGCCCTGACTTCTATCGAACTTGGTACAATAAAGCCCGCTGCTACGCCCTCAAAGATAATCGAGAATTGGCGATCGAAAATCTGCGACGAGCCCTCAGAATTGATGCCAAATTGGTGAAAAATTTCATCAAAAAAGAGAAAGATTTCGACAACATCCGCCAGGATAAAAAATTTCAGGAATTGCTCGATTGATATGCTAAAAATTAACAAAAAATCGGATGCTTTAATTTTGATAGCTGGGCTGGTTTTGGGGCTGTCGTCGCCGGCAATAGCGACGGTCGCAAAGCAGCCTGAAAAAAGCCCATTTATCGGCGATTTAAAGGTTCAAAACCCTTCCTTTATCGACCGAGATAATCAAACTCAGCGCCAGTTAATTCAGTCGGAAGTAGACCACACTCTGCGACGCTTAAACCCCTTTATCAACACTTGGATATTGGTGGCAGTTTTAGTTCCGGGTGCCATTTCAATGACGATTTTAATCTGGTTTTTTAGAGAAGCCCAACACGTCCAAACCTGTCGCCAAACCCTGGAAGGATACAAAGAGGATATCCGCGATCGCATCGAGTATCTGGCATCGGAAGCTCAAGATATTCTCGACAAACTCCAGATGACGATGAATCTCACCGAGGAAAAAATTGAGGCGATCGAGTCTCACATCCAGTCTCTATCCATTGAAGACGAAAAAGACTCCGATTTCAGCGTAGACGGTGAAACATCAGACAAAAACTAACGGTTTATTTTTAAACGGAGCAAACGCTTCCGCGTCAAATCGATAGAGACTCGCGGGCCGTCCGGCACCGCGGGAGGCTTTCACCCCAGTATCGCAGAGAAATCCGAGTTTGAGTAGGCGGGTGCGGAAATTGGAATAATCCGAAAAACCCTCCCCCAAAACGGTGAGATAAAATTGGTAAAGTTCCCCCAACGTAAATAGTTCGGGGAGCACTTCAAAAGCCACCGGACTGTATTCCAATTTGTTGCGGAGGCGCCGGTAGCCGTACTCCAAAATTTGATTGTGATCGAAGGCGAGTTGGGGCACGTCTTGGATGGGATACCATGCTACCCCTGTTACCCCGTCGGGAATCAATTGAGCTTCCTCATACCGGACGAGGGCGAAATAGCTGACGGATAAATAGCGGACGTGGTAACTGTCGGCACTTTCTCGCGGATCGCGATCGGGTCCGCCGAAGGTGTAGAGCTGTTCTAAATAAAGGTTTTTGACTTGTATTTTTTCTTCTAAAATCCGGTAAGCTGCATCCTCCAACGATTCGCCTTGGCGAACCAGAGTTCCCGGCAGACTCCAGCGATCGCGAAAGGGTTCCTGTTGTCGCATCAACACCAACGCCAGCAGGCGATTTTGTCCGGTATCGATGGAAAAAATGACGTTATCGACCCCAACTTTGAACTCCGCTAGGGGGTGATTCGTCGATTGATTTGGGCGATGTTCTGCCATTTCATTCGTGTTGGCTCAAACTAGATTGATACAAATTTTCGCGATCGATGTAAGCTTGAACCGGGGACGGAATCGGGTTCGGATCTCCGGCTTGGCGAAAATCCGTCGAGGAGACATCCAATCCCTGCCAGTCGGCGATCGCGACTCGTGCGCCTAACTTGCGAAGTTCCGCCAAATCCCCATCTTGAATGTTATATCCCGGTCGCGGGACGACCAACAAATCCACCTCAGCCAACAAATCTTTTATTTTATACCAACGGGGGATCTGCCTCACCAAATCCGATCCCACCACCAGGGTAAATTCCCCATCGGGCCAGTGTTTGCGGGCTCCCGAGACGGTTTCGATCGTGCGGCGGCTGCTCAATTCCGGCTTCACGACAATATGATCCCTCGGCGGATCGATCTGTTCGATGAGAACCTCCAGCATCGTCTGACGGTGTTCCAGGGATGCCCCGTGGGACTTGAAGGGATTGTCGGCGGCCCAAACCAATACGCGATCGAACCGTCGGGCGAGTTGACTTAAAATAAACTGATGGCCGGCGGTAGGCGGGTCGGCACTGGTTCCGAAAAGGGCGATTCGGGTCATCGACACGGGGGGCTAATTACTGTGTTTATTATCGCGACAGAAGCGACGGGTCGCAAGTCTCGCAGTTGCTAGAATCAATCCCTTGGAATCGAGGTCGGGGAGATTTCGAGAACAGCGGTAAAGCGTCTTGATGCCGTACCGACCCTGCCAAAATCGTCGGGATGGTGTACGATCGCAAAGAATTCCTACACCCGTTAACACAGCACATGGATGTTTTGCCAATTCAATCGGCCGGAGGGGGCGATCGCGAGACTTCGGGAAAATCCGAGAGTCCCGAAATCTCCGTCATCGTACCGATTTACAACGAATTGGAGAGTCTGCCGACATTAATTAATTCCATTCACACCAGTTTGACGGAACTGGAAATCGACTACGAACTGATTTGCGTGGATGACGGCTCCTCCGACGGGTCTACAGAGGTACTCAGACAACAAATTTTGGCTCATCCCAACCTGCGAGTAGTGGTTCTGCGTCGCAACTACGGCCAGACCCCAGCAATGGCCGCCGGGTTCAAGCAAGCCAGGGGCCGAGTGATTGTCACCTTGGATGGAGATCTCCAAAACGATCCCCTCGATATCCCCCACCTACTCGACGAACTCTCCAAGGGTTACGATGTCGTCAGCGGTTGGCGCCAAAACCGTCAGGATAATTTCTGGACTCGACTGCTTCCCTCCAAAGTTGCCAACTGGCTGATTGGCAAAATCACCGGAGTCCGACTTCACGATTACGGTTGCTCTCTGAAAGCTTACCGGGCGGAAGTGGTCGCCGACATGAAGCTTTACGGGGAATTGCATCGATTCTTACCCGTTCTCGCCTTTATTGAAGGGGCACGAGTCACCGAATTACCCGTCCGCCACCACCCTCGTCGCTACGGTCGCAGCAAGTATGGTCTGGGTCGCACCTTCCGGGTGTTGATGGATTTATTGACGATCGCCTTTATTAAAACATTCCTGACCCGACCGATGCACGTTTTCGGCCTGTTGGGGGTTCTGTTACTCATGGTAGGTATCGGGGCGGGAAGCTACCTGAGTTTTATTCGCCTGGTGTTGGGGCAAAGTATCGGCGATCGGCCCCTATTGATTTTGGCTGTATTGCTGACGCTGACGGGAATTCAACTGTTTTGCTTCGGGCTACTGGCCGAGTTGTTAATGCGGACCTATCACGAATCTCAAGATCGGCCGATTTATCGGGTGCGGGAGTTAATCGAATCCAAGGAGAGTTCGGCGAAGTATTGACACTCCACGCTCTGAAGAGACGGGTAGCCGCAAGCCCCGTCTCTCCTCCGTCATTGCCGTTTAAGTCGTCACGGGTTGGCGATCGGCGATCGCGGCTTTTTCCCGTTGCGGTTCCAGGGCCGCGTAGAGGCGGTTGAGGGCGTTGATGTAAGCCTGGGCGGACGCCACGATAATATCCGTGTTGGCCGAGTGGCCGGAAAACACCCGCCCCTCATGCCGCAGGCGGATCGTCACCTCCCCGATCGCATCAATCCCCGCCGTTACCGACTGTACCGAAAACTCGATCAACTCGTTGGGGACGTTCACCACCCGGTTGATCGCCTTGTAAACCGCATCCACCGGCCCGGTTCCCGTCGCCGCGTCCGTCAACTCCTCGCCCTGGGGCGTTCTCAGGGTCACGGTCGCCGTGGGGCGGGCGTTATTGCCGCAGGACACCTGCACCAACTCCACCCGGAACAGTTCGGGGGTCTGCTGAATTTCGTCGTTGACGATCGCCTCGATGTCCCAGTTGGTGACTTCTTTCTTTTTATCTGCCACATCCTTGAACCGGACGAAAGCTTTGTTGATTTCGTCCTCGGACAGGTCGAAACCCAACTCCAGGAGGCGATTTTGGAAGGCGTGGCGGCCCGAATGTTTGCCCAGGACGAGCTGGTTGTCGTTCAGGCCGATGGACTGGGCGTCCATGATCTCGTAGGTCAGCTTATTCTTGAGAATCCCATCCTGGTGGATGCCGGACTCGTGGGCGAAGGCGTTGGCCCCGACGATCGCCTTGTTCGGCTGCACCAACATCCCGGTCAGATTGGACACCAAACGGGAGGTTTTGTAAATTTCGCGGGTGTTGATTTGGGTGAGGGACTCCTCCGAATCGGCGGGACGCCCGAAGAAGGGGTTGTAGAACTGCCGCCGGACGTGGAGGGCCATGACCAGTTCTTCTAGAGCGGCGTTTCCGGCCCGTTCGCCGATGCCGTTGATCGTACATTCGAGCTGCCGCGCCCCATTTTTCACCGCTTCTAGGAAGTTGGCGACGGCCAAGCCCAGGTCGTTGTGGCCGTGGACGGAAATCACGGCTTGGTCGATATTGGGGACGTTTTCTTTAATGCCCCGGATCAGGACCCCGAATTCTGAGGGGGTCGTATAACCCACGGTGTCGGGGATATTGACGGTGGTGGCCCCGGCTGTGATCGCCCGTTCCAGGACTTCATAAAGAAATTCGGGGTCGGACCGTCCGGCGTCCTCGGGGGAAAATTCGATATCCTCCACGAAGGATTTGGCGTAGGCTACCATCTCGCTGGTGATATCTAGGACCTCCTGACGAGTCTTTTTCAGCTTGTACTGCAGGTGGATGTCGGAGGTGGCGATAAACGTGTGGATGCGTTTGTGGACGGCTGGTTTGAGGGCGTTCGCGGCTGCTTCGATGTCCGCCTTGACGGCTCGGGCGAGGCTGCAGATGGTCGGCCCGTCTTCGGTGCCGACGGTTTGGGCGATGCGGTGAACCGCTTCAAAGTCGCCGCTGCTGGCGATCGCGAATCCGGCTTCGATGACATCGACTCCCAGACGCGCCAGTTGTCGAGCGATGACGAGTTTTTCATCGACGTTCAGGGTGGCTCCCGGACATTGTTCGCCATCTCGCAGGGTGGTGTCGAAGATGATGATCCGGTCGGGGTTGGGTTGAATTGTCATGGTGTAAACCCTCCAGTATGTAGACGACTTCAGGACTCAAATCCGGGGATCGAGCGCCGGCGCGGGGACGTTTTGAGTGCCGTTCTCCGATTGTACTTCTCCCCGTCTCGATCTGCGGTTTTCTTCAGTCAATAGTCGATTTTCTCGATGTGTTCTCGGATGTCGTTCAAGTCGATATAGCGATCGGTGGCGTTGCGAAGTTCCCGGGCGATCATGCCTTCGGTGGAAACGACGGTGATGTGGGTATTTTTGGAGCGCAGCAGTTCGATCGCCCGCTCGAAATCCCCGTCGCCGCTGAACAGGACGACGCGATCGTACTGATCGACGGTGTTGAACATATCGACGACAATTTCGATGTCCAAATTTGCCTTTTGAGAATAGCGGCCGGAGCTGTCGTCGTAGTATTCTTTTAAAATTTTGGTGCGAACCGTGTAGCCCAGACTGATCAGCGCGTCCCGAAATCCCCGTTGGTCTTGCGGGTCTTTGAGTCCGGTGTACCAGAAAGCATTGATCAATATGATGTCGGATTGTTCGTGCTTGAAATAGCTCAAAACCCTTCTGGGATCGAAAAACCAGCCATTTTTTTGTTGGGCGTAGAACATATTGTTACCGTCTACAAAAATAGATAGACGGTTTTTGATGTTAGGCATACAAACTAAAGACCTAATATTTGTAGAAATGAATTTAATCTATATATTTTATCTTAGCATCTGGATTCTTACAAAATTTGAGCTTGACATTCCTCTACAGTTGGGATTTGGATCGAAGCCCACAGTGAAACGGGCTCCGGAGTTTCGGCTTCCTCGATTCGGAAGGTAGAAACTTTGACGAAAAATCGTCGAGATCGACGGCAAAATCTCACCGACCGCCTCCGTTCTCCGAGCCGCGATCGGATGACGGCGGTGGGCTTCGCCCGCTCGCGCCCGACTCGCCCCAATGTTCTGAAATAGAAATCGACAATATCGACCCCCCATCCGGTTAACCCCTTCCAACCAGAAGGTCGAGAAATGGAGAACAGCAAGATCGCAGGTTCCATCCGGTACGGTTTCCGAACAGCAGCCGGATCGGGAAAAACCCGATCGCCCTGTCGATTGGCGGGCGATCGCGATCCGGTTGGCTTCGAGTGATTAGCGCTTTCAATCTAAAATATAGAAGTACAATTTGACATCCTCCCCGCCGTAAACGGATGGGGATTCCCAAACCTCACGATTTAGGTTTTCTGCTTCGTAGCAACTGCCTCCACCCACTCAAGAGTTGTATGGTCTTATGTTCGCGACCCAGACTATCCCCGCCAGAGAAAGCGGTTCTATGTGTTGAGATTCTCAAAGGAATTCTCTTGTGTAGTTGATTCAAGGGATGTGCTAGGCAAAAGCCCTCTCCTCAATTCCTGAGTCTACCGATTTTGCTGCGTCGTCAGTGTTTTGACTGGACTTCGCTCCTATAGGCTGTCTGATCCGCGCAGCACACCTATCCATTGTCTCGGGTGGGTCTTTGACCCATTCTATTCTACCAGATCGAGCCGTTTGCGAAGGAGGGGGTTTCAAACCTAATTTTTTTGATGACCGATAATTTGGGTCTCCAGCCTCGCCCTTTAAGGGCGACTTTTTCTTGAACCCGTGGTAGAATTATCCCCGATGTCTCGGTAGCACCGATGTTCGGACTCGAATACAAGGTCAACCCGAAACCCCATCAGATCGCCCGCATCGAAGAGGCCCGCAGTCCAGTTCGTCCGCAACAAGGCGCTGCTGTATTCGATGGACAATCGCGGTGTGGGCCAGACCGAGTGATTCCGGTACAACACCGAACTCAGGGCGGAGTACGGGTTCGTCAAAGACTTGAACTCCCACGCCGGCCCGGTCGGTGTCAAGCGGATGCTCCGAGCCATCAACCATTTCTTCGACAACTGCAAGAAGAACAAGCCCAGAAAAAAGGGATATCCCCGGTTCAAAACAAATACCCGCTCCGTCAAGTACAAATCGGCGATTCGCACCGACCTCAAAACCCCTAAAATTCCTGACTTTCGAGCGCCCAGCGAGCGAGTTCGGTGCGGTTGTGGAGGCCGGTTTTGCCCAGCATATTGCTGACGTGGCTTTCGACGGTGCGCTGGCTGACCTTCATGATTTTGGAAATTTCCCGATTTCCCATCCCCCGAGCCACCAACTGTACCACCCTCAACTCGGTTGGCGTCAGTTCGACATTCTCGCGGACTCGCAGTTTCTGCGCCGTTTGGATGGCGGGTTGACGGTGCTGAATCAGACGCGCCGCCTGGCGCAGGGAGGATTCGACTTGGGCAATCAGTTCTTCCGGCTCAAAGGGCTTGACAATGTAAACATCCGCCCCGGTATTGAGGCCTTTGACCTTATCTTGGCTCTGCCCTTTCGCGGAGAGGAACAGGACGGGAATCCAACTCAAACGCGGATTTTCCCGGATCAGATTCACCAGGGTGTAACCGTCCATTTCCGGCATCATGATGTCGCAAATGATCAGGTCGGGGACTTCGTATTCAAGCCGTTCGAGAGCTTTTTTACCATTCTCGGCGGTGACGACCTCATATCCCCGAAACTCCAGATAATCTCTGACCAAGACGACGAGGTTGGGATCGTCATCTACGAGCATGAGTCGCCGTTGTTCTGTGGTTGTGATGTCACTGTCATTCATCGCGCTGTTCCGTTGGAGGGTGCTGAACCATAAGCTGGACGATAAGGAATATTTGGGTGCGATCGCGGGCCGCGCCAGTTGACCCCATTTCGCGCCACCCCAGCTCAATTTGCAAGCCGGACGGATACATCCGGGTTATCCCGGATGACTTCCAACTGGCAATATCGGCGGCTCGATTTGTCGCTGTGGCGGACTCAAAGGCAACTTAATTATCAATTCTTGTATACGGCACGGTTTAATACTTCAATATTATCCGAAAATTGAACCGCAAGACTACCCTCAACCCGATCGCCCCCCGTCCGTCGCCTCCGTCGGCCTCGGCTCGATGTCGGGCAAGGGGTGGGTCAGAAAGGCGTACTCCTCGACCACCCGGGATTCTAGGAGGTGATCTTGGATGATGCGCTCGATCGCTTCCGGGGTGGCGGCCCGATACCACACGCCCTCGGGATAAACCACCAAAATCGGTCCGTCACAGCAAACGCGCAGACAGTTGGCTTTCGTCCGGAAGACACAGCCCGGACGGTCTTCTGTGGGGCGGTCGAGGTTCAATTCTTTGAGCCGATTTTTGAGATAATTCCAGGCTTCAAGGCTGGCTTCCTTGGAACAGCACTTGGGTTTGGTTTGGTCGCAACAGAGGAAAATGTGACGCTGAACTTGTCGCAGACCCAAGGTCTGAACCGCCGTATCCAGAGGCGATCGCGCCCGGGATTCGGATACCGGCGCGTCGGCGGACTCAATTTCGGCTTCGGGGACGGGATTTTGACTCATGAGACGGAAAATGGGGAAATGGACAAATTTAAGACTCATTATAGGGAGAATTCGGGTCGGCGGCTTCGGTAAGGCAAAGGTCAAGCGGAGGGAACCCAGAAACGGGTGGAACATCCGAACGGCTTGGGAATCAATTCCCAAGCCGTTCGGCAAAAATTACATTCAGATGATTGGGGAATTGGTACGGATCTGATATAAACTTGCTCCGGTCGCCTCCCGACAAACTCGGTTCGGGAACCCGTACAGCCATTCCTGTTGCGATCGCCTTCCCAATTTCGGTACATTAGCACTCAGGAGTTGAGAGTGCTAATCCGGACAACCAAACGGGAAACGGCCGGCGGATTTGAAACGGTTTGCCCGGTTTTCTCAGGTCTGGAAGGGCTCAATCTCAGCCCAGCTCTTGTCAATCGGAGGTAATTGTATGGCCGCTGTTTCTCTTAGCGTTTCTACCGTAAAGCCCCTCGGCGATCGCGTTTTCGTCAAGATCAGCGATTCTGAGGAAAAAACGGCAGGCGGAATTCTGCTCCCCGACACCGCCAAAGAAAAGCCCCAGGTCGGAGAAATTGTCGCCGCCGGCCCGGGTCGTCGCAACGACGACGGCTCCCGCAGCGAAATGGAAGTCAAAGTCGGCGACAAAGTTCTGTACTCCAAATATGCCGGAACCGACATCAAACTCGGTGGCGAAGAATACGTTTTGTTGGCCGAAAAAGACATCCTCGCGATCGTCAACTGATCGGCCCGAGAAATTCCGACCTCGGATTTCTACTGTTCCCGTCGCCCGCCACCATTCGGGCGTCAACACCTCCTCAAACCCTTTTTTATCCCTCTAGCAACACCAACTGGAACCTATGGCAAAGCGTATTATCTACAACGAAAATGCCCGTCGCGCCCTGGAACGGGGTATGGACATCCTGGCCGAGTCCGTCGCGGTCACTCTCGGCCCCAAAGGTCGTAACGTCGTCCTAGAAAAGAAATTTGGTGCGCCCCAGATCGTGAACGACGGGGTCACCATTGCCAAAGAAATCGAACTCGAAGATAACATTGAGAATACCGGCGTCGCGCTGATCCGTCAAGCCGCCTCCAAGACGAACGACGCCGCCGGAGACGGGACGACCACCGCCACCGTCCTCGCCCACGCGATGGTCAAAGAAGGACTGCGGAACGTAGCCGCCGGCGCCAACCCCATCGAACTCAAGCGCGGCATCGACAAAGCCACCGCCTTCCTGGTGGATAAAATTGCCGAACACGCCCGTTCCGTCGAAGATTCCAAAGCGATCGCCCAGGTCGGCACTATCTCCGCCGGCAACGACGAAGAAGTGGGCCGCATGATCGCCGAGGCGATGGACAAGGTGGGCAAAGAGGGTGTCATCTCCCTCGAAGAAGGCAAGTCCATGACCACCGAGCTGGAAATCACCGAAGGGATGCGCTTTGACAAGGGCTACATCTCCCCCTACTTCGCCACCGACACGGAGCGGATGGAAGCGGTCCTCGACGAACCCTTCATCCTGATCACCGACAAGAAAATCACCCTGGTACAGGATCTGGTTCCCGTCCTGGAGCAAGTGGCCCGGGCCGGCCGTCCCCTGCTGATCATCGCCGAGGACATCGAGAAAGAAGCCCTGGCGACCCTGGTGGTCAACCGCCTGCGGGGCGTGCTCAACGTCGCGGCTGTCAAAGCCCCCGGATTCGGCGATCGCCGTAAAGCCATGCTGGAAGATATCGCCGTCCTCACCGGCGGCCAGGTGATCACCGAAGATGCCGGTCTGAAGCTGGAAAGCGCCAAGATCGATATGCTGGGTAAAGCCCGCCGCATCACCCTCACCAAAGACAACACCACCATCGTCGCCGAAGGCAACGAAGCCGGCGTCAAGGCCCGCTGCGAACAACTCCGCCGTCAGATGGACGAAACGGAGTCTTCCTACGACAAGGAAAAACTGCAAGAGCGCCTCGCCAAGCTGGCCGGCGGTGTGGCTGTGATCAAAGTCGGTGCGGCTACCGAAACCGAAATGAAAGATCGCAAGCTGCGTCTGGAAGATGCCATCAACGCGACGAAAGCGGCGGTCGAAGAAGGTATCGTCCCCGGCGGCGGCACCACCCTGGCCCACCTGGCGCCCCAGGTGGAAGAGTGGGCGACCAGCAACAACCTGTCCGGCGAAGCCCTGACCGGTGCCCTGATCGTAGCCCGCGCCCTGTTGGCTCCCCTGAAGCGGATCGCGGAAAACGCCGGTGAAAACGGTGCCGTCGTCGCCGAGCGCGTTAAGGAAAAAGCCTTCGATGTGGGCTACAATGCCGCTAACGGCGAATATGTCAACCTGTTCGATGCGGGTATTGTTGACCCCGCCAAGGTGACTCGCTCCGCCGTGCAGAACGCCGCTTCGATCGCTGGTATGGTGCTGACCACCGAGTGCATCGTGGCCGATAAGCCCGAACCCAAGGAAAATGCACCCGCGGCCGGCGCCGGAATGGGCGGAGACTTCGACTACTAAGGTTTGAATTGAGGGTCAAAGGGGGGCGATCGCAGCGATCGTTTCCCGACCCCTTAAGTGGACGGACTTCGATTCAGATCGGAGTCCGTTTTTTTGTTGATAGATATAGCGCTGCGCGCTGGGGTGTTGGGGTGTGCTCGGTGGGGTGTGGGGAAGAGGAAGGGGGGGATAAGGGTTTCGAGGTTTTTCCCTTTTTCCGGAACTGTAAACACGCGAGCGCGCACTGCTATATATAACAATCGCCAAGGCGGTTAAGACCGATCTTCCGACTCCCGATTCCCGACTCTTGACTCCCTTTCTACCATCGCCATGTCCTAACCGTTCCGTCTGTTGTTATAGCAGGCAACAGGCCATCGGCAATCGTCAATAGGAAACTGAAATCACCCTCCCATCATGAGGAGATTTGGAAAGGTCTGAATCCATATCAAATCTAAAATCTAAAATCTAAAATCTAAAATTTCCATCCCGATCTTCTGATATCATTTCTGATGGAACAAAAGCGGGAGATCGCGGGAATGAATGCAGGCTTGACACAGGTGACAATTTACACGGATGGAGCCTGTAGCGGGAATCCAGGAAGGGGGGGATATGGGGCCGTTTTGATGTCTGGCCCGCACCGGCGGGAGTTGAGTGGTGGGTTCCGGCGGACGACGAATAACCGCATGGAAATGATTGCCGCGATCGCCGCTTTGGAGGCTCTGAAATATCCCTGTGCGGTGACATTGCACACGGATTCTAAATACTTGGTTGACGCGGTGAGCCAGGGGTGGGCTAAACGGTGGCGAAATAACGGCTGGCGTCGCAATCAGAAAGAGTGGGCCAAAAACCCGGATTTGTGGGCGCAATTGTTGGATTTGTGCGATCGCCACCAGGTGACATTTGTTTGGGTGAAAGGTCACGCGGGTGTGGAAGAAAACGAGCGGTGCGATCGTCTGGCTGTCGCCGCTTCTCAAGAAGAAAATCTACCCCCAGATTGCGGGTATGAAAACCCGCCGGCACCCCAAGAAATGAAAAATGAAAAGTGAAGTATTTCCCATTCCCTACATCCCACACCCTATTTTTGAGACGGGGGAATTTGTTCGAGGGTGATCAAACCCTCCATGATTGACTTGACGACGGGAGCCGCCACCAAGCCGCCGCTTCCCCCTTCCGGTTCGTCCACCACCGCCACGACCACATAGCGGGGAGCGTCAACCGGGATGATCCCCACGAAACTGGTGATGTAGCTTCCCCGATAGTAACCGCCACTCGCGCTCGCCTTCTCGGCCGTCCCGGTTTTTCCAGCAATTCGATATCCGGGAATTTGGGCATTTTTTCCAGTCCCGTCTTCAATGACCGTCTCCATCATTTCCACGACGGTTTGGGTCGTTTGCGGCGAAAAAACCTGCTGCGGTTCGGGTCGGGACATCTGCCAATACAACTGTCCTTCGCTGTCGAACAGTCCTTCGACAACGTGGGGCGTAACCAGCTTTCCTCCGTTCGCCAAACTGGCGTTAATTTGGGCGAGTTGCAGGGGGGTAATTGAAAAGCCCTGGCCGAAAGAACTCGTCGCAATTTCGATCGGGACGTTGACAAATTGATCCGCACTTTTGAGGCTTCCGGTCGCCACGAATGGCAGGTCGATGTCCAACGGTTTACCCAGTCCCAGACGCTGCAACCCCTCGTAGTAGACTTGGGGGTCCATTCGCTGCACGATGCGAACCATGCCGATGTTGCTGGAGTATTTGACGATATCGGTGATCGAAACCATCCCCCGGGCGCCGGCCGAGCTGAAATCCGCGTTGGAGATCGTCCACGGTCCCATCTGAATGCTGCCCTCGTCGTTGATGAGGGTATCCGGGGCGATCGCGCCGGCTTCCAGAGCCAGGGCGACGCCCATCGGTTTGAACGTCGAACCGGGTTCGTATAGGTCGGTCAGCGCCCAATTCTTGAACAATTCCGGGTCGAATTTGTAGTATTGATTCGGATTGTAGGACGGTTCGTTGACGAGGGCGAGGATGGACCCGTCCCGGGCATCCATGACAATGGCGGTACCCCGTTTCGCTTTAAAAGCCTCCACCTGTTCGGCGAGGGCCGCCCGACCCAGTCGCTGCAGGCGAGAATCGATGGTCAGGCGCAGTTCGAGGTCGTCCATCTGGACGAAACCCGTGGCCAGTTTAGCCGGAACCCAGGCCCCGTTCACGGCCCGCTGGAACAGCAGGGAGGGCATGGTGCGCCGGAGCAAGTTTTCCTGGCTGTGTTCGACGCCGGCTTGGCCGTTGCCTTCGTCGTCTACATAACCGACTACATCGGCCCCCAGGCCTTCTTGGGGGTAGAGTCGGTGGGGGCGGCGGATTAGTTCCAAGCCGTCGAGTCGCAGGTTCAGGATGCGATCGCCCACCTCTTCCGCCACCGCGTCAGCCACTTTGATCCCACTCTCGGCACGCTCAAACACATCCAGCAATTCTTCAGACGTGGGGCTGCTGAGATCTGCGAGCACCAGCACCGAAGCCAGTTGTTGGGCGACCTCCTCCGGGGGTTTTTTGAATAGGATGGGGTGGGCGTAGAGGGTGTAAACTTGGCGGTCGATCGCCAAAATGTTGCCGTTGCGATCGGTGATGGGGCGACGGGGGATGAAGGGCAACGATCGCTGCTGCTGCTGATATTGGGCCTGTTGTTTGAGGAACGGCCCCCGGGCAATTTGCAGACGAAATAGATTCGCGCCCAGCCCCAAAAGCCCCAGCAAAAGGGCCAACCACACTAAATAGAGGCGGAGGGGGATACATTTCGAGGTTCCGGAAGCCGGTCGGGGCGGTTGTTGCCGCACCTCAAATTTGGGGATCGGACCGGAGCGAGGTCGCCCCACCGGGAGAGGATTCGGGTTGCGCCGATTTGGGCTCGGAGAACCGGACGAATAGTCAGAAGAAGCCATGAGCCATTACACCCCCTGTTGATGCTGGAGTTGACGCGATCGCCCCAAATGTTCCGCATTGCCGGGCGCCCACTCAATAGGCCAGCGGTCGGTTCGTCTCCGAAGTCGGAGACCAGAGGGGATTCAAAGTCGTTGCGGGTTCGGGCGAAACCGCCGGACGCAAGGGAGCCGGCTGGATGTAAATCATATCATCGGGATTGGGGACAGCCAAGCCCCCCTCCGGATCTTCTGCCGATTCTACGATCGTATGCTTGAGGACTTCCTTGGCCGTGCGAAGCTGTTGTTCCTGGCGGCGCAGATTTTCCAATTGGGGATATTCCCGCGTCCAGCGAGATTCGCTGTAAACCGTCATTCCATAAAACGTGAGGGTCGTCCCCACCAGCAAGCCCGTCACCACCGAAGAGAGTCGATGTAGCGTCGAAAGGGATTTGAGCCACCCGGGCCGCTCCTGTCGGAGGGGCGGCAACACCTCCACCCGCCTCGGGCTTACCTCAACCGTCGTCGCCGGCGGTCTGACGCCGTAGGGGTCGGGGATGAGCGTCGGCTTCTGATGGTTGCGACTGAAAGGAATGACATTGTTCGGAGTCCGAGACGGCACGAAGGGATTCGCCTCGATCCGTTTGGTGGGGCGGCGGGGTTTGAAGGCAACCGTCATCACTCATACCTCAAATTAACTGGACATCCTCCCCGCCCTCAAGGGACGGGGATTCTTGGGTCCTCGGGGAGCAGCCGCTTAACCCCTCGCCAAGCATCGTAAGAACAATCCAATGCTATCACCCGCCCGTCGGAAATTAAACGGTCTCCGGGCGAGGCCGTCGCGCGATCGAAACCCCGCCCTCACCCATCCGCCGAACTTCCCCAAAAATTCACCGCTGTCTCGCCCCCACCGCCCCGCATCCCGGAGCCTCTCAAAATCGATCGCCTCAGAATGCCCCAACTTTCACCGCGCTTTGTATACTTGTGTTAAATATGCGATTCGTTGGGGATAGTACGCAAAAGGTCAAAAGACCCAAGACTGCTTCCCAGTGGGTATTTCATCCCTCCCGGATGAAAAATAGGGTGCCCCCCTAAAATCCCCATAACTATCCGTATGTTCAAAAGTTTGATATCCACAAAGATACAAACAAACCGTCAAAGAATTTAAGTATTCTGATACATTCGTTCTTTAGTAATCTCTTTGTTGTAGAGCATTTGAGACCCATGACCATCGCATTAGATCAGATCGACAGAATTGTTTGGAACCATCACCACAATCCCTTTGAAGTTCTCGGCCCCCATCAAATTGAAAAAGATGGGCAGACCGTTTGGGCTCTCCGAGCTTATCTCCCAAACGCTGATGCGGCGTGGGTCATTTTGCCCGAAGATCGGAAAGAATACCCCATGCACTCGGTCCATAACCCGCACTTCTTCGAGTGCATCCTCGACATCCCGGAACTGAGCAACTATCAACTCCGCTACAAAGAAGGGGAACACGAGCGCGTCATCTACGACCCCTACGCCTTCCGCTCCCCCAAACTGACCGACTTCGACATCCACCTATTCAGCGAAGGCAACCACCACCGTATTTATGAAAAACTCGGCGCCCACACCATGAACCTCAACGGCGTTGACGGAGTCTACTTCGCCGTCTGGGCCCCGAGCGCCCGCAACGTCTCCGTGCTCGGAAACTTCAACCACTGGGACGGCCGCAAACACCAGATGCGGAAATTCGGCAACGGCGTCTGGGAACTGTTCATCCCCGAAATCGGCGTCGGGGAACCCTATAAATACGAGATCAAAAACTTCGACGGCCACATCTACGAAAAATCCGACCCCTACGGCTTCCAACAAGAAATCCGCCCCAAAACCGCCTCCATCGTCGCCGAGTTAGACAACTACACCTGGAACGATGAAGAGTGGATGGAACAGCGCCGCCACAACGACCCCCTCGTGCACCCCATCTCCGTCTACGAGTGCCACCTGGGCTCTTGGAATCGCGCCGCCTTTTCCGAACCCCACCAACTGCCTGACGGCAGCATCGAACCCGCCGTTCAAGCCGTAGAACTCGATCCGGGCAGCCGCTTCCTCACCTACCGGGAGCTGGCTGACCGCCTCATCCCCTACGTCAAGGAACTCGGCTTCACCCACATCGAACTGCTCCCCGTCGCCGAACACCCCTTCGATGGTTCCTGGGGCTACCAGGTGACGGGCTACTACGCCCCCACCTCCCGCTTCGGCACCCCCGAAGATTTTATGTATTTTGTAGACCAATGCCACCAACATGGCATCGGCGTTATCGTGGACTGGGTACCCGGCCACTTTCCCAAAGACGGCCACGGGTTGGCGTTCTTCGACGGCACCCACCTCTATGAACACGGCGACCCCCGCAAGGGCGAACACAAGGGTTGGGGAACCCTGGTTTTCAACTATTCCCGCAACGAAGTCCGAAACTTCCTGGTTTCCAATGCCCTGTTCTGGTTCGACAAGTACCACATCGACGGCATCCGCGTCGATGCGGTGGCCTCCATCCTCTACCTCAACTACTGCCGGGAAGACGGGGAGTGGGTCGCCAATCAGTATGGTGGCTGCGAAAATATCGAGGGGGCCGATTTCATCCGCCAAACCAATCACGTCATTTTCAGTTACTTCCCCGGTATCCTCTCCATCGCAGAAGAGTCCACCTCCTGGCCGATGGTGTCCTGGCCTACCTACGTCGGCGGTTTGGGCTTCAACCTGAAGTGGAACATGGGTTGGATGCACGATATGTTGGACTACTTCCACATGGACCCCTGGTTCCGCCAGTTCCACCAAAATAACGTCACGTTCAGCATCTGGTACCACCACAGCGAAAACTTCATGTTGGCCCTGTCCCACGATGAGGTAGTCCACGGCAAGAGCAATATATTGGGCAAAATGCCGGGGGATGACTGGCAAAAATTTGCCAACGTCCGGGCGCTGTTCACCTATATGTTTACCCATCCCGGCAAGAAGACTATTTTCATGGGGATGGAGTTCGCCCAGTGGAAGGAGTGGAACGCCTGGGGAACTCTGGAGTGGGAAATGCTGCAATTCCCGACACACCAGGGCATCAAGCGCTTTTTCAAGGATGTCAATGCCCTCTACCGCAACGAGCCGGCCCTGTACGAAAATGATTTTTCCGAGGAGGGGTTCCAGTGGGTTGACTGTAGCGACAACCGCCACAGTGTCGTCTCTTTCATTCGCCGCGCCAAGGATACGGACGAATTTGTGGTGGTGGTGTGCAACTTTACGCCCCAACCCCACAGCCATTACCGGGTAGGGGTTCCGGAACCGGGCTTCTATACGGAATTGTTTAACAGCGACTCCGGGGAATACGGCGGCAGCAACATGGGGAATTTGGGCGGTAAGTGGACGGACGAGTGGTGGTTCCACAACTATTCCCACTCCATTGACTTGTGCCTGCCACCCCTGGGGGTGCTAATTCTCAAGTTGGACCGGGAGAAAACGTCTCAAGCCTATCAGCAGGCGGAGTCTGAGGAAGCTGCGGACGGTTAAACTGTTGTTCGTCTGAGGTCCGGCGGATCGGGTTTGGAACCCGGACTGACTCCGATGGGATGTCGGATGTTGGCAAGGGGAAAGGGCTGAGTCCTTTCCCCCCCTTTTTTTTTGGCTATAGCAATTCTTTAATCATTGGAAAAGGCTATAGCCCCCCAACCCTCCAATTCTGGGGGACTCGGAGCCGAAAGATTTTGACAAATGATTTCACTGCTATAGCAACCGGAAACCATTTTTAAATGATCTAGCCCCCAAACCCCCAATCTTGGGGACTCTGAGGCGAAAGATTTTTACGAATGATTTCACTGTTCTATCTCTATCGGTTGTAGCGATTGTAGCGGTCGTAGGGATTGTTTCGATTCCCACCTCTATCAAACCGGTCGTAGCGGTCGTAGCGGTCATAGCGGTCATAGCGGTCATAGCGGTTATCCCGATCGTCCCGGTCGTAGCGGTCTTTGTACCGTTTTTCCCAGTCCTTTTTCTCGCGGTCGAGTTGGCGATCTAAGGCATCGTGAGCCTCCCGAATGACCCGCTCTTTTTGACTTTGGGAAAGGCGCTGATTGTGGGGTTTGTTCATCTCGTCCCGCATTTCCCGTTCGAGCTGCTCGTGTCGTCGTTGGCGGTACTCGTCAAAATCCCGCTCGAAGCGGTTTTTGTAATCGCGATCGGATCGGCGATCGGCGATTGAGAATTCCTCCATTCCCGAAGTGCCCGTTTCTCGAACTGGCGAGGTCGGGAAAGCGATCGCGATCGCCGGAAGGGCGAACCCACCAGCCAGAACCAATGTCGCGAGAGCCAAAGTGCGTTTCATTTTCGGTATCTCCATAAAGTCGGATGAATTTGCTCCCCAATACTTCTATTATGGAGGAGAGTTTCCGGGTTGGGCCTCACCAAAGTGGGGGAATTTTATCCTCGTTAGACCCGCCAAAAATCCGGTTCCTTTTTCCTCTGCACGATCGCGGATTTTTGTCAATCCCACCGGTTAATTTAAAGATCGATTTGCCCCGGCAAATGTTCCCGGCCCGCCGGCCGAAATCGTCCTCCCCGATCGCCGCGACGGCTCCTGACGGCCCAATTTCTCCGACGCGCCGCCGGGTGGAACGAAACCGATCGCCGGACGGGGTAAGATAGAAGGTTAGAAAAACTTAATAATTTGATTCTGTCGTTACCCCCAAAGAGGTCACCTTGACTCAGCATCAAGATGCTATCGCGCCCCACGGCGGACAGCTCATCAATCGGATCGCCACTGCCGAACAGCGGAAGGAACTCATCGAAAAAGCCGACGCCCTGCCGCGAGTGCAGCTCGACGCGCGATCGCTCTCCGACTTGGAACTGATCGCGATCGGCGGGTTCAGTCCCCTAACCGGCTTTATGGAACAGGCGGACTATACCAGTGTCGTCAACGATATGCGTTTGAGCGACGGACTCCCCTGGTCGATTCCCATCACCCTCTCCGTCTCCGAAGAACAGGCCGACGCCCTATCCGAAGGCAGTTGGGTCCGCCTCGACTCCCCCGAAGGACAATTCGTCGGTGTCCTGGAACTGACCCAAAAATACACCTACGATAAAGAACTCGAAGCCATCCACGTCTACCGCACCAACGACACCAACCACCCCGGCGTCAAAGTCGTCCACCAACAAGGGCCGGTGAACCTAGCCGGTCCGGTTTGGTTGCTCGAACGCCATTCCCATCCCCTGTTCCCGAGCTATCAAATCGACCCGGCCGACAGCCGCCTGCTGTTCCGGGAACGGGAGTGGAAAACCATCGTTGGGTTCCAAACCCGCAACCCCATCCACCGCGCCCACGAGTACATTCAAAAGTGCGCCCTGGAAACCGTTGACGGTTTGTTCCTGCACCCCCTTGTCGGTGCCACCAAATCCGACGACATCCCCGCCGACGTGCGGATGCGCTGCTACGAAATCTTGATCGAGCGCTACTATCCGAAAAACCGGGTCATTTTGGCGATCAACCCCGCTGCCATGCGCTACGCCGGACCCCGGGAGGCGATCTTCCACGCCCTCGTCCGCAAAAATTACGGGTGCACCCACTTTATCGTCGGGCGAGATCACGCCGGCGTAGGGGACTATTACGGAACCTACGATGCCCAGCACATCTTCGACGAGTTTGAACCGGGAGAGTTGGGAATCGTGCCGATGAAGTTTGAACACGCCTTTTACTGCACCTTGACCGGAGGCATGGCGACCAACAAAACCAGCCCCAGCGACCCAGAACAGCGCATCCACCTGTCGGGGACGAAGGTTCGGGAGATGCTCCGTCGGGGCGAGATGCCACCGGGCGAATTTTCCCGTCCGGAAGTGGCGGCGGAATTGGTGAAAGCGATGCGGGTGAAAGTCGGAAGCTAAATGGGTGGCGCGATTCCGCGTCCGGAACCGGGGCGGTCGCGATTCGGAGCCGGTCGGGGCGAAACACCGCCGATCCGCGATCGCCCGGAACGCAGTACGATCAAAGGGTCGGCTGAGTGGGGCGATCGAGTCCGCCACCATTCACCTCGCCGGACTGCTCTAACTGTGGATCTCTCAAAGATTCGATGCTACTCTCAGAGCGAGTCTAGCGTTGTTGCACCCATTGCGGTAACGATTGACCGGGTGCGGCCAACAGTCCGGGTTGACGCAGGAAGTAAACAGTAATACGGATTTATACCGTGTTGTGTCAGTTTTACAAAGCAGGTTAGGAAGTCAATCATGGGATTAAAGCGACGGGAATTTTTACAACGCTCCGGCGTGGCGCTGGCCGCTTTGGGAATGGGCGAAACGGCGTGGTGGCAGTTGAGCGATCGCTACCGACGGGCCTTAGCTGATCCGACAGGCCGGAAACTGGCCCTCCTCGTCGGCATCAACAAATATCCGACGGCCGAAACCCGGACGGTCAAACCCCTGTCGGGGTGCGTCACAGACGTAGAGCTACAGCGGGAACTGTTGATCAGCCGATTCGGTTTCCAGGCCACCGACATCCTCACCCTCACCGACAACAAAGCCACCCGAGAAAATATCGAAGCCGGCTTTACAGACCACCTCATCCAACAGGCGCGACCTGGGGATTTGGTGGTGTTTCACTTCAGTGGCTACGGCAGTTCCCTGCCCCCCCGCAACCCCGCCTCGAAGGGCGCATCGGTGCGACACTCCCTGATTCCCGTGGATGTCACCCTCGCCGACGACGAACCCCTCAACGATTTGATGGAAGATACTCTGTGGCTACTGCTGCGATCCCTCCCCACGGGGAACGTTGTCACCGTCCTCGACACCAGCTATGCCTACCCCGGCCATCCCCGACAAGGCTTGCTGCGGGTGCGATCGGCTGCCGGACCGGCCACGGGCACAATTGGCGAAGCGGAACGGGACTCCCTCGCCCAACTCCTCGATCGCAACTCCCTGGCCCCCGAACAACTCGAACAGCGACGCCCCGGAGAACTTCCCGGTCTGGTCCTGAGCGCCGCCAAATCCTCCCAAGTGGCCACTGAAACCACCTGGGGGGGATTCAGTGCCGGTTTGTTCACCTACGCCCTCACCCAAACCCTGTGGAACGTCACGGCGGCTTCCGACCTCAAAGACAGCCTCGGCCGCGTCGCCGGCGGGGTGGAGCGAGTGACCGGTCTGAGCCAACAGCCCCAACTGCGACAAAAACTCCCCGCTCCGGACTCCAAAGAATCCGGCATCTCCGCCCTGCCACTGAAGTCCCCCCCCGCCGACGGAACCATTACCGCCGTGGAAGATGGGGGCAAAACCGCCCGGCTGCTGTTAGCCGGATTGCCCCCCGCTGTCCTGAAAGCGGACACCGTCAATTCCCTATTCACCGTTATTTCCGAACCTCCGGCGACACCGGAGAACCTGCGACCCCGCCTGCAAATTCGCTCCCGCAACGGGCTGCGGGCGACTGCCGAACTGCAACTGTTGGAATCCCTCGGCCTCCCCACCCCCCCCATCCAGCCGCGACAGTTGGTTCGGGAGGCGATTCGGATTGTACCCCGCAACGTCAGTTTGAAAATCGGCCTCGACCCCAAACTCGACCGCATCGAGCGGGTGGACGCCACTAGCGCCTTTTCAACCATCCCCGAAGTCTCCATTGCCGGTGAGGAACAGTTTATCGACTACCTGTTGAGTCGGGTGCGAGACACCACCATCGCCCAGAGTCCCACCGCCCCCCTGATGTCCCTATTTCAGGGCCACTACGGCCTCTTTTCCGCCGGCCAGGTGTTGATCCCCGACACCGCCGGGGAGGGGGGGGAAGCGGTGAAAGTCGCCGTCGGACGCCTGATCCCCCACCTGAAAACGCGGCTGGCGACCAAGCTGCTGCAACTCACGGAAAACGATCGCTCCCGTTTGATACGGGCGAAAGTGACTTTGGCGATGTTGTCTCCCCAGGCCCGGGCGGTTGCCAAGCGGGAAACTCCCCAAACCGATGGGGGCGGGGGTTCCGGCTCGATGGCGATCGCGGGGACTCTGACCGGGTCTGCCACCGCCCGTTCCGAGAATTTCGGGATTCCCACCTTGCCCGCCGACAGCCGCATCCAGATGCAACTCCAAAATAACGGCGATCTGCCCCTTTATTTCATCCTGTTTCTTTTGGACACCCGCGGCCAACCCTACGTTTACGACGCCACTCTCCCGCCGGTTTCGATGTCCGAAGAGAGTGCTGACACCCTGCCCCGACAGCAGCGGGTCGAACCGGGAAAAACCCTCAATATCCCTCCGACCAGCAGCCTCAATAGCGATGCCTCCCCTGATATGCTGCTCGGAGAACTCGTCCGGGGTCCGGCCGGACTGACGGAAACTTACGTCATCGTCAGCCACTACCCCTTCACTCAGACGGTGAAGGCGATCGGTCGCGGCCTCAAAGATAGCGGCAATCCTCGTAAATTTCGGCTCCAATTTCTCGCCAACCCCCTGGAGGTGTCCCGGGCGGTTTTGGAAGATTTGGCACGGGCCAGCCAACTCGGGGTCAAGCGGAGCGGAATTTCCACCGACAATCTGGCCTTGGATGTGAATGCCTGGGCGACATTTAATTTCATCTGTCGCGTCATCTGAGCTCGGGTCGGGTCGAACACGAAAGTCATTCGGGAACCGGGTAGCCCCGTCTCTTTAGAACCTGGCCCAAAGGCAACACGGCGGCTTGAGCTGAGGGCTGACAACTGACGGCCGATGCCTCCTGCACGACCTCCCAATATCGACTCTTGATCGGCGATCGCGGCACCGTAGCGACCTTCTGAATCTTCACACATCATGCGATAAAATAAGAATTAATCGTGCGATTCGTTCGGGAATGAAATAGGGCTGAAATGCTTGAAATAACTTCCTGGTAAGGCTTCCATCCCCTTGGATCGATATAAGGGACGCACCACATCATCCCTAGATGCCTAGGCGGAAAGGATGATTACAAAAACCTCCAATTGCTGCACCGTCACTGTCACGATGCCAAGACTGCAATAGATGGTAGTCAAAGCAAGAGTCGTACTCATGACAACGAGACGACTGAACTAGGAGCCGTGTGAGGTGAAAGTCTCATGCACGGCTGGAGAATGGGAGAGGGAGATGGTAACATCTCTCTCGACCCCTAATCGATTTTCCCATCTACCGCCTTTTTGGGGTCAATCCTCAGTCCAATTTAGGGGCGATCGCAGCTTCGATATCGATGTTGCCATCCATCCCATTTCCTTGAAAGTCGGTTCCGTCCCGGAACGGTCGAGAGAGCCGACCATTAGAAATCACCAATGTTTGGAATTTTATTCCGCCCACTTTCCTTCCTCGTATCGAAAGGCAGAGCGGTTGCCGAATCTCTCGATTCACGCTCCTCCGGCTCGACTGTTTTGGCGATCAAATAACCCTTTATGAAAATTTTGATTGTAGAAGATGATACTCCGACTATCGCCCCTTTGGTAGAAGAATTGAAAGCCTATCATTACATCGTCGATCTCGCCGTGGACGGACCGACGGGGTTGGAACTGGCTTTGGATTGGAACTACGATTTGGTGGTTCTCGACTGGATGCTGCCGGGGATGGATGGGCCGGAAATTTGCCGTCAACTTCGCGCCAAAGGCTTCCAGAAACCCATCCTTCTCCTGACCGTCCGTAACCTCGACGAGGATATTATTACCGGATTGGATGCGGGGGCCGATGACTTCGTTTCCAAACCCTACAATCCCTCCCAACTTTTGGCGCGAATTCGAGCGTTGTTGCGGCGGGGAAATGCGCCAGCGAACCCGATCAAGTTGACTTGGGAACGGTTGGAAGTCAATCAGACGGCCGCGGAAGTTCGCTACGGAGAACGGCGGGTCGCCATCAAGCCCAAAGCTTACAATCTGCTCATCCTTTTTTTACAAAATCCCCAGCGGATTTTCAGCCGTCAAGCCATCATCGATCGCCTCTGGTCCTTCGACAATGAACCCAGCGAAAATGCGGTCACGAACTTAATTAAAGACCTGCGACGGACGCTCAAGGAAGCCGGGATGCCCGTCGATCCGATCGAAACGATCTACGGCATCGGCTACCGGCTGAATTTGCCACCGGCTGAGGGCGCCCCCACTTTGCTGGAGTCCGAGTCCCCGTCCGGATCTCCCCTGACTCGCGTCGAGCAGACGATCGCCCGATATCGGGATTCTTTCGTCGAACAACTCGACGAGTTGGAGTCGAGCCTCTCGGGTGCGGACTCGAAGTCCCTCGCCGAGCCAGACCGCCGAAAGGCCCGGGAAATCGCCCACAAGTTGGCGGGGGGGTTGGGTACCTTCGGCTACGAACGCGGCTCGGAATTGGCTCGGGCGATGGAAATCCACCTCG
Organism: Limnospira sp.; assembly: GCA_050045915.1. Lineage (GTDB taxonomy): Bacteria > Cyanobacteriota > Cyanobacteriia > Cyanobacteriales > Microcoleaceae > Limnospira. The sequence goes on from JBNGCR010000004.1 coordinate 55,960, forward strand.
GGAGTCCGCACCATACCGCCACGGACTTGGACGATCTCGACGGACACATCGCCCAATTGCGGGAAGAACTCCGGCAACCTCCCCGGCCTCTCACCCCCGAACGTAGCGGAGCTTACCATCAAATTCTGCTCATCGACAGCGATCGCGCCGGGGCTGAAGAACTCAAACGGGAGGCGATCGCCTGGAACTTGAAAATTGAAGTGGTTTCCACCCCTGCCGAAACCCGAAAAGTCTTGGCGCGATCGCTCCCTGATGCCATCCTCCTCGACCCGAATTTATCCGATCCAGATGAAGGCGGATTCCACTTGCTCCAGGAACTCTCGGAGCGATTCCCCGACATTCCCATTTTAATTTTCACCTGCGAGGACAATCTCTCGGAACGCATCATGTCAGCCCGTTTGGGGGCGCGGCGCTTCCTCCACAAACCTATCGCCCCCCAGTCCGTCTTTGAAACCATCGGCCAGGTACTTCCTGAGTTCCAAAGTCCCGATTCCCGCATCCTGATCGTCGATGACGACCCGGTGAGTTTGGGGATTCTCCACAAAATCCTCGACCCCTGGGGATTTGAGATCGTCGGCTTACAGGAGCCGGATCGGTTCTGGCAGGTGCTGACCCAAACCCTCCCGGATTTGTTGATTTTGGACTTGCAAATGCCGACTTATACCGGTATCGAGCTGTGCCGGGTCGTCCGCCAAGATCCGAGCTGGGAAGAACTGCCGATTTTGGTCGTGACCGCCCATCAAGATCCCACGCTGATCGAAAAAGTCTTTGAAGCCGGGGCCGACGATTTTATCACCAAACCCATTATTGGCCCGGAACTCGTGACCCGCGCGATCGCCCGGATCGAGCGATCGCACCTGCGACGGCAAGTCAAACAGATGCGACAAGCCCACTCGAAATGAATGATAAAAAAAACTCAGGCTCCCATTTTTCCCAACTCACCAGGAATTGTCAAAATTCTCAAGTGTTTGGATTGCTCAGGTCGCTCACGGGTTTGGGAAGAGAAAACTTCCCACCTCATCGCGTTCCTTAAAGCCGGTACCAGTTCCGTATGGGTAGACTGAGTTACATATCAGGGTCCGAATTTCAAGTTAGCAACCAAAAATAAGAAACTTATAAATCCGAGGCAAAATTTCCGAAATTTTTGCTGATGGGACTGGCGATTCGAGGGGATAGACAAAAAAAACTCGGCCTCCCCTTCGCTTGTACTCCCCTAAGATAGATCATATCTGTGGGAGCGTCTGGCGTTGAGAAGGCGAAATGGGTTCCGGGAAAGGATGACTCTCGCCAGAACCCTCTCGCACTCCTCAAAGCCGGTACCAGTTCTGTTTGGGTGGGCCGAGTTACATATCAGGGTCCGAATTTCAAGTTAGCAATCAAAAATAAGAAACTTATAAATCCGAGCCCAAATTTCCGAAATTTTTGCTGATCGGACCGGCGATTCGAGGGGATTGACACAAAAACTCGGCTTCCCCGCCGTCAACGGACGGGGATTCCCAGGCCTCACGATTTGGGTTGGGAGTTTCTTTCCCCTGTGACTAACCCTGGGGTTCGGGTGTCGATCGCATCAAAGTCCCGTAACGAGTTCGGAGTTCTTCGATGGTGTAGAGGGACTCGAACTCGAGTCCGGCTTCCCGGTAGAGTTGCGCCCCCCCCTGGTTGCGATCGACCAAGGCGATGGCGCGATCGACGGCGTACCCGGCATCCTGCAGCCGTTTCACCGCTTTCAAGGCTGATTGTCCGGTGGTGACGACATCTTCGAGAACCACCACTTGGGCACCGGGGGAGAGTTCTGGCCCTTCGATGTAAGCCTGAGTCCCGTGTCCCTTGGCTTCTTTGCGGATAATCAGGGCGGGGATGGGGCGATTTTCGTAGGCGGAAATCACGCTGACGGCGGACACGATGGGGTCGGCACCGAGGGTAAGTCCGGCGACGGCTTCGGTGTCGGGGGGCAGCAAGGCGAACAGTAGGCGGGCGATGGCGACGGCACCGAGGGGGTGGAGGGTGACTTGTTTGCCGTTAATGTAGTAGGAGCTGCGCTGTCCGGAGGAGAGGACGAAATCTCCTTCCCGATAAGCTCGCTGACAAAACAGATCCAGTAGCCAGGGGCGCAGGGTATCCAAGGGGGCTCTCGCCGGATTCAAAGTTGAAGATTGATCGATCATAATGAAGGGCAAATTGACTGAAGTTGGGTTGATCGCCCAATCCGATCCTACACCGGCGGGGGAGTTCCCTATCGGTGTTGCATTCTCAGATGGAAAATCAGGTTAAGATTAAACCGATTCATCGAGGTCAATCCTATGAAGAGAATGTTACGAAGCTTCAGCGGAGTGTTGGGGGTGGCGATCGCCTCGACCGTTTGGGTGGGGGCAGCCCGAGCCCAGGATAATACTCGCTTCCAACCTTTTGCGGAAGAGTTCAACCGCGCCGCCACCCGCAGTTCCGGGAATGCGTTGAAAAATCAATCGCTGATGAGACAGTTGTCGGTTTTTCTGGGGGTGAGTTACCCCTGGCCCAACGGTATCAACGGCTTTCCCGAAACCCTGCTCACCGACGATGCCCGACGGTTGAACGATTTGCACCGGGAGGCGATGCTCGAACAGACGTCGAGCGATCGCGTCATCCGCACCCCCGACCTGATCAACCCCTACAACACGTCCATTCTGACTCAGCCCAGCTTATTGCAGGATACCCCCGTTGCTCCCGCCGGCGAATTTTTGTACCGCTAGAATTGAGGCGGGGACTCCATCCCCCGCCGATCGCATCCCATGCCTTTACCACAAAACTTTTATATTGTCAAGCGCCCCGCCGGAACCTGCGATATCCTTTCCGGCGATCGGGTCGATCCGAAAACAGAAGACCCCGACATCGTGAAATGCTGGGGTTCGTTCGACTCTTCCGGGGAAGCGATCGCCCGCCGGGTGGGGCTGATCCGGGCAGGCCAGTGCCGGCCCCAATAACGTTACTGGGAAATCGCCGTATCATTTCGGGTCTTGGCGATCTCCTGGGCGAGCACTTCCAAGGCTTTGGCGTACTGGGGATCGTCGGCGGTGCCGATTTGGTCGCGATTTTCCCGCAGGGTGTCCCGCTGATCTTCCGTCAGCTCGATGGTCACGTCCGGCACGATCCCCTCGTGGTTGATATCCCGGCCGCTGGGGGTGAAATATTTGGCGATCGTCACGGCCAGACCTGACCCCTGACCGACGCCCCGGACGGACTGCACCAGGCCTTTGCCGAAGGTCTTCGTCCCCACCACAACGGCGCGATCGTTGTCCTGCAATGCCCCGGACAAAATCTCGCTGGCGCTGGCCGAACCGCCGTCCACCAGAACCACCACCGGCTTGTCCGTCAGCGCCCGATTGTTAGCCCGCTGGCGATCCATTTCCCCCTGGCGGTTCACCGTCGAGACGATATCCCCCTGCTCCAGCCACATCCGGGCAATTTCGATACTCGCGTAAAGCAGGCCGCCGGGATTCGATCGCAGATCTAAAATGTAACCCGAGACATTCTGACCTTCAAGATCCTCGATCGCCTCCCGCATTTCCTCCGCCGCGTTGGCGCTGAAGGTGTTGAGGCGGATGTAACCCACCTCTCCCATCGGCGAATCCTTCTTAGAGTGACGGACCGGGTGAATTTCAATTTTGGCGCGGGTAATGGGAAACTCCATTTCCCGATTTCCCCGCAGGACTTTCAGCGTCACTTGAGTCCCCACCGGCCCCCGAATCAACTTCACCGCCTCATTAATATCCATCCCCTTCGTGCTGCGGCCGTCGATTTCGGTGATGATATCCTGGGCTTGCACCCCGGCTTCAAAGGCCGGAGAATCCTCGATGGGCGAAATCACGATCAACTTGTCGGTGTCCTCGTCCTGGGTGAGTTGAATCCCCACCCCCGTCAGTTCCCCCGACGTGTCGATCTGCATATTCTGGAACTCTTCCGGGTCCATGAAGCGGGTGTAGGGATCATCGAGCTTGTCGAGCATCTCACGGATCGCTTCGTAGGCTTGTTCGTCGCTGGTGTAGTCCCGGTTGAGATACTCATTGCGGACCTCCTTCCAATCGACTTGGTTAAAGGTCCCGTCAACGTAGTTTTTTTCAATAATTTGCCAAACTTCATCGATCAATTCCTTCGGGCTTTCCCGAAACGATGCTTGGCTGGAGAGATGTATGCCGGCGCCCGCAACGGCAACAGCGGTCAGCATCACTGCCGTTGCACCTATGACAAGCCCACTTCTTGATATAATCATGGATCTGCTGAACCGGAAGAGAAGACTGCAAATACTAAGCCCACTGTAACACAGAGAATTTGGGTGTGGGGTACGGGGAATTTCAATCAGGGCGCCAGGCTTGCGCCCTGATTTGAGATTTGAGATTTCCCTGGGCTGGGGAGTTTCCTCCCACGTTATTGATTAAGGATCGACCCAGCGTCCATCGGCTTTGATCAAATTAATCAATTCTTCAACTCCCCGATCTTCGGGAACCTTTTTAATTTCTTCCCGGCCCCGGTAGAGGGAAATATAGCCCGGTTGTTTGCCGACGTAGCCGTAATCCGCATCAGCCATTTCCCCCGGACCGTTGACGATACATCCCATGACGGCGATATCGAGTCCGGTGAGGTGTTGGGTGGCTTCCCGGACTTTGTGGAGGACATCTTCCAAATTAAATAAGGTGCGGCCGCAGGAGGGACAGGCGACGTACTCCACCATCGTTTTCCGTAGTCCCAGGGCTTGCAGGATGCTGTAACAGACGGGAATTTCCTTTTCCGGGGCCTCGGTGAGGGAGACGCGGATAGTGTCGCCGATGCCCTCGGCCAGGAGCGTCCCGATGCCGGCGGTGGACTTGATGCGGCCGTATTCTCCATCCCCGGCTTCGGTGACGCCCAGGTGCAGGGGGTAGTCCATGCCCAATTCGTCCATGCGCTTGGCCATCAGGCGGTAGGCAGCCAGCATGACGGGGACGCGGGAGGCTTTCAGGGAGATGACCAAATTCCGGAAATCCAACGATTCGCAGATGCGGATAAATTCTAAGGCTGATTCGACCATACCCTCCGGGGTGTCGCCGTAGGTGAATAGCATCCGTTCGGCGAGGGAACCGTGGTTGACGCCGATCCGCATGGCTTTGTCCTGGTCGCGCAGGGAAATGACCAGGGGTTTGAGGGTTTCGCGAATTTTTTCGCCGATTTCGTCGAATTCGGCTTGGGTGTATTCTTGGCGATCGGCTTTCGGCTTTTCAAAGACGTATAATCCGGGGTTGATTCGCACCTTATCGACGGTTTTGGCGACTTCCAGGGCGATTTTCAGGCCGTTGTGGTGGACGTCGGCGACCAGGGGGACGGGTTGGTAGGTTTCGGCTAATTTTTGCTTGATTTTTTCCACCGCTTTGGCGTGGCCGATACTCGGAACCGTGACGCGGACGATTTCGCAGCCCATTTCGTGGAGGCGGCGGATGGAGGCGACAGACCCCTCGATATCCATCGTGTCTTCGTTGATCATGGACTGGACTACCACGGGGTGTCCGCCGCCGATGGTGACGTTTCCGACCCGGACGGGGCGGGTTTGGCGGCGGTGAATCACGGTGTCAATGCCGGCGTCGGCGGGTGTGGGTTGGGTTGGAATGGGCAGGGTTTGCATGATCTGAAGGTTTTTTGCGGTAGTCGCGTTTTAAATTCGATCGCTCTTTATGATTAGGTTGCCACAGATGGGGGACGTGTGGTCACACCGATCGCCGAAATTGTCGAAATTGCTCATAATATTCTCGGAGATTTGCAAACGAGTTTTTATGAGTTTCAAGCAGCCGGTTCAATCCCCCCCCTATTTCTCGGGATTTGCCCCCCTCCCCGAGGAATTTCGCGGCAAAATCTGGGAACGAGGCGCCCCGTTCTGGTTCCGATCCGAATCCGGGTCCGACGGGGTGATTTTGTGCCTGCACGGGTTCACGGCTAGTCCCTTCGAGGTGCGGCCGATCGCCGAAGCCTGTCGGCGGCGGGGGTTTGACGGCGCGGGGACGCTCTTGCCGGGACACGGCTATGCAAAACTAACCGATCAGAAGTTATTTTTCTCCCGGATGACTGCGGAGAGGATATTGGAGGCGGTGCGGTCGGAAATTGCCGAGGCGCGATCGCGGTACGATTTTGTGGGCCTATTCGGCCATTCGATGGGGGGCGCGATCGCTTTGCAGATGGCGGCGGAGGGCCGGGTTGATGCCTGCGCGGTGACGGCTCCGGCTTTAAAATTGCCCCCGAGGGCGGTGTTTTTGTTGGCGCTTTTGGGGCGGTTCAATATTTCTTTGAACACGAAAGCGCAACGGTTCGACAACCCGATTTATTTGTTTGAAAATACTAAGGCGGGATTGGCGCTGCAACAGTTGGCTCGCACGGCGCGACAAAATTTATCGCAGATTACCTGTCCGGTTTTTGCCGTTCATTCTCACCGCGATCGCCTGATCGATCCGGTGGTGATGGATTGGGTGCGATCGCAAGTCAACGGGAAGTTAGAGGTGCGCTGGTTCGACGAGTCCAGCCATGTCATGACGTTGGATGTCAACGGGCCGGAAATTGCTGATGCGATCGCCGATTTTTTCGTCCGGGTAGGTTCGGGCGATCGGCTTTCAGTTTAGAGAATCGCGGCTATTTCTCGGGGGGAGTTTTGCCATCTCTTCCCTCGGTTCAATTGACTCCAATTATTTTTCAAGTAATCCAGCATGACTTCCTTGACGACGGGGACAGTGACGGCATTTCCCAATTGCCGATAGGCGGCAGAATCATCCGGGTGGAGTCGATACCCATCCGGAAATCCTTGCAACCGGGCACATTCTCTGGGGGTGATTCTCCTCGGCTGATTGTTGGCGACAATTCCCAATCTGTGCGCGTCGGAACTGGTCAAGGTAATCGAAATACTTTCGGGATCTAAAAATTTGAACACTTCAAAGGACATATTTCCGCAAACCGGGCTGTATTTTCCGCCCTTTTCTTTGAGGTATTTTTTGTGAAGCAAACCATCGATAATCGATGCCAAGTCGGGTTTAAAATAAAAAGTTTTGATTTGTTCTAATGTTAAACTTTTGCCATCTTTGTGGCTCCCAAATGACTTTTTTCTGCGATTAGCAATCAGTAAATTCATGAAGTTTCTTTCGGCTTCGCTGCACTCGCCTTTAATTCCCAAATGCCAGGAGTGAAGGGAATTTCCGCCCCGGAAGTCGATCAGCCTGACACCATTTAACTTTTGCCAGTTGCCCCCAATCGCTTTGCCCAACATTTGGGTAAATTCGGCGGAGCAAAAATATTTGCGATCGGCTTCTTCTTCTAAGATATCTTTGACTGTTTTGAACTGGAAATATTGCCGAAAAAGATTACCCTGAATTCCGATTTGTTTGAAAGCGTGAGAATCCGCCGCCCCCTTGTCTGATTGCAAAGTCAAGTTGGGCGTTTGTCCTTTCAATCCGAGAAGGTAAATTCTAACTCGATTTTGAGGGACGTTAAAATTGCTGCTATTTAACAATAAATAACGGACTCCATATCCCAATTCGGATAAAGCCTTGACGATGGTTTGAAAAGTTCTTCCGCCATCGTGACTGGTCAAACCCCGCACATTTTCTAATAAGAAACCTGTCGGATTGTGGGCTTTGATAATTTTCTCAATTTCAAAAAACAACGTCCCGCGAGTGTCGCCAAATCCTTCCTGTTTTCCGGCATAGGAAAAGGGTTGGCAGGGAAATCCGGCCAAAAGAAAGTCGAATTCTGGAATCTGTTGGATGCTTCTAATATCGCCTTGCGGGTTTTCGCCAAAATTCAAATTATATGTCTCGCAAGCTTTGGCATCAATTTCGGAACTGAGGACGCAACGACAATCAATCCCCAACTCCTGACAGGCGGCTTCCAAACCCAGACGCATACCGCCGATGCCGGCAAACAGATCGATAAATTTAATCATCATTCAAGAACTCCTTAATAAAATTACCAAATCCCTTAAATTCTGATCGACCCGATTCTTTGTTATCTTTAAATATAGTACAATTTAATTGAGTCCGGGAGCGGGTTGAAAATTTTAAAATTATTAATTTTTTTTAATTTTGGTCACCCGATCGCTCAAAATTTGCTAAGATCAGTTCGGATAACTTTGCAGACCACAAGCGACCTCAATCGAATCATGTCCGAACATCAACCGTTGATAGTTATCCAAATTACCGATACCCATTTATTTGCCGATCGCGATCGCGAGATGATGGGGCTCAAAACGGCCCATTCTTTTCGGGCGGTATTGGATCGAATTCGGAAACTGAATCTCGCTCCCGATGTCTTTTTATTGACAGGGGATTTATCCCAGGATGAAACACCAGAATCCTACGAGTATTTGCAATCTTTGATAACTTCCTTTGATGTCCCCACCTATTGGATACCGGGAAATCACGACAATCCGGATGCGATCGCATCTATTTTAACACACAATTCGATCCGATCTGAAAAGTCATTCGATATCGGAAATTGGCATTTTATTTTACTCAACAGCCAATGTCCGGGAAAGGTTTACGGATCATTGAGTTCCAATTCTTTGCAACAGTTGGAATTACAATTAGAACGAAACCGCGATCGCCCCACGTTCATCGCTTTACATCATCACCCGATCGCGATCGCATCGGAGTGGATGGACGAAATTAATTTGCGGAATTCCGATGAGTTTTTGGCGATTATCGACCGCCACCCCCAAGTCAAAATCGTGATTTGCGGTCACATCCACCAAGAATTTGAAACCAGTCGAAACGGGGTCATATATTTGGGTTGTCCGTCCACCTGCGTCCAGTTTAAACCCAGAGCGACAGAATTGGCATTTGATGAGACGGCGACGCCGGGATTTCGGGTTTTGACGTTGCACGCCGACGGGAAATCTACGAGCAAAGTTGAGCGAACCAATTATCAATTGCCGACGTATCCCAATCCGCGAGAACTTCAGAAGCGGGTTAAAAATATGGCTCATCAATAAATCGTCCGAAGTGATGGTATACTATTCAAGTTTTCGATCGGATATTCGTTCGATACTTATGGAATGGTTGCACACTCTCGAATCGGGATTGTCTGGTGTCGTTTCTTTCGGCAAATTGTTGTTGGAAGCGATTTCAGTGTTTTGCGTTTTATTTGGAGTTGTCAAAACGGGTCAACTCGCACTCAAATTTTCTCAATTCAAATATGATGAATTTCTTTTCATTCAACTGCGGATAAGGTTCGGGGTGTGGCTGGCGTTGGCTCTGGAATTTCAACTGGGCGCCGATATTTTGGCGACTACGATCGCTCCCTCAACGGGAACATTAGTCCGGCTGGGTGCGATCGCGGTGATTCGGACGTTATTAAATTATTTCTTGAATCAAGAACTTGAAAGAGAGTTTGAAATGAGAAAGAAGAAGGGCGACGAACACGAGTGGCCTTCAATCGGAGAATAGGGGCTTTTGATGCAGTTTATATTTGAGAAATATAGCAGTTGTCTATCTGCTGCCATATGGCTCGATCCCCCTAAATCCCCCTTGATCTCCCCCCTTACAAAGGGGGGGTAGGGGGGGATGGGGACTTCCAGTCAACTGGTGTTGAAAAGTGCCGTAAATTAAAAATTCGATCATGTCAGAACCGATAATTTTATGTCTTCCGGATGCGGCGGCGACTCAAAGCCTCGGGATTCATTTGGGGCGATCGCTTCCCCCGAATAGCGTCGTTCTGTTGGAGGGAAATTTGGGGACGGGCAAAACCACTTTGGTTCAGGGAATCGGTAAGGGACTCGATATTTCCGAATCGGTGGATAGCCCGACTTTTACCTTAATTAATGAGTATACCAGCGGACGGCTGCCGCTGTATCATTTGGATTTGTATCGCCTCGGCGGGGCGGAAATTGAGGGGTTGAATGTGGAATTGTATTGGGAAGGGTTGGAAGTGGAACCGGGGATCGTGGCGATCGAGTGGGCGGAACGTCTTCCCTACCGTCCCGAGGACTATTTGCAGGTGAGTTTGAGTCATACGGAAGCGGGCGATCGCCAAGTGAAATTGATTCCTTTTGGGGGTTTTAATCTTGATTTGGAGAGGATAATCAACCACAGAGGCACAGAGGACACAGAGGATCAAAGCAAAACCCTCCCCTGATTGAGGAGAGGGTTTGACTGACGAATTTAAAAAAACATCAAGATACGCCGGAAATCAGGCGTTTGGTTTCGGATTCTCCCGCTTTAGTCAACTGTCGCCGCAGTTGCAATGTCAGCAACGTCAGGGCGATCCACTGAAGGGCGATCGCGGTAAAAAAGTTCAATGTTGTCGCATATTCGGCACCTAAAATCGGCAGGGATGTCAACAAAAATAGGAGGGGATAGTATTCGGGTTGCATTTGCAAAATTCCCAGGCATAACGGGGGAAGAATCAGGATAGCTGCGATGATTACTGCCGCCCAAATTTGGGGTTTTCTCATGTTTTTCATGAGGATGAGTTGGGCGATCGCCGCGCAGATGAGAATCAATCCCGCCAGGAGAACTACGGCTAAAATTCCCTGCCAGTGTTCGTAGGTATTGTACTTAAGTTCGTACAGGTGTGCTTGTATTAGCCAGGGAGTCCACATCGCGATCGTCATGGCGACGTTGACGGACATTGCCAAAATTGCGGGACTTTTTTCACCCCAAAGTAAATCCTGTAATAACTGGCGATTTTTGATGTTTTTGCGGGTGGATTCCCGGCGATACCGCGCCCAATCTTGGATGGGTTGTCGCTGGGAGGATAAAGCTGCGATCGCCAACAGCAGGCAGAATGGAATCAAACCGAATAGGAAAAATTCTCCCAGGTTTTGCAGGGCATAGGAACGGAGGGGAAAGACGAAACCGAGCAAAAATAAGTTCAATCCGAATACCGCGAAATAACTTTGTTTTTTGCTGATTAATGTCGTCCCCGGATCGCGGAATCGGCGGTTCAAGACTTGCCAGGTTCCCGCCATGAGTGTTACCAAAGTCAGCCCCATGAAGCAATACCAAGTTGCCATACTGTAGCTGACGGGAATGTTGAACCATTTAACCCACAAATCCCAGCGATCGTTGAAGGTTTGCCAAGCGTCCGGTTGGGCGATCGCCAATCGTGCGACATTGAAGATCAAATGTAAGAATTGTAAAGCCGGAATGACAGCCACCGAAGCCAGCAGAGTTCCCAACCAAGCCGCCGAAAATCCCATCAGCGGGAAGAGTAAGGAAAGGCTAAATAAACTTAGGGTGACGATCGCAAATACCCCGTTTTGCAATAGAACCAACTGCAGGGGAATATCAGCCGCGATCGCCGTCCCAAATTGTAGGGGCAAAGCCAGTGCTAATCCGAGATACAATAAAATCGGAACGCCTAACACTTTTCCGATCAAAATATCCCGCCCAGACTGGGGACTGAGGCGGATAAAATTCAGGGTCCCCCGCCGTTCCTCGGTGGCGAGATCCTGGATTAACATATAAACGCCACCCAACATTAACGCCAGGGGTAAAATCCAATTCAAGGTCAGAAAAATATGATTCCACCACTTCATCCAGTCGATGATAAACGGAAGTTTTCCACTCGGTCTCACCAGATAATTTCCGTAGGGGTGTTTTTCGGTGGGAAGTTGGGCGTAAAAGAAAAACATCAGCAACCCCTGTGCCACGATTGAGACGGTAGCGACGAGGGTGACGGTGCGCGACTTGAGTCGCCCTTTCAATTCTCGGATCAACTGGGGATTCCAGTTTCCGAAAGTTTCGATAACGTCGATTTTCATGATTTCTCCAAGGTGAAAGATAGATCAGAATGGGCTGGCAGGCGGGGACGCACTACCCCTACAATCCGATCGCGAAAAAATGATCATTCCTGTTGCCTCTTGCCTCTTGCCTCTTGACTATTGCCTGTTCTAAGATGCCTGTTTGTGTCCAAGTTTCAGAAAAATTGACTCTAAATTATCTTGGGTTGGATGGAATTGGGCGATCTTCAAATTGGCGTTAATGAGCGATCGCAACAATTTCGCCTGTTCTTCTAACCCGCCCGAAAACTGCACCCGCACCTGTTGGGTTTCGGGAAATATTTCCCATGCCTCAACATCGGGATAATTCCGCAGTGCGGCGATAAGCGGATCGGGAGATTCCAAAACTGAAATCAAAATTTGCTGCTGACTCAGCCGTTGGTAAAGTTCTTTTAATGATGCACTTTCGACCAAATAGCCGAGTTCCATGATGCCGATGGATGTACAAAAATCCTCTAAATCGCTCAAAACGTGGGAGGAAATCATGATCGTCATCCCGGCTTCTCGGAGAGTTTTGATAATGTCTCGAAACTGTTGGCGGGCGATGGGGTCTAGGCCGGACACCGGTTCGTCCAATAGTAACAAAAGGGGTTCGTGGATGACGGTTCGACCCAAACTCAACCGCTGTTTCATTCCTCGCGATAACGTTGAAATTAGGCTGTTGCGTTTGTGGGTGAGATCCACCAATTCCAATACGTCAAACAGACGGCGCGATCGCCTCGGTTCTTTGAGATTATAAAGGCGGGCGAAATAGTCTAAATAATCCCAAACGGTGAGGTCGTCGTAGAGGGGAAAATCGTCGGGGAGATAGCCGATATATTGTTTTAAAGCGGGATTGCTGCGATCGCGCAGCAACCGTTCTCCCCGGATGTAAATTTCCCCCGTGGAGGGTTCTTCAGCCGTCGCCAGCATCCGCAACAGGGTGGTTTTTCCCGCTCCGTTGGGGCCAATGAGTCCGTAGACTTCCCCACTGAAAATTTGCAAATCCATATCGTGGACGGCAACGTGACGGTCAAATTGTTTCGTCAGTCCCCGAGTTTCAATCGCTAATTCTCTAGCCATGACGGGTATTTCAAGTTGGGAATTGCAAAGGATTCATTTCCACTACAGCGATCGCGTCTCCGCTTACGGAAAAGTTGAAAATTCATTGAGAATCGCCAATTTATCCCCCTGGATACGGGATCGAAGAGTTTTAACCGAGCGATATCAGTCGCAGGATATTGCCCGTCAACTCAATATAATAGGTTTGGAATTGACAATTGATGCACCTAAGTTGCCCAATTTTAACCGATTTTTTGACAGGCAACTGGAAAAAGTGCGATCGGCAACCCTATAAGGTTGCCCCCACACGGAGATAATCTGATAAAATCTTAAATTTGATATTTTATGTCTGATGCCTTATCCTGGACTCCCCTACACGCTAAGTTACATCGAGTGTTGCGATCGCGGAAACTGTTGCCCCCCGCATCGCGGCTCTTGGTGGCGGTGTCCGGGGGGCAGGATTCCCTGTGTCTGATCCGGCTGTTGTCGGACTTGCAACCGAAGTGGGACTGGACGATCGCGATCGCCCACTGTGACCACCGCTGGCGGCCCGATTCTGGGGCGAATGCTGACCATATCGAACGGTTGGCAAAAAATTGGAAGATTCCCTTTTATCGGTTGACGGCGGAACACATTTCTGCATCCGAAGCCGCCGCCCGCCAGTGGCGATATCGAGTGCTCGGGGAAGTCGCCCTCAGCCACAATTATGATGATTTGGTCACGGGTCACACAGCCAGCGATCGCGCCGAAACTTTGCTCTATAATCTAATTCGGGGCAGTGGTGCCGACGGGCTCGCCGCCCTGAGATGGAGCCGCCCTTTATTCCCCGAAAATCCTGACTCCGAAGTGATGTTAGTGCGTCCGCTGTTGGAAATCACCCGGTCTGAAACCGGAGACTTTTGTAAAAATCGCAACCTGGAAATTTGGGAAGACAGCACCAACGCCGATCTCCGCCACGCCAGAAACCGCATCCGCCGTCAACTGTTGCCCTATTTACAAACCCACTTCAACCCCAAGGCCGAAGGAAACCTGGCCCGGACAGCCGAATTGCTGCGGGCGGATGTAGACTATTTGGAAACCGAAGCCGAGAAATTGTATGAAATGGCAATTGGCCGCGATCGCGATCGGCCCGGAGTCAACCGCCAATCCCTAAAAAAAGTACCCCTCGCCCTGCAAAGACGGGTGATGCGGCGGCTGTTGCTCGAAGTTGGGGCTAAAGCCGTCAACTTCGAGCAAATCGAAAAACTGACCGCCCTGATATCGGCCCCCAACCGATCGCAAACCGATCCCTTTCCCGGCGGTGCGATCGCCCGGGTGGAGGGGGATTGGATAACAATTAACAATTAACAATTAATCATTAATTATTTGCATAACAATGTGAAACTATGGCAATATGAAATGACTCGTGAAATTTTGCCGGCTAAGACCCCCCAGAATTGGGGGTTTGGGGGCGAGAGTCCAAAGTCACGCATTTGGAAATTTGGTTCAATCCTCTGAACGAAACATTCGCTCAAAGCCCCTAGAATTGGGGGTTGGGGGGCTAAAATTTTTAAAAATGGTGAATGTCCGCACCCATCCAACTCGCCCAAAGCCCCCAAAATTGGGCGATCGAGGGCTAGATCGTTTTAAAATGGTGTCCGATTGTTATATATATAAATGTAGCGACTATCAAATTAACAGGATCGACACAAAGCATTAGATCTCACCGATCGCAAGGAAGGACATTCCAAATATGTATGTACCCATTTGGCCCGGTAATCCCCATCCGTTAGGTGCAACCTGGGATGGCAAAGGCACAAACTTTGCACTATTCAGCGAAAATGCGACGGCAGTCGAACTCTGCCTGTTCGATAGTGAAGATCAAGAAACCCGCGTCCCCCTGACAGAAGTCAAAAACTTTGTTTGGCACGGCTACCTGCCGGGGATCTGCCCCGGCCAGCGATACGGCTTCCGTGTCCACGGGCCTTTTTCACCCGAAGAAGGACATCGCTTCAACCCCAACAAACTGCTCATCGATCCCTACGCAAAAGCCCTCGACGGGGAAATCGGCTACGGCGAAGAAATTTTCGGATATCCTTGGGAAGATCCGGAGTTAGATTTGGGATACTCCGAACTCGACGACGCCCATTTGGTTCCGAAAGCCGTCGTCGTAGACGAAACCTTTGATTGGGAAGATGACCGCCCCCTCCACATTCCCGAACACGAGACAATTATTTACGAAACGCACGTCCGGGGGTTCACGAAACTGCACCCCGACATCCCCGAAGAATTGCGGGGAACCTACGCCGGACTGGGGCATCCCGCCGCGATCGCCTACCTGCAATCCCTCGGGATTACGGCGGTGGAATTGATGCCGGTCCACCACTTCCTCTCCCAACCCGGACACCTGGTAGACAAAGGCCTGAGAAACTATTGGGGCTACGACTCCATCTGTTACTTTGCCCCCCACTACAACTACAGCAGCAACCCCATTTTGGGCAGCCAGGTCAAAGAATTTAAAGAAATGGTCAAAGCCCTCCACGCCGGGGGGATCGAGGTCATTTTGGATGTGGTTTACAACCACACCGGCGAGGGCAACCACCTCGGCCCGACCCTCTCCCTGCGGGGGGTGGACAACGCCAGTTATTACCGCCTGGTGGAGGACGATCGCCGGTATTATATGGACTTTACCGGCTGCGGAAACTCCCTCAACGTCAGCCATCCCCAAGTCCTGAAATTGATCATGGACAGCCTCCGCTATTGGGTGCTGGAAATGCACGTCGATGGGTTCCGGTTCGACCTGGCGTCGGCTTTGGCCCGAGAACTGTATGAAGTCAACTCTCTGGCCGCATTTTTCGACATCATCCACCAAGATCCCGTCCTCTCCGACGTGAAATTGATCGCCGAACCGTGGGATGTGGGAGAAGGCGGCTATCAGGTGGGCAAATTTCCGTTATTGTGGTCGGAGTGGAACGGAAAATACCGGGATACGGTGCGGGATTTTTGGCGGGGGGAAGATAGCGCCCTGGCCGAATTTGCCTACCGATTTACGGGCAGTTCCGACCTGTACGAAGACAACGGACGCCAGCCCCACGCCAGCATCAATTTTATTACCGCCCACGACGGTTTCACCCTCAACGACTTGGTGAGTTACAACGAAAAACACAACGAAGACAATGGGGAGGACAACAACGACGGGGAAAGCCACAACCGCTCCTGGAATTGCGGGGAAGAGGGGGAGACGGAGGACTCCGATGTTTTAGAATTGCGGAACCGCCAGCGGCGCAATCTTTTGGTGACGCTGATGCTGTCCCAGGGGGTGCCGATGTTCGTGAGCGGGGACGAATTGGGGCGATCGCAATTCGGCAATAACAATGCCTACTGCCAAGACAATGAAATTTCCTGGCTGGATTGGAACTTGCAGGAGTCCAACACGGCGCTGTTGGATTTTACCCGCCATTTGATTTATTTCCGGCGCCAACACCCGGTTTTTAACCGCCGCAAGTGGTTCCAGGGACAGGCGATCCACGGGTCAGGGGTGAGCGATATCGGCTGGTTCAATCCCGACGGCGGCCAAATGACCGAAGATCAGTGGAATGCCGGATATGCCAAGGCGATCGGGGTGTTCCTCAACGGGGAGGAAATTCCGGCTCGCGGCTCCCAGGGGGAGCGGGTGATGGACGACAGTTTTTTGATTTTCTTCAACGCCCACTACGAGGAATTGGAATTTTTACTCCCCGAAGGACTGCAAGATCGGCGCTGGCAGGTGGTCATTGACACGAAAGAACCCAATTTCGTGCCGGAAGAAATATATTACACGGGCGACAAACCCATTCTCGTGGAGGCGCGATCGATTGTCGTGACGGTGATGCGTTGATTTTTGGGGGGGAGTCGGGAGTCGGGAATCGGGAATAGGGAGTAGGGAGTAGGGAGTAGGGAGTAGGGAATAGGGAATAGGGAATTTTTCACTTTCCCCACACCCCACACCCCACCGAGCACACCCCACACCCCACCGAGCACACCCCACACCCCAATCACAGAATATGAAAATCCCGATCGCCCCTTTATGGGAAAAAGTCCGAGCCTGGTTCCCGAAAGCCCGAGACACGTTGCAAGCCCACGCGGACGGGCTCGAAGCGAAGTTCAATCCCCGGGAACTTGACCCCATTCCCCGCCCGGAGATCGATCGCCTGCAACGGGAACTGGCGACTTTGGTGATGCCGGCATCGCATCAAAACTTTCTGCGCTCGGAGTTGGAAGAACAGCTCAAAGCTTGGTTGGGGGGGGCGGAAACCAGCAACAATTTTGCGGTTTTGGGATGTCCGGCCGAAGCGATCGCCACCATCCTTTGGGACGCCCTAACTTCGCCGGACTCCCCAGACACTTTGCCGTTAAATTTGACTTTACAGTGGTTGCCTTGGTCTTCCCGACCTCTCGACCACCGGGCGATCGCTTCGGAATTGCAAAAAACAATCCTCCAACCTCTGGAGGACGAGCCGGCAGTGGTCGTCATTCCCGATTTGAGTTGGTGTTTCCTGCGGTGTACGGACGGTTTCGACGGGATCGATCGCCTGAAAGAGGCCATATTCCGCGACCGCTCCCGCTTCTGGCTCGTCGGGTGCAACCGCTGGGCTTGGCTGTACCTGGATCGGGTCTGCGAGTTGGGGGCTCTATTTGAAAAGACCGTTTCCCTACCCCCCCTGGTTCCGATCGCCCTCAAAGATTGGCTCGAACCCGTGTGCGCCACCCTCGACCTACAGGTGGGGGACGAGGAGGACTCCACCGAGGAGGAGGAAGAACTCGAGGAGGAAGAACAGTGGGCCTCACTCGGCGAACGGCGTTACTACCATCGCCTAGCCGGGGTTTCCCAGGGCATCAGCGCGATCGCAGCCCGAGCTTGGCTGGAGTCTCTGGGGATTGCTCCCCCGAAAAAAGAAGAATCGGAACATCCAGAAGAACCGGAAACAACGGACTCCTCGGAAACCGAGCCGACCCCCTGGATTTTGAGCCGTCCCAGCCTGCCCAGCCTGCCGAGTTTGAGTAAAGACGAGCGTTTTCTGTTGTTTTCCTTAACCCTGCACGGTGCCGCGACCCTGCCCCATCTGGCCCTGAGTTTGGGCGTTTCGGAGCGCGAAATTCACACCCCAGTCCGACGGCTGATCCGCGCCGGAGTCATCCTCCGCCCCCTCGCAGATGGTGAACAACTGCAACTCAATCCCATGCACTATCCCCGTTTGAAACGGGATCTCGACAACAATAAATTTTTGATCGGGGGAGACGATTGATGTTTGGAGACATCCTGCCGGCGATCGTGCTGGCCCAAACCGGCGGAGAAGAAACGAATGTCGCCACCGAAGTTCTCGCGGAAATCACCGCCATCAAAATTATCCAGGCGATCGCGGTTCTCGCCTTCACCTACTGTGGAATCCTCGCCACGGACAAGTTTCTCCACTGGATTTCCGAAAAAGTTCCCCTGCGGTTTCGGTTGGGGGTCAAACAGTCCCTGCCCTTCTGGCGGGCGTTTTTTTTCGGGCTGGCGATCGCCATTTTGATTCATTTATTTCTCAACCTCTCGCCCAACAACGTCCTGGCAATTACGGGGACGGCGGCAGTCGCCCTCGGTTTTGCCTTCAAAGATTACGCCAGCTCGGTGATCGCAGGGTTGATGGCACTGTTTGAGAGGCCCTATCAGGTGGGCGATCGCGTCACCATTGGCGACCAGTACGGCGAAATTATCGGCTATGGACTGCGGGCGATCCAACTGCAAACCCCCAACGACGATATCGTGACCATTCCCCACAATAAAATGTGGACCGAAGCGATCGTCAACGCCAACAAGGGCAACGTCGAAGCCCAGGCCGTAGTCAACTTTTACTTCGCCCACGATGCCGATCTTGACTGGATCGTACCCCTGCTGTATCGGGTCGCCCAGACGAGCAAATACACCCAACTCGACCTGCCGATCGCGGTGATTTTGGACGAAAAAGCCTGGGGAACTCACGTCAAGCTGAAGTGCTATCCGATGGACGTCCGCGACGAATTTATCTACAAATCCGACTTGATTCGGCGGGCGAAACGGGCATTTTCCCGGTCGGAGATCGCCTACCCTACCTTACCGCCGAGACTCGACGATTTACCGGAATGAGTCCGGTTTCCGATGTTGGATAGCACTCGCCCGGACGGTTCGGAGATCCGAAAATCTCGAAACCTCCTGATGCGGAAAATTGAACCTCGACTCGACTCGAAAGCGATCGCTATGCGGCGCGGAGCGCGTCACCCCGAATCGAGATCTACCGCGATCGCAGTCTCGAAGGATTAGAATTGATCGAAAATCCAGAAGATCGGGCAAACATCCCAGCCAGAACATTTCACCCATTTCGACTCCCAACTCCTGTGCGGGCGCTTCCGGGTTGCCCCTTTTCCGACTCCCTCCCTCTTCAAAGGGTTGTCATTTTCAATTCTCCCCTCTAAAATAATCCAGCAATTGGAATTTCACCCCTCATGTCCAATCCGTTCCTGTTCTTAGAATACGAATCGAGCTTCGAGGCGTTAGGCGACGATTATTATGATGTCGTTCCGGCGGCGGAGTTTCCCCGCCACATTTTGCGGTTCCGCAATGACGAACTGCTGTCGAAACTGGGGATCGACCCGTCTCAAACCGAGGACGAACACTTCATCGAAGCCTTCGGAAAGTTTGAAAGCGTGCGCCCGTTTCTGGCGATGCGTTACCACGGCTATCAGTTCGGACAGTACAATCCTGGTTTGGGAGACGGGCGGGGATTTTTGTACGGACAGGTGCGGGGGACGGACGGAGAATTGTACGATTTTGGCACCAAAGGATCGGGGACGACCCCCTATTCCCGCCACGCCGACGGACGCCTGACCTTGAAGGGCGGGGTGCGGGAAATTTTGGCGGCAGAAGCCTTACATTCCATGGGGGTTCTGACCTCCCGATGTTTGAGTTTAATTGAAACCGGAGAACAACTGTGGCGGGGCGATGAACCCTCCCCGACCCGGTCTTCGGTGATGGTGCGGGTGAGCCGCTCCCACATCCGTTTCGGAACCTTTGAACGCCTCCACTATTTCGGACGCCCGGATCTGATTCAAAAATTGTTGGATCATGTCATCGAGATTTATTATCCCCATCTGCGCGATGCCGGGGACGATCGCAATATCGCGTTTTACAGAGAATTAGTGGGGCGGGTGGCGGACTTGGCGGCCGGGTGGATGGCCGCCGGATTTTGCCACGGCGTTTTGAATACGGACAATATGTCGATGACTGGGGAGAGTTTCGACTACGGCCCCTATGCATTTTTGCCCGAGTACGACCCCAAATTCACGGCGGCTTATTTTGACTATGGCCGGCTCTACTGTTACGCTAACCAGCCCTTGATTTGCCGGGGAAATCTGGAATTGTTGCAAAAACCCCTGGGGATGGTGTGCGATCGCGATCGCCTGCAGGTGGCTTTGGAATCGTTTTTGGAACGTTACTCGGCTACCTACCGAGAATTGATGGTCAAAAAGTTGGGATTTGCCGCGTTACCCGCCCCCGAAGGCTCGGAATTGGTCGGGCTGACGGTGGATTTACTCCAGGACAATCCCCTGGGATACCATGATTTCTTCATCCGACTCCGGAACCAATTCGATCCCCGATGGCAGGGGGATGAAACGCAAATTCTCGGGGATCTCGGAGATCTCAAACATTTGACCCCTTGGCGGGCCCTCTACTGCCATCATTTGCAGCCCTTGTCCCGGGCGGAAATGGAGGAAATGAAAGTTCGCCTCCGACGGTACAATCCCGCGATCGTCCCCCTGCGACCCGCCATCGAGAGCGTTTGGGAACCGATCATCGTCGAAGACGATTGGCAACCGTTTTATCGGTTGCTTGAGGCTATCCGATCGGCCTAGGATTCTCGGGGAGAGCGATCGCATTTTCCGTTCAAATCCGGGCTATCTACCCGAAACCATCTGGGGGGTTGAGTCGGAAGTTGGTCTAGGACCAATTAATTGTCAATTGTCAATTGTCAATCGTCAATTCTTCCCCTCCTCAATGGGGGCGGCGCGGCCAGCCCGTCCCCCGGTGGCTCGAAATCGAAAATTGATCGGAAAATGACGGGCAAAGCTCGGATCGCACTCCCTTCGAGATCGGTCTTGATGTCCTCCCCCGGCGCCGAGTCCCGATCTTCCCGGGCAGTTGTAAAAATTTGTGGATTGCACTTTGACAAGTTCCGGCTCTTCCCCTTAAAATTAGTCAGCCAATCCGAACGGCTAATCTGAGGCTCTGGCATCCCGCAGATCCGATCGTTGGGGAATCGGTCCGGTCAAATATTCCGCAGATAAAACCACTTCGGATTCGTCATCCTCCTCTGGGGTGACAATCAGGGAGTTGAACGGCAGTAAGGTCATCAGTTCTGCTTCTTGTAATGGGGCGATCGCATCTTCCCAACCGGACAATTGCGACGGTTCGTCCCCCGCCAATTCGGCCACCTGCGCCAGTCCCTCGTAGGCGACTTCGGGGGCTCGAACTTCGACGTACTCGATTTCCTCGCCGCGATCGATTAACAGTCCCAGCGTGCCGTTTTGATGGCCGACAGCCACCAGATTTTTCAGATCGATTTTGGTCAACTTCATGGAAAATCTCCCGGGTGAGTTGCCCGCCCGTCCGTGGACGGGTGGGAGGTGAAGTATTTCAAACTAATATATTTTAGATTGATGTTTTTGTCAACATCAGCTTTCCGCACCCCTCGCAGCGCGGAAAGCCTTCAATGCGGAAAGCCCAGGCGACTGCATTCCGCCGCAATTTTTACCCCCTCCCGCCGCGGATTTCCCGAAATTCAGTTCTTCCCGAGGGAAAAAACAAAGGCGACAAGATTTAGGAGGTCCATCGCCGGGAAAATTGACTTACCCCGCCCGTTTTCCTGCCCTCCGACTCCAGTCGGTCAGGCGTTAAGTTAAAAAAAATTTCCCCAACTGCGGCATTTACGTTATATGATGTAAAAAATATCCGACTAATATGTTAGGATTGAATTGATTTGAATTGGAGTACATTCGATGGCAAAAGCAACAGCGGAGCAACTCCCTGCTACCCCCCTGACCGGAAAAGCTTTACTGACAAAAGTTAAGGCGCTCGGCTCCAAACCCCGCCGGGACACTGCGAAGGAGTGCGGTTATTACACCGTGACAAAAGACAACCAAACTCGGGCGAACATGACCGAGTTTTACGACGCCCTACTCGCCGCCAAGGGAATCGCCTTGGAACCCGGCCGTTCCAAAGATGGACGGGGAAGGGAAGCGAGCTACCGTGCCTGCGTCCACAAAAATGGTTCCTTGGTGATCGGTGCCAACTATACCCAGGAAATGGGATTGAAGCCGGGCGATCAGTTTGAAATTCGCTTGGGTTCCAAACACATTCACCTGATTCAAGTCGAATCGAAAGGGAGCGTAGACGACGAAGACGAAGACGAATAGGATTCCACCTCCTCATCGTCCCGGAGTCTCACCGCGCAGTCACTCATCATGCCCGCCAGCTTTTGAGTCCCTAGAAATGCGACGGTTCGCACCCTATGGATGAAAATCCATCCGCACATCAACCTTCACCCCATGCCCATCGTTCATCAGTTCATCGAACTCGAAACCCGAGAGGGAATCGACCTTTTCGACATCACCCCTCAAGTTGTAGAACTGTTGGAGTCTACCTCCGTCAAGAACGGGCAGGTGTTGGTCTTTTCTCAACATACGACGACCGCCCTCACGATCCATGAAAATGAGGAACGCCTGTGGGAGGATATCAGGGTCTATTTAAAAAACTTGGCTCCTCCCGAAAACAGGTATTTGCACAACGACTTGCACCATCCAGACGTGCCGCCCGACGAACCCATCAACGCCCACTCTCACCGGATGGCAATCACGTTAAGTACCAGCGAAGTGATTCCGGTGGTGGAGGGCAAGTTGGGTTGAGGGAAGTGGCAGTCTCTTCTACTCCTTGAATTGGACGGCCGGCGATCGCGCCGAATTCGGGTTCAAGTCAGCGGAGAATCAATCGAGGGCTCCCCAATTTGAAACTTGTGGGGACTTGGCCAGCTCACCCGTCAAGAGGGGTGAACGGATTTGGGCTGGGCATTTTTCCCAAAAATCAGTCGCTCCGGGCGGGTCGGCTTCCGCCTGGAAAAAGCGATCGCTTCCGAGGAGTTCGGGAAATTGAGTTAATATCAATTTTGAATTCTCAATTGCCCCCGATCTCCGATGAATCCCAATTTTTTGCGTCCGTTGGGTGTCCCCCCCAATGCCTGGGGGGTCAGCGAAGCGATCGCCGATCTCACCCGCCCCCCCCTGACCCCCCAACCCGTCACCTTAAAAACCCAGACCAAACGCCTGCACCTGGACTGGGCGAAGGCGGCAATTTTAGTCGTGGATATGCAAAACGACTTTTGCCACCCCGACGGCTGGCTGGCCCACATCGGCGTCGATGTCACCCCGGCCCGCCGACCCGTCGAACCGCTCAACGCCCTGCTCCCGGCGCTGCGATCGCGCGGCGTGCCGGTGATTTGGCTCAACTGGGGAAACCGTCCCGACCTGCTCAATATCGGGGCGGGGCTCCGCCATGTCTACAATCCGACGGGAGCCGGTATCGGCCTGGGGGACCCGCTGCCCAAAAATGGCGCCCCCGTTTTGACCAAAGGCTCTTGGGCCGCCGCGATCGTTGACGAACTCGACAACCGACCCGAAGATATTTACATCGACAAATACCGGATGAGCGGCTTTTGGGACACCCCCCTCGACAGCATCTTGAGGAACCTGGGGCGGACGACCCTGTTTTTCGGGGGCGTCAACGCGGACCAGTGCGTGATGACCACCCTCCAGGACGCCAACTTCCTCGGCTACGACTGCATCCTCGTCGAAGACTGCACCGCCACCACCTCCCCCGACTACTGCCGGCAGGCGACGCTGTACAACGTCAACCAGTGCTTCGGCTTCGTCACCCACTCCCAAAACATCGCGGAAGCAATTGATAATTGTTAATTGTTAATTGTTAATTGTTAATTATTATGTGAGGACCCCGGAACCATGACCGATCGCTGCATGATTCCCGTCGTCAAGTCGTCCCGAGATTACCAGGCGTTTCGTATCAGTCCCCGCGACACCAACCGACTCGCGATCGTTTTCGACCCGGAAATTGCCGACGCCTCCCTAACGGTGTGTATCGAAATTTTCGAGATCGGCGGTAAAACGCCCCCCAACCGCCACCAACTGGCCGTGGAAATGTTCTTCATCCTCAAAGGAGAAGGCATCGCCACCTGCGACGGCAAAACCGTCCCCATCAACACCGGAGACAGCATCCTCGTCCCCGCCACCGGAACCCACATCATCGAGAACACGGGTTCCACCCGACTCTACGCCCTGTGTATCATGGTTCCTAACGAGAACTTCGCCGAACTGATCCGCAGCGGCACCCCCGTGGAACTCGACGAAGAAGATTTGCGGGTTCTGAGTCGCCAGGATATTTTGATGGGGGTGTAGGGTGTGGGGAAAGTGAAAAATGAAAAATGAAAAATGAAAAATGAACGATCGCGATTGGACTCGCCCCCAAACCCCCAATCCTGGGGGCTTCAATTCCCTAATACCGACTCCCGACTCCCGACTCCCTATCAAA
>JBNGCR010000005.1:0-2538 GCA_050045915.1 Limnospira sp.
ACGGCTGTACTCCGACGAACTGTTACATTTCGTTGGGTTGTCAAACTATTGTCGTCAAGTATGCCTCATTCTGGCCCCACCTGATTTTCGATCCTGTTAAGAATTCTTAAGCCCGTTTCCCCAATGGCCGCGAAAAATCTGGTATAGTAACCTGCGGCAATTTTTTCTCGGGCAACAATCGACGGCTTGACCGGACTTGAGGTAGTTTTGATGGGCGATCTAAAGAGTGGCAACAGATTGGCACAACCGGCGCTGTATCGGATTCTCGATGCGAATCTGGATCGGGCGCGGGAAGGTATCCGGACGATCGAAGAATGGTGTCGCTTCGGGTTAGACCATTCCGACATGGCCCGGGAGTGCAAGGACCTGCGCCAGGAACTCGCACAGTGGCACGGGAACGAATTGCGGATGTCCCGGGATACCACCACGGATGTAGGCACGGAGTTGAGCCATCCCCGGGAGGAAAACCGGGAGGGGCTCGAACAGGTGCTGCAAGTCAACTTCTGTCGGGTGGAAGAAGCCCTGCGGGTTTTGGAAGAATACGGCAAGGTGTACCATCCGGAGATGGGGGCGGCGGTGAAGCAGATGCGCTACCGGGTGTATACGTTGGAGAGTAATTTGTTGGCCTACGGACGCCATCAGAAGCTGCAGACGGCTCGTTTGTATTTGGTGACGACTCCCTCCGATCGCCTGTTTTCCGTGGTGGAGGCTGCCTTGCAGGGGGGATTGACGGTGGTTCAATACCGGGATAAGGATTCCGATGACGCCCTGCGCCTGGACAACGCCCAAAAGTTGTGCCAGCTTTGCCGCCGCTACGATGCCCTATTTTTGGTCAACGATCGCGTCGATATTGCCATCGCCGTGAATGCTGACGGGGTGCATCTGGGACAGCAGGATCTCCCCATCGCCGTGGCGAAACAGCTTCTCGGACCCCAGCGCATCGTGGGGCGATCGACGACGAACCCCGAGGAAATGAAGCGGGCGATCGCCGAGGGGGCCGACTATATCGGCGTCGGTCCGGTGTACGCCACCCCCACCAAAGTGGACAAGCCGGCGGCGGGTTTGGATTACGTCCGCCACGCGGCTCAAAATGCCTCGGTTCCCTGGTTTGCGATCGGCGGGATCAACATGAATAATTTTGATGACGTCCTGCTGGCCGGCGCCGAACGGGTGGCGGTGGTGCGGGCTCTGATGCACGCGGAACAGCCGACCCTGGTGACACAGTATTTTCTCTCCCAATTTACCCGGATCAAAACCTTGCGCGATCGTAAAATTCTCTCCTAAAATCCCCCGATGAAACGGCCCCCCCGATCGGACGGGGAGGCTGAGAGGTCAAGAATTGATTCCCGAGCGGTTCAGGTATAGCAGCAGTGCGCGATCGTGTCGTTACGAGCTCTAGAAATGGGAGTAGGGAGTCGGTCGTAGGGAGTAGGGATTGACAATTATCACCCGTCCGGCGTGTAACTAGGCCAGCGCACAGCGCTATATTTCACCGGATATCAAACGTTAAAGGCGGTGAAATCCTCCTGGGTAATCATATCGGAATTGATGCCCGCGAGTCGGGCCAGAATTTCCGACCCCACCCGGAGTTCGGTATTGTCGCCGACAGTGGCAATAGTCAGGTCAGCAAAGGTCAAACCGCCGTCGAGAACCAGCAGATCTTCGCCCTTGGTAAAGTCGGCGATGGTATCCGGGCCGAAACCGGAGACAAGGAAAAAGCGATCGCGCCCTTCCCCACCCGTGAGGGTATCGGCGCCTTCGCCGCCGTCGAGAAGGTCGTCGCCCAAATCGCCGTGGAGGACATCGTTACCCGCGTTGCCGGAGAGCGTATCATTTTCCTGGCCGCCATAGAGCCAGTCGTCGCCCTCGTTGCCTTCCATTTGGTCGGCGCCGCGGTTTCCGGAGAGGGTATCCTTTCCGTCGCCTCCTTTGATTTGGTCGTCATCCTTGCCGCCGTAGATTTCATCATCGCCCTCGCCGCCGTCGATCACATCATTGCCTTGGTTGCCGTTGATCCAGTCGTCGTGAGCATTTCCGGCGATGGTGTCGTCGCCCAGGTTGCCGAAGAGAGTGTCATTTCCCTCGCCGCCCATCATTTGGTCGTCGCCCTTTCCGCCGTGGGTGATATCATTTCCGGAACCGGCATCGATGAAGTCATCGTCCTGGTTGCCGTGAATTTCGTCATCCCCCGCTTGAGCCGCGATGCGATCGTCGCCGCCCCAACCGAAGATCGTGTCCGCTTCCGGCGTACCCGCGATCGCGTCGTCGGTGTCCCCCGGTTCGGCATTTGATGCGGCGATATTCGCCGAGAACATCATCGGGAAGGCGATCGGGCGGATCGAAGCGGTATGGGCCTCAGAAGACGCTCCGTCCAGTTGAGACGCTTCTGTTGGGGAAGTTTCGCCACCTTCAGAAGAATTGGAAAGGGCATCGAACGCGGGGACTTGGAAATCGGCGATCGTTGGGAATGATTCCTCTTCCTGACTCAATTCTCCCTCATCGACAGAACCCTCTTCAGTCTCATCAGATTCCTCTTCC
>JBNGCR010000005.1:2638-51294 GCA_050045915.1 Limnospira sp.
AGAACCCTCTTCAGTCTCATCAGATTCCTCTTCCTGACTCAATTCTCCCTCATCGGCAGAACCCTCTTCAGTCTCATCAGATTCCTCTTCCCCGGCAGATTCTCCCTCATCGGTGGATTCTTCCTCCTCGGTAGTTTCCTCTTCGTTTTCGCCGTCACCGATCGCCACGGTATAACTTTCGGTAATCGTGTTGCCGTCGGCATCCGTAATCGAGATTGAGAGCGTGACCACACCCTCACCCTCCAACGGCGAAAGACTCAGAAGTGCCTGATGGCGGAGTTCGCCCGGACTCAGCGTCACATTTTCCGCCGGCAACAGCTCCGGATTGTCGGAGGTGATGGAAATTTCCAGGTCGTCGAAGGAAGTCTCGAAGTCAAACAAGGTAATCGTCAGATCTTCCACGGACTCACCCTCGGCCAAATTCAAGTCGGTCATTCCGGCCAACTGCGGATTTAATTTGACCTGGCGAATGGCTTCCAGAGCCGCATCATCAATTTCCGCGATCGCCTCAATTTCTTCCACCGACATTTCACCCAGAGCCAACCGATTCAGAGCCGTTGCCTCTTCGCCGTGGGAGACGTATTTCGCCTGGGTAATGCGGGTGAGCAGTTCGATGCCATCCTCAGATTCTTCGGCCAGCAGCCGTTTCTTGGTGACGCCCGCCGCCAGGAGTTTGGCCGCCGCCTCAATAATGTCCTCAACTTCTTGTTCATTTAAACCAAGGTTGATACCGAGTTCATCGGCCAAGGTTTGAGAGTTGACGATACTGCTGCGGATGACACCAGCCAGTACGGTCGGATCTTCGAGATCGACTTCCGAACCATCCATGAGTTCCGACAGGGCGGAGAAGGCGGCATTGCTGAGAATGAAACTCGTCGCCGCATCTTGGGTATCGATCGTTCCACCCGACGCCCCAGCCAGCAGATTATGAATTCCCGAAACAATGCCTTGAACGCTGTTGGCATTCACCAAAACGGCACGGGCATTGGGATTTTCATTCAGGGTTTCTTCAACGTAGTTAAACTCAAACAAATCGACGTTTTCAGAAATCCCGAAAGCACTACGGACGCGATTCTGAGCTGCCGTCGAAGTCCGACCGTCTTCAGTGAGTTTCTGGACTAACGAAGTGAGGGGACTGACAATCCCTTCTGATGATGCCGACATGACTCCTTGGATTGGCAATCCAGTAGCAGTATCAACACCACCTGTTAGGCGAACTACTCCACTAGAAAAGTCAAGAACTCCAGGAGAAACTAATGTGAAGGAGCCATCAGCATGGGTATTTGTGTCGGATTCTCCTGAGTCAAACAAGCCATTATTATTGGTATCAAACCAAACCGTAGCATCATCAATAGAACCCCACAATCCAAACCCAGATGAAACGCTATCCCAAGCCTCTTCTCCGAAATCTGATGCTGCCTCCCACCCATCTTCCATAACATCTCCAACCTTATCAGCAGTCTCGGCAGCAAAGTCAGTCACATCCCCGGCAAATTCAGCAACCGCAACAGCAACTTCTCCCGCCACGCCCAACTCGTCCTCAACCATCTTTTTGACCCAAGATTTCCAATTCGCCACTGCCCGCTGCCGTGTTGTTCTCCCAGTTGACCGAGAGGTCGTCCACATCCAAAGCAACCAGGCCAAAATCCACATCAAAATCATTGATGGTGAGACTGGAGGAAGTCATGGAAAAATCAGCATCGGCAATGGTTTGACCCAAGATTTCCAATTCGCCACTGCCCGCTGCCGTGTTGTTCTCCCAGTTGACCGAGAGGTCGTCCACATCCAAAGCAACCAGGCCAAAATCCACATCAAAATCATTGATGGTGAGACTGGAGGAAGTCATGGAAAAATCAGCATCGGCAATGGTTTGACCCAAGATTTCCAATTCGCCACTGCCCGCTGCCGTATTTTTCTCCCAGTTGACCGAGAGGTCGTCCACATCCAAGGCAACCAGGCCAAAATCCACATCAAAGTTTTTGAAGGTGATACTATCTGAGTCAGCTACAAAATCCAGACGACCAACACTGTAACCCAGAACTTCGACCTCACCTTTTCCTCCTGCCGTGTTGTTCTCCCAGTTGACCGAGAGATCGTCCACATCCAAGGCAACCAGGCCAAAATCCCGATAAAAGTCCTTGATTGTGAGACTATCTGAGTCAGCTACAAAATCCAGACGACCAATACTCTGACCCAGAACTTCGACCTCACCTTTACCTCGTGCTGTCTGGTTCTTCCAGTTAACCGAGAAGTCATCCACATCCAAGGCAACCAGACCCAAGTCCACATCAAAATCATTGATCGTGATACTATCTGAGTCAGTCGCAAAATCCAGAAGACCAATACTCTGACCCAGAACTGTGACTTCACCCCGGCCTTTGGCTGTTTTGTCGCTCCAATTAATCGACAAGTCATCAACATCAAAGCCAACCAACCCCAAATCCACATCAAAATCCTTAATGGTGAAACCGGAGAGCGTCACTTCAACATCGGCTTTGGCAACTGTTTGTCCAAACATCTTCAAGCGGGCATCACCTCGGAGATATTGCTCATCGAGATTGATGCCAATGTTTAGACTCAAATTTGGATCGTCAGCCCCCAGGATTTCCACAAATCCCAAATCGATCGGATCGACGAGTAACTCTCCCTGAAAAAGATTGCCCGGATTATAAGGATTGCCTTCAATTTTGAGAGTGGCTTCCGCTCCCCAAGCGGTCAATTTTCCATTAACTGACAAGCCCGTTTGCATCGTCGTTCCGGCAATGCTTTTGGGTTCGGGCAGAACCTTGATCAGCGGGTCGAGATCGCCATCATTATCCGTATCAATGGACTCAATATTGATATCCACGATTTGGCGTAAAAATTCCAGGGTAGATTGGATGGGTTTAATCGGTTCGTGAATGGTGTCGAGGACGTAAGAAGCGATCGGTCCCATCCACAGATCGAGCAAGTTAACCGGCTGATTTACTGTCAGAACGATACCATTTTTGTTGGGGTCGTTCACATCAATTGCAAAGGCGGAGGCAATATCAAAATTGCCAAATTTTACATCTCCGATGAGATTAAAATTATCAAAACCCGTTCCGGCATAAGTTACACCTAACTCAAAAGCAACATTCCGAATTTCCGTGTCGGGCAAGCCGAAAGGATTCTTCCAGGTTTCTTCCGGTGCCAGCATAAATCCAGCCGTGATGGATTCCGGTTCAAAGGTAAATAACCCCTGAAGTTCTAAGGGCGGTTCATCACTTTGGATGGGGTCGTAGTTGGTGAGCTTGAGCTTGGGCGTGATGCCGACACTGGGTTCGCCTTTAAGGTCTGTCTCCATCACCAAATCAGCGCCGGAAATTTCCAGGCTAAAATCATCGATTTCAAAGAGGGTAATATCATCAATGTCTAGAGATGCCCCGACATAGGGATGATAGTTGTCTGAATTAATTCCCGCTTTCAAGACCAATTCATCAACTCGTAATAGGTCTTTAATGAACCCCAAGAAATTTTCTTCGCCATCGGGAATTTCGACCTCGGTTGAAATTTCATAAACCGCCACCGTGTCCAAGTTCGAGATCGTCAACGTCGGTTCGGTCAGGGCGATGGATACACCCAAGTCATCCAGCAAGGACGTGACGGCGGAAAAACTGTAGCTGGGAACCTGACTCAACACATCCAACAAGGGAGTCAAAGAAATGGGATAGTCGTTAAGGGACGTGAGGGAAATTTGCTGTTGTTTATCTCCCCCGACGGTCGAGACTTTCTCGAATTCTATTGCTGCGGTGGGCGTGCTTTCTGGGTTTTCTTCACCGATTTCAAACAGATCGAACATCGAATCGATCGCGCCCTTGGGCAAACCGGAAATCCGGCGATCGCCCAAATATTTTTCTAATTCACTCTCGGAATTGATGATACCATCTTCAACGGCGATCGCCAATTCTTGCTCGTAGCTCAGTCCTCGTTTGTCGGTGGTCTTGACGGTAATGGTATGGCTGGTATCCGTCTCGTAGTCCAGTTTGTCACCCTGGTTCACCGCCAAAATGTTACCCGAGAGTTTGAACCGCCCGTCCGCATCATCGATCAGCGTATAAGTATGCAAGTCAGAGGCATCAGGGTCGGCGGTAGAAAGGGTGCCGACGATAGTATTTCCCAGGCTATTTTCGGCAATGGAAAGAGAGCTGAGATTGATGGTTTCGGGTGCTTCATTAACATTGGTAATGCCGACGGTAACGGTAGCACTTTCTCCGGTTTCTTGGTCGCTGACCTCGATCGTTAGCCGATAGCTGGGGACGGCTTCAAAGTCGAGCTTGGAATCGTCGAAAACGGTAATTTCACCCGTGTTTTCATCGATCGCAAACACCCCGTCTTCATTCCCTTTAGTAATACTATAAATCAGGCTATCTCCATCGGCATCACTCGCCACCACGGTTCCGACAGTGATACCTCGGGGCGCATCTTCGGCGATGCTAAATTTTTGGTCGCCGATTTGCGGGACATCATTGGTATTGATGACTTCCAAGCCGAAGGCATCGAGGGCAACAGTCTTCGTCCCGTCCGTAACGCTGATGACGATATTTTCAGTCTTACCCACATCTTTGTTGCGCGGGGTGCCGCTCAACTTTCCGGTAGCTGAATTGAATGTTGCCCAACTGGGTTTATTTTGAATAGAGAAACTGAGAGTATCTCCGTCGAGGTCTTCGGCAGTGGGCGTAAAACTGTAGCTGCTGTCTTCGTCAACGCTGGTGTCCGGCGTTCCCGAAATAGTGGGAGCATCGTTGACGTTGCTGACGGCCAGAGTAAAGCTTTGGGTCTGAATTTCCCCGGCCTCATCTTCGACCTGCAACTCAACGGTATGGTCGCCCACCTGGTCATTATCGGGGGTGCCGCTGAGGGTGGCGGTGCCATCTCCATTATCCGTCAAGGTCAGCCAGTCCGGTAAGGTGGGAGCGGTGATGGTGAGGGTATCCCCCGCATCGGTGTCCCTTGCCAGCAGATTGTAGGTGTAGGTGGCGTCTTGGGCGATGCTGGTGGGGGCGGTACTGGTAATTTCCGGAGCATCGTTAATGTTGACCACTTCCAAACTGAAGGCGTTTAGGGTTGTGGTTTCCGTCCCGTCGCTGGCGCTGATGACAATATTTTCGGTGGTGCCGACATCTTCGTTGGTGGGGGTGCCGCTCAACTTTCCGGTAGTCGAATTAAATGTTGCCCAACTGGGTTTATTTTGAATGGAGAAACTGAGGGTATCTCCGTCGAGGTCTTCGGCCGTGGGAACAAAGCTGTAGGTGGCTTCCTCCTCAACGGTAGTGTCTGGCGTTCCCGAAAGGGTGGGGGCGTCGTTGGTGTTCTTCACCCGCAAGGTAAAGTTTTGGGTGCGAATTTCCCCGGCTTCATCTTCGACCTGCACCTCAACGGTGTGGTCGCCCACCTGGTCATTATCGGGGGTGCCGGTGAGGGTGGCGGTGCCGTCTCCGTTGTCGGTGAGGGTCAGCCAGTCGGGTAAGGTGGGAGCGGTGATGGCGAGGGTATCCCCCGCATCGGGGTCGTCGATGACGATGTTGTAGGTGTAAGCCGACCCTTGGGTGCCGCTGGTGGGGGCGGTGCTGGCAAATTCGGGGGCATCATTGGCGTTGACCACTTCCAGGCTGAAGCCGTCGAGGGTCACGGCTTCCGTCCCGTCGCTGACGCTGATGACAATATTTTCAGTCGTGCCCACATCTTCGTTGGTGGGGGTGCCGCCCAACTTCCCGGTGGCCGAGTCAAATGTGGCCCAACCGGGTTTATTTTGAATGGAGAAATTGAGGGTATCGCCCGCGTCGATATCTTCGGCGGTGGGGGTAAAACTGTAGCCGCTGTCTTCGTCAACGGTGGTGTCCGGGGTTCCCGAAATGGTGGGGGCGTCGTTGACATTGCTGACGGTGACGGTCACGCTTTGGGTCTGAATTTCTCCGCCTGCATCTTCGACCTGCAACTCAACGGTGTGGTCGCCCACCTGATCATTATCGGGGGTGCCGGTGAGGGTGGCGGTGCCGTCTCCGTTGTCGGTGAGGGTCAGCCAGTCGGGTAAGGTGGGAGCGGTGATGGCGAGGGTATCCCCCGCATCGGGGTCGTCGATGACGATGTTGTAGGTGTAGGTGATGCCTTGGGTGGCGCTGGTGGGGGCGGTGCTGGTGAATTCGGGGGTTTCGTTCACATCCGTCAGATTGACGGTGACGGCCGCGCTGGTTTGATATTCGCCGTCATCGATTTGGACGGTCAAGTTGTAGCTTTCGGCGGTTTCAAAGTTGAGTTGAGTGCTGTCGGCTACGGTAATTTCGCCGGTGCTTTCGTCAATGGTAAAGATGCCGTCGCCGTTTCCGGCCGTGATGCTGTAGGTGAGGCTATCTCCGTCGGGGTCGCTGGCGGTTGGGGTTCCCACTGAGGTGCCGTCGATCGCATCTTCGGCTACCGATAAGCTTTGGTCGCCGATTTCGGGGGCATCATTGGCATCCGTGATGCTGACGGTTACGGTGGCGTCGGTTTGATGTTCGGTATCGGTGACTTGGACGGTTAAGTTGTAGCTGTCGGTGGTTTCAAAGTCGAGTTGGGTGCTATCTACAATGGTGATTTCGCCGGTAATCCCGTTGATGGCAAAGATGCTGTCGTCGTTTCCGGCGGTGATGCTGTAGGTGAGAGTCGGTCCGTCCACGTCGCTGGAGGTGACGGTGCCGACGGGGGTGCCGTCGGTGGCATCTTCGGCAATCTCGAAGCTTTGGTCGCTAATTTCGGGGGCTTCGTTGATGTTATTGACGTTGATGATAAAGTTTCGTTCGTAGCTGAGTCCCCCCGGATCGGTGGTCTGTACGCGGATGCTGTGACTGTCAATTGTTTCGCGATCGATCAGGGTGCCGTCGGCTACTACAATTTGGTCGCCGGAAACGGCAAAGCGTCCCCCGGCGTCGTTCAGCAAGGTGTAGGTGTGAATGTCAAAGCTATCTGGGTCGGTGCTGGTGAGATTGCCAACCACTGTTCCGGTGGCTGCGTTTTCATCCACGCTATTACTGTCAAAACTCAAGGCAGTGGGCGCTTCGTTCACATACATCCACAGTTCAAAGCCATAGTCATTGCCATCGATATCCTCTCTGTGACCACTAAAAAACAGCTTTTCATCTACAAGGTGGACAGACTGATTAGGGTTGACATCTATAACAAGTCGAGTGCCGACTTCTGTACCATCAGTGACCCACAGTTCACGGTTATCATCCCCATCCTCAACTATGAAAAATAATCGGTTTCCTAGTACCGCCATCAGATCGGAATCAAAGTCCGAAGAATAAATTCCAGGAGTGATATCTTTCACAAGCTGAGTGCCGGCTTCTGTACCATCAGTGACCCACAATTCATCTATGAGAATGCTCCTATTATAAGCAGAGAAAAATAGCTTGTCCCCTAATACTGTTAAGTCATTAATATCTCTACCATACTCATAGAGACCGGCTCTTTTCACAAGCTGAGTGCCGAGTTCTGTGCCATCAGTGACCCACAAGTCCCGGGTATTGTTAACTGTGAAGAACAGCTTGTTCCCTAGCACTAGTGAGACATCATAAATAGAATCAAACGAACTATCCCCTCCAGGCTCGATATCTTTCACAAGCTGAGTGCCGACTTCTGTACCATCAGTGACCCACAATTCCCGTCCAGTGCCGCCGCCGTCATAAGCATTGAAAAACAGCTTGTTTCCGACTACTGACAATGGTTCAGGCGACGACGATAACGATCCAGGGTTGATATCTTTCAATAACTGAGTGCCGGCTTCTGTACCATCACTGACCCACAATTCCTCTCCAGTGCTGCCGTCATCAGCCTGGAAGAACAGCTTGTTTTCAGACGCGGCGAAAGAATTAGGTAACGAAGAACCCGAACCTGGGTTGATATCCTTGACCAGTTTGACCCCCAAGACTCCGGCGTAGGTGGCTTGAGTTTCTGCGTTCAAAGCCAGTTTGGGTTCAATGGGACCGAGGGTGTAATTGAGCTCCCAGGTGGCGTTCCCGGTTGGGGTTTGGGTTGCGGCGATATTGGCCCGGGTGAGGTTGTGCAGTTTCCGGATGAATTCTTCCCCGGCGTCTCCGGCGGCGACGTTACAGCCGTAGAGGAGGAGAGATCCCCCCTGGCCACCCTTGGGAAGGGGGGAAAAGAGTCGGCTCTGGCCCCCCAAATCCTCTGCCCCCAAACCCCCAACATTGGGGGCTTTAAGAAATGGGGGACTTTGAAGACTGGAGGCTGGGGGGGCTTTCTCCCCCCGGCCCCCTAAATCCCCCAATTCTGGGGGACTTTGAAGCTTGGAGGCTGGGGAGGCTTTCTCCCCCCAAACTTGGGGGGCTGGGGGGGCAAACCAGGTTTGCAGTTGGGGGGTGTAGCGGTTCAGGGTGTCGAGGCTGAGTTGAGTGTTTCCTATATATAGGCATCCCGGCGAACCGTGGGAAATAATGTGCAGGGTGGTGACGGGGCGTTCTGCTTGCTGTAGGATCTCGGTAATTTGGGTGATGCCGTCGCGATTCGGGTCGAGGACGATCGCACGAATACCC
The DNA here is from genome assembly GCA_050045915.1 of Limnospira sp. Classification (GTDB taxonomy): domain Bacteria; phylum Cyanobacteriota; class Cyanobacteriia; order Cyanobacteriales; family Microcoleaceae; genus Limnospira. The sequence continues at coordinate 11,188 of JBNGCR010000005.1, forward strand.
GGAATCACTCCCGCGGCGAGGGTTTCCCAATCGCTTACTTTCGGGTCGATAATAACGAGTTCGGAACACAGAGTTGGGTTGGGAGAATCAATTTTCATGGCTTTTTTAGGGGGCAAAGGACATCAGACTCGGCGAGATGTCTCCGGAATGCGATCGCACTTAAAACCAGCCATAGTACCTGACCAAAGGTCGATAAAAAATCAATTAAAAGGGGATAGATGCAGCGGATTTAAACTCCATTTCAATCGAACGGAGGACCCTTTTGGCTGGACGTGCGGTCAATCTGGGACAACCGCGATCGCTTCAGAATTTACTAACAATTTCACTATAAACGACTCGACCCCCAAAATTTGTCAGGTTTTGTCATGTCTTTTTTCAAATTTTGTCAGGTCTTTTTTCCACTCAGATAAAACTCTTTATTATAACTGATTGCACGGGGTAAAGTCTTCGTGGGAATTACTGAACTTTTGGATGCCGAGGGGGGTCTGATGTCTCAAATCTCCGTGAAAATACGGAATTTGACCTCGAACACCCGTATTAAGAACAGTTAAGCATCCCCGGCTTTGTCGGCCCCCATCCTGGGAGCGCAAGCCCAAGCCCGATGTCCCGGGGTTGGGTCGAATGGGAGGAGGATTTCTCGGCTTGAGTCCCCATCGAATCCATTTTCGACTCGAATCCGTCAAACGTCGGTAATTCAGATTCGGTTTTTCATGGTCGGAGAGGTAATTCTTGTCAGGTTCGAGTCAATTTTTATTGAGTCAAAGTTAATTTTTGTCACGGCACGGCTCGAACCCATTCTCGGGTGTGGTATCTTTAATCTTAACCGGGTGCGACAAAGGTGTTGTTACTCTCTATCAGTGCAGTGAAACAAGAAAACAGTCGATACTCTTTTCCCGATGCCCTCGAATGCATCCAGAAAAAAGTTTATTTGAACCAAAAAATCAAGTTAAACCTCCAACAACAAAGGATATTAGAAGCCGTATGGAATAACTTTTCCTACGACGATATCGCCAATTCCTTACACCTGAGTCCGGGACATACGAGAAATCTATCGTCCTCCCTGTGGAAGCTTTTGTCAGAAGTATTTGATTATAAAATTACAAAAACCCATTTTCGGGAACTGATGCTGTATTTCCTGGAATATGGAAATTTCACGGCGACAGAGATTGCCGATGATGAGGAAGATGATCCAACGTGCCGGGGGACAATTTTAATCATAGACGATCGCATCGACAATTTAAAAACCCTGTCCCGACTTTTAAAAAAAAATGGCTATCAAGTTCGCAGCGCCACCAGCGGAGAGGATGCCCTATTGTACCTGGAACGAAATATACCCGATCTGATTTTGTTAGATATTTTGATGCCGAATATGAACGGATATGAAGTCTGTGAAAAAATCAAGAAAAATCCCGTCACTAAGGGGATTTCGATTATTTTCATCAGCGCGATTCAAGAAGAAATTGACAAGGTAAAAGCGTTCAGATTAGGGGGCAGCGACTACGTTTCCAAACCGTTCCAATCCCACGAAGTTTTGGCGCGAGTCTCCTACCAGGTCAAACTCAAAAAGCAGCAGGAAGCCTGGGAACAGGAAATCCAAGACCATCAGCAGACGATCGAAATGCTGTATCAGTCCCGACTGATCTTGTCGAGTGTCCTCCATCAGACTCGCTACGGAATCGCGGCGTTTGAGGCGGTGCGGAACTCCGTCGATGGGGAAATTGTCGATTTTCGGTGTTTGCTGGCTAACCCGGCGTTTCGGCGATGCTTTGAGATGGGCAAAAACCAGCCCATCTACGATGAAGAATGCAGCCATTGGTTTGCCCGACTCGATGTCGATGTGATTCAACCTTTCATTGAAGTCGTGAAAACCGGCAAGCCCTTTCAGAAGAAGGTGGAATTTCAGGAAAAATCCTATCAAATGACGGTACAAAAGTTGGGGGACGGCATGAATTTGACGCTGCAACCGTTGCAGCAGTTGGCGGCGGCGAAGAAATAGGATGTAGGGTGTGGAGGCGGTTCACGAACCGCCCCTAAAGGAGAAGTAACTATCCGGCAATTTTCAACAATTCGACATCGAAAATCAGGGTGGCGTTGGGGGGAATCACGCCGCCGGCGCCGCGGGCGCCGTAGCCCAAATCCGGGGGGATGATGAGTTTCCGGCGTCCGCCGACTTGCATGGAGGCGACGCCCTCATCCCAGCCTTTGATGACTTGGCCGACCCCGATTTTAAAGGAAAACGGCCGGTTGCGATCGCGGGAACTGTCAAATTTCGTCCCGTCCTCGAGGGTTCCAGTGTAGTGGACTACAACCGTCTGACCCCGTTGGGGACTCGCACCGTCTCCGGCTTCAATTTCGACGTACTGGAGGCCGGAATCGGTCGTCATCACGTTTTCTTCTGTATTAGCCATATTTTGAGCGATCGTTACGTTTTCGGAAGGAACCACACCTCGGGAAAGTAGGGGATTGCGGTCAACTTTCCGCTCCTGAACGGGGGTCGAGGTTTCAGTTTTCACCTGCGACCCGGCATTCGAGGCGTTCGCTTCCTCTCCAGAATAGGTGATCTGAGCAATAATGAGAACGATCGAACAGACCGCGATCACCCCAAAACTGATCAAAATTTCTCGCACCTTCAAGTCCTCCTGAGTCCGGAATATCGCTTTTCTCATCTTCATTGAGAAAAACCCATTGTCTAGTTTGACAGGTCGGTGTCCCTAACGCCAGTTGCGATTTTCAAAATCTCGAATCTGGCGTTCTAACCGATCCAGGCGTCCCCGCAACTCGTCGAGCTCCGCCTGCCGAGGCACTCCCATATCCTGCATCATGTTCCGCACCTGGCGCTGCATCAAATCTTCGAGGCTTTGCTGGTCCATTTTGAGGCGCTGCATCATTTCGTCGATAAAGCGCTTGCCATCTTCGGGATTCAGGGTTCCTTCCCGAACCCACTGGTCCGTCACTTCCTGCAATTTCTCGGCCACCAGGGAGGTGGTGCCGACACCGATCATCAGAAGTTGTTTGAGTAAATTTTGGTCATCCATAGGTTTTTGAGTATTTGGCTAAACTTGAAATCGAAGCCCGGTGGCACTACCATTTTCGCGCCGATCGGGTTCAACTTGAACTTAACATCCGGATTCAATTCTCGCGCTATGTCAGAATGTCCCCGCTGTCATCAATCTGTCGATTCCCGGGCGATCGCTTGTCCCCACTGTAAGTATGAGCTCAAAGCGTTCGGCCATCCCGGTATCCCGTTACACCGCGCTGCGGGAGAAGAGTTTCTCTGTTCCACCTGTCTGTATCACGAAGATGACACGTGCAATTATCCGAAGCGCCCCCACGCCCGGGAATGTACCCTCTACCACGATCGCGCTGAACCTATTCTCCCTCCCCCGCTGCCAGCCATCCAGGAGGGATTTCCGCACTCCCTGGGGCGCTGGATGCGGCGAAACCGGGCGGGGTTGGCTTTGGTGATTCTAATTCTTGTCAGCGTTTGGTTGGCGCTTTGACGGGGGTCGGGAGCGAGAAGTCAGAAATTGCAAAGGCTCCCGACACCCCCAATTCTGGGGGCTTTGAAGATTGATCTGCGATCAATAATGTTTGGAAAGCGATCGCGGAAATCGTGGTAGCAACCTGATCGGGTTGCCCGTAGTCGCACCGTCAAACTCTTAATCATTAATCATTAATCATTAATCATTTATCATTAATATAGCAGTGCGCGATCGGATAGTTACAAAACCTATAAAAGGGAGTCGGGAGTCGGGAGTCGGGAGATTGATCATTCCCGGCGTGTAACCACGCCAGCGCTCGTTGCTATCATATCAAATCCGGTTGAATGCTCGGAACAAAACAGGTTGGATATCCAAACCGCTTGGGAATCAATTCCCAAGGGCGCAAGCCAGGGGTCCCTACCCGATCAAATCATATTCAGATGATTGGGAAGGTTTTGCGGTCAAAAAACCAGATCTGATATGATGATTAATTAATGATTAATTGTTGACGAATCTCCCGCCACAGGTCGCGATACTGTTTCAGAGTCGATTCCGGCAGGGGAAGCAGAAATTCGCTGCGATCCAAAATTTCCGCGTCGGGGAGCAGTTGGGGATCGTTTCGCAAATCGGGGGGCAAATCCGCCCGATCCATCCCCCAGACGATGGGAGAGGTGGCGCCGGTGAGTAGGGACATCTGAGTGGCGATGTTGGGTTGCCAGCAGAAATCGATCCACTCTCGGCCTACACTGTCGTCGGTGGAAGGGGCCGCTTTCGGCTGCACCCACAAATCAGACCAAAGGGCCGTTCCGGACTCGGGGATGGCGATGCCCAGGTCGTTTTGTCGCCGAACCGGGGCGGAGATGTCGGTGGACCAGCCCAGGGCCAGCCAGGTGTCCCCCAAAATGAGGGGTTTTAGGTAAGTGTCGGAGTCGTAGAGGCGGACGTTTTGCTGAAGTTTGAGGAGTTCTTCTTTTAAATTGGGGACGGTACTGAGGTCTTCGGTGTTGTAGGAATATCCCAATTTTTTCAAGGTCAGGCCAATGATCTCCCGGGGTTGGTTCAACAGGGAGATGCGATCGCGTAATTCTTCCCGCCACAGGTCGCCCCAGTCCGTCGGAACCCACCCCAGTTCCTCGAAGCGATCGCGGCGGTAGGCGATGGCGGTAGTCCCCCAGCGGTAGGGGGCGGCCCAAATCTGGCTGTCCTCCCCCGCGGCCAATTCTCCCTGACGGTTTCGCCGGACTAAATTTTGCCACTTTTGGGGGAGGCGGTCCCACTGTTGTAACTCGTCCGGATTCAGGGGTCGGATCAATTCCTGTTGAATGGCTCGGGTGAGCCAAAAATCGCCGATCATGACCAGACCGGCGGGGTCAGTGGCGGTCTGTCGCCGGGGGATCAAATTCAGCGGAAACTGTCGCGGCTCCCCGGGTCCGGCGGAATGGTCGCCACCTTGCAGTTGCCCATAGAGGGCCTGCAGGCTGGTTTTGGGAACGAAACGGAGAGCCGATTGGCCTTCGAGTTGCCGACGAAATCGATTCACCATGAGTATGGGGACGGTATCTTTCAGCAATTCGATCCGGAAGGCGGGGGTGGCAGTGCACCCCGTCACCACTCCTTCGAGTGCCAACAGACTTGTCCCCAACAAAAAAGATCGTCGCTTCACGAAATGCGCTTTTCCAAGTATTGTCCGATCATGACTTGCTCCCCAGCCCGAGAGATTATGGTCTGGCGAGTCCGGTATTTGTCGCCGATCTGCTTGATCTCTTCTTCAAATACAGACCCATTGTACTCGGTTCGCAGACACAATGTATTGGGGTCGGGCATATGGTAGGCTGCCGTGATGGGTTTGGGGGTGGCGAACCCGCGATCGCGATATAAGGTGCTTCCCGACACGCCGAAGAGGGTCGAGCCCTTCGATTGCTTCCGTCCCGAAATGCGATCGGTGCTTTCCCAGGTGACATGGGAACCGCAGTCCAACGCCATTTCGTCCGCCAAGCCGTGCAGTCCGGCCAGCCGGATCAGTTCTTCGCTTCCGGGTTCGAGAAACCGGACGGTGATGAAGCTGATAATTTCTTGGGTGGTGCCTTCCGGCAGGGTGTAGTAACGCCGTTCCGACTGCCAGTCGCCGTCTGATCGTCGCAGGTAGGTGGCGATCGCAGATGCCACGTCGATCTGATTTTGCCGTCTCGGTAATGTCATTTAGGATATCCTCGTCGAAATAGTCGTTGACTACTCCCCGCGCTAAAGCGACGGGGATTCCCCGGAGGGATTACAGCACTTCTGAGTTAGGATCGACACACCAGGAAGATCCCAAATTCTCAGACGCCTAGGCGAAGTCAAAACGCCTCTTGCGGGGATGCCTTGCATCCCCGTTACTTTTGCTTTGCGACCGATATTCCACGCCCCGTTGCAGTCGGCATTGACCTCAACGCCAGCAGCAGAGCGATAAGTTCCGCGCCGAATGCGCCTGCCTGAAGCCTTCCAACCCTCGGGTTTTTCACGCCAAGACGGGGATGACATCAAGATCTAGCGCTGACGCTTGCGATGTATAGCTTTCCTCCTGTTCAACGAACAAAATGCCGTGGGTCTCACAAAGCTGGGCTATGCGGTTTTTTAGCTTTGCCGTAGGAATCTGGACAAACATTTGGTTGGTTTTGCGGCCCATATTGGCCCCGTCCTTTTGCCTCTGATTCCAGCCAAAGACCACAGTGCCGATGCCATGATTCAGGCAGTGATTGACCACCAGCCGAGCAGCTTTGTTGACGGCATCCCGCATCTGGCGATTACGCTTGCCCGTGAGCTTATCTAGCAACCTGCACCAAAAGGCATGAGGCTTTCCCTCTTTGATGGTGGCGACCCGTTTGTTGTAGAACTGGTTGAGCGCCTTCAGGTGCTTGCCATCCACAATAAAGCTATGCCCCTTGCTGTCTACACAGGTCAGCCAGTTATCAATGCCATAGTCAATAGCCAGCGACTTCTCTGGGTCTAGGGCAACAGGTGCAACTAGCTTCCCAGCACATACCCAAACCGCATCAAAATAACCAGCCCTGGGCACAATCTGAAGCTCTCTAACCTCGGCCCAATCAAGATTGCTAGGGAAGGGTACAAAGATCTCGGGCAGGTCAAACCAGACCTTGCAGGCGGTTCCCATCGGTACTCGGACTTGACCATCAACCAACTTGAGCCAGCGCCTAGGGTAGCTAATCTGAAACATACCGCCAGACTTGCGGTAATTGGGTGGCTTCGGCTTTTCAGTCAGCCCACCGCTGCGCCATAACTTCATTAGTTTACGGTAGCCCTTGAACGCCTCACCCACGCTGATACAGGTTTGCTGTGCAGCGCTGGTATAGAGCGCTTTCATGTGGGCGTTGTGCTTCATCTGGCTCGATAGCCAGCGCCCATTCGAGAATTTACCTGCCTTGAAATACAACTGCCTAGCCAGGTAAACCGTGCAGTTGTAGAGGTTATTTGAAGCCGTGCAAAGATACTCCAGTGCGGCCCTCAGGGGAAAGTCGTCAGGGAGTTGATTGACTTGTGCTGCAAAGGTTTTAGCCATAAAACAAGTATACTAGAATTGTCGATAAATGGGTAGCCTTCAACAATGCGAGATGAGTCAATCAACTACCGCCACGGCAACTACTCGGTAGGGCTGGCCCATGTTCACCTGGTCTGGATTCCGAAAAGGCGGAAGAAGGTTTTGGTCGGCAACGTCAAGATGAGGCTTGCCGCAATACTGAATGAGGTTGCCCTAGAAAATGACTGGCTGGTCAAGGCTCTGGAAATAGCCCCTGACCACGTTCACATCCTGGTAGAGCACGGCTCTCAGGTCGCCATTCACCAAATAGTCAAAGCTATGAAGGGGCGTTCATCTAGGCTGCTCAGGCAGGAGTTCCCTCACCTCTGCAAGCTACCTTCATTGTGGACTCGGTCGTATTACTACGAAGCTACAGGGAAAGTCAGCACGGCTAAGGTGACAGCTTACATTAACGACCCTCACCATTCCTGATGGCGGCTAAAGCCGCCGTGTCGCTTTTCCGCCCCGCTCTAAAGAGACGGGGCTACCAATCTCCCGAGTTTTTATCGTGTGAAAAACTCTAATCACCCCATCGGGTAAATACAGTTATCTTTGCTACAAATCCGCTGCCCATCCATTTCAAAGGAGTTGCGGTGGGCGATCGAGATGAACATTGATCAAAGCTGTTCAGATGTGCCGGCTACAATTCGCCCGAAAAATATCCGACAATTTTTCCCGCACCGGCCCGCCGAAATCGATCCGATGTTAGTAACATAATATACGGGAATCGGGGGCGATCGCCCGCGCATTTTTCCCGAATATCGCGGCTCTCAAATCGGGTCGGGTCCGTCCGCCAATTGATCGCGATCGTGGCAAAATCATTGATCTTTGTTCCGCGATCGCGATCGTCCCAGAGTCCAATGAGTGAATCTGCAAAATCCCCAAAAACCCTGTCGGGGAGTCGTTCGGAGCGCGATCGTCGGAAATCGCTTCCCCTCCGGGAACGGATATCCAAATGACCGTCCGGCGGAAAACCCCCCGAGTATAACCAAAATATATGAATGTCCGATTTTCGATTAGAAGACCGAGTTCAAAGGTTAAATAATTGAGAAGTAATTCCGGATTCACTCCGATCCAGTTTTAAAATGGGAACCCAGATATCCGTTTGTCGTATGAAGAGGAATATTTATGGATGTGCTGACGCAACAAGTCATCGCCTTAACTCATAAAGTAGATGCCCTTTATGAGATCGTCATGCAACTGAGTGAAAAAAGCAACGTGGATGACAAGCAGATGTCGCTTCCCTCACTGTCCCTCACCGTCGAGACTCCCGAACCCCAATCAGTGGCGGAGGAAACCGTCGGGGGGACTTCCGGGGACGACACTAGATTTCCTGCATCTCCCCCGCCGCCGACCCTGTTAAGGCTAGAAAGTCGCAGGGCGGAACATAAGGACATTCTGATCGACGACTGTTATACCGACAGCACCAACATCATTCACCGGCAAGAACCCACCCTGACGGCCGAGGTACAGATCCAACGGCTGACGGCCCAGTTAACCGCGGCCTACAATCGCATCGCGGCCCTCGAAGAACAGTTACTCTCCAAGCGGGTGCGATTGTAAGCTTTCCCCGACGTTCAGACGGCCTGCCAAACTGTCGATCTCCCCGAGGAGTCGGGCCGAGTCCCACCGGGCGAAGAGATGGGAGGCGATCGCACATCCGCCGGCCCCCACGCCCTCTTTCACATATCCCCGCTCGTAGGCCCGGAGCTGGGGATATCGGGAACGGGCAAAACTGAGTTGGGTCGCCAGGAGGGGAACCGGGCCAGCCACCCGAGCCAGTCCCGGCGTGTCTCCCGTCGGGTCTTCCGCCACCCAGCGGGTGGTTCCGACCGCCACCCGGTCGGGAGTCCAGGGCAAATGTTCCGCCGCCGCGATCGCGCGAGTCAAGGCGTAGACCGCCAACATCTGGGTGCCCCCCGCCAGCAGCACCCCCGCCCGACGGCTGGCCGCGATCGTCAGACCCGCGACGGCAATTTGCATGGGGTCGCCGACAGCGGCCACGAGTCGAAACGGATCGGCGGTGCCGGGGTTCAAATTTGCCGCCCGCAGTCCCGCCCGAGCGATCGCCAACTTTTGAGCGTGATTGCAGTGGGGGTGGCTACTATTAACTTTTCCCGTCGCCGCAATTCCCAACCCCACCAACACCGCCAGGGCCGTGGTCGTCCCGCCGACGACGCATTCTCCGATCGCGACATAACTATTGCTGGCGAGACTTCCGAGGCGATCGCCCCAAGCCAACCCCGCTTCAAATAGATCTCGGACGACCGCCCCATCCAACGCCGCCCCCGAACTGACGCACCGGGCCGGACCCCCCCCCAGATGGATGCTCGGCACGGAGGGAACCACGGGAACCCCGGCATCGAACAGATACAAAGGAATCTCTAAGGTTTCGATGACGGCCCGAGAAATCAACACCGGAGACGCCCCCGCCACCAGCGGCGGCAGGGGATATTTGGGATGGGGGCGAGGACCGTCGTGGAGAAATTCGGCGTCAGCCAGATAAGTCCGGCGGCGGTCGTCCGGCGTCGCCCCCGCCGCCGAGATCCCCGGCAACAACCCCGTCTCGGTGAATCCCAAAACGCAGGCGAATAGAGGCTTGCAGCCCCGATACCGCTCCGACCACCTTTCCCCCCGGGGAATTTCCGTGTAAACCCGAATTGCCGTCATTCGTCGTAGTCGAGTAAGATTTGCACCCAGCGGGGGGGGCGGGGGATGGGGGATTTGAGGCGATCGAGCATCAGCAGGGCGACCAGGTGCACCACGAAGAGATAGACGATGCTGTTGGCAAATACCATCAACACGGCGACGAGTTGGACGAAAAGCAGACTCGGGGGGGCCAGCAACCCCAACTTGATGAAGATCCACTCGGCCAGTTCCGCGATTTGCGTGGTGGCGTAGACCCACAGATCCCGGCCGAGGAGGATGGAGAGGAGCCAGTAGCGAAAAAAGAAGCCGATCGCGCCGATTAAAGCCCCGATAGTCACCGAAGTCGGCCAGCGGGCGCCGCGCTTCCACAACCCGCCCAACACCACCCCCATCCAGGCGTAGGGAATTAAAAACAGAACGCTGCGCGTCGGCCCCATCAACACCGTCAGCAGCAGCCCGGAGGTGAGGGCACCCATATTGGCGGCTCGACGGTTCCAGCGCAGGTAGAGCAACGCGATGGGGAGGGGGAAAAACACCCGCAACAGTGGACCGAGGGGAAAGTAGTAGTTGACGAACCAAATCAGACTGGCGGCGCTGGCGAGAAACGCCGTTTCCACCATCATCAGGGGGGATGTCGAAGGGAGAGAATCGGGGGATTTGGGGGACGGTTCGGCGTTCGCCTTGGGAAAATCGCTCATGCGGCCTGAAATTGAAAGGGGCAAGAGTGGGAGAGGGGAAATCGGGCGATCGCACCCACACCCACCCGTCAGACCAACATCCGCTCCAGGGCGTGGACATCGGGGATGCTGAGGGTGTCGCGATCGCGCTTGATCAACCCTTTCTTCTCCAGTTTACTCAGAACCCGAGTGACCGTTTCCCGGGCCAGTCCGCTGAGACTGCTGAGTTCCCGGTGGGGCAGGTTGGGAATTTGCGTCCCCGTGTCGGTGGTTTTTCCCTGTCCCTCGGCCAAAAATAACAGGATGTCCGCCACCCGGGAGGCGCTGTCGGACTCCCGCAACCGCAACCGCCGGTTCACCTGGCGCAGGCGGCGGCCCATCAACTGGGCGAGGCGGATGCCGCCCAGGGGTTCAGTGTTGATCAGTTCCACAAAATCCTGGGCGGGCATATTCCCGATGGTTGTCGGCGCGAGGGTGATCACGTCCGTGGAACGGGGAACCTCGTCGAGGGCAGCCATTTCGCCGAACAGTTCGCCCTTCCCCAAAATGTTGAGGGTGACTTCCTTGCCGTCGAGGTTGTAGGTGCGAATTTTCACCCAGCCATCCAAAATAAAATAGACGGAGCTGCCCCAATCATTCTCCAACAGAATCACCTGATTGGCCGGATGGCTGCGACCTACCACATGAGCTGTCGCTTTTTCAGCCACCACGTCGGGCAGACCCAGAAAAAACGGAGTCGAGAGAATCATGCGGGTGATATCTGATTGTGACTCGCGGGAGAAGTACCGATCTTCCATTGGGCTATCATGTTTGAAATTCGTTGAAGCTGTGGTCGGGCGGGGAAGAAATCAATGAACTGATCGAGTTCACGGCGGCCCGCCACGGCGCCAACCCTAGTCCAACAATACCACTATTGTTGGGTTTCGCTACCGTTGACCAGAATACCCGGATCGGGCGAGTACCCGATCGCGGGTGGAACGTTTCGGAATCGAACCGGCGGGAATCGTCCTGCATTCGGGCCGCGATCTGGATGGGTTCGGTCTTGATGGCGATCGCGCTCCCATCCCGGTCGGGTGCGGACTGGATTCGAGGTGGGCAACTCTTATTTTAAAGGAATTGTGAAGCAACACGATGGCATTGGCGTACAATTCACCCGATCGCCGCCATCGATCCGCAAGGGGAAACCGAGGGGTCCGGAGTACCTGGCGACAATTGCTTGAGTTGGGTCCGATCCCTAACCTATGATGGAAGAGAAGATAGGAGTTGGTTTCTACGTCGGGAAGATTTTTGAAGGATTGGAGCGCGAGCATCAGGCTTCGCAACAGGTTCACCCGGGCCGTCCGCTGATTTTTCCAGGGCAATCCGGACAGGAGAAGGGATTCGGACTCTGGATTCGGAAATTGAACTAGACCACGGCTCATTCCGATTCAAACGCTAGTAAAAATGAGGTTCCTGCCTTGACTTCTCATCAGGATCAAATTCAGGCTCTAATTGCTGAAATTGACGAAGTGCTCAGTCAACCCAGCCCGAGACTCCCCTGGGTGGCCTTCGGCGAAACGGTCACCCGGGCGCGACAGGTTTTAGAGCGAGTTCGCAACTACCTCGTATCCCTACAGCAGGAGATGGGGGACTCTCCGCGATCGCTCCATTCTCCGGCTTCCCCCGGCGACTCCTCGTCGATCGCACCGCCCCAACAGCAGGACGTCTGGGAGGCGATCCGAGAAGAAATGGGCTACCTGCGATCGCAACTGACGGGACTCCTCCAAAATGAAGTGGAAGAACTGCGCCGGGAACGGCAACGCCTCGTCCAAGATATTCGGATGTTGGAAGGTCGGCGGGAAGACCGTCTCACCCCCATCGACGGACAAACCGACCGCCAACAACTGATCGCGGAATTCCTGCAAGAACTGATGAACCGCCTTCAGGAGAGCCTAACCCAGCGGGTGGCGGAGACGCTCTCCCACCTCGAAGAACGGGTGTTGAATGCGGTGCTGGTGGCGGAAACCGTTGATGCGCCCACGCGATCGGACCTGGAACGGTCCGATCACCGCACCTCCCCACTCTCGGAAACGGAAAATTTCGGGGATGAGTCGGAAACGTCCAAACTCTTGCCCCGGCTGACTCCGGCCGGGCGACTCGAACAAATGCGGATGTTGCAGGCTCAGTCTGACCACCTGCTCATGACCTTGGATTCCAGTTTGAGCGTCATTTTTGAAGCGCTGCAAAGTAATTTGCAAACCTACCATGAATCCCTGTCCCAAAATCTCGAAAAAATGCACGGTTTGGGTAAACAGGGAGAGGTGATTTTTTCAGCTTGGATCAATCACCTGACCCAGCAGTTGAGCCAAGCCACGACGACCCAATGGCAATCGTCATTACAACTGACGGATCGAGAACCGACATCCCCCCCGCCTCCCAAATCCGATGCCGTCCCGGATGAGGAGGCGGTGGTTGCTCCGGCGGACGAGTTACAGAACCCGCCACAGGCGGATCGGGAGGATGTACCCGTTCCTGAAGTGATGCCCGAGGAAACTCGCGACGAGGAAGAAAAGGAAGATATTGAGAGTTTATTTCCCTTCGCCGGCGTCGAACTTCCCCTGCCGACACAACCTTCCGAAACTCAACAGAAAGCGGAGAGCTCTCCGGAAGATGTCATCCCCCCCGACGGAGACGCGACGGACGACGAGGACTTCGCTAGTTGGTCTGAAGATACAGACGGGGAAATCGGCGAAGAAACCTGGGATGTTGAAGAACTCTTTCCGGCTGAAGCAATAGAGGTTGGGGATAACATCGGCGACTCCGAATCGGAGGAGGAGTTCGCCTGGGATGCGGAAGATTTATTGCCCGATGAAGCGGTAGAAGAAGGGGAAGATATCACCGCCGAAACCGCCGTGGAAGTGGACGGAGAGTTACCGGAATCGGAGGAGGAGTTCGCCTGGGATGCGGAAGATTTATTGCCCGATGAAGCGGTAGAAGAAGGGGAAGATATCACCGCCGAAACCGCCGTGGAAGTGGACAGGGAATTGCCGGAAGAAGAAGAAGCGATCGCCTGGGATGCCGAGGATTTATTTCCGGACTCCTCCGAAACCAATTCCGAAATCGAGAGTTCGGAAATAGAAGACGATGAGGAAAGGCTCGATACCCAAGACTTATTCGGGGAGACGGAAGAAGAGGCGATCGCGATCGAACCCCCGGAAAATTTGCCGGAAAGCTCAAATGGAAGTCGGCCCCCAAAACTCGACGAATCCCCGGCGAAACGAGCATCGAATGCAGAACGGCTGTTAGAAAATGACGATTTATTTGAGGAAGCCATGAATCAGCCTAATCCAACCGAAGATCGAGCCCGTCAAGCCTCCCCTGCATCTCAGACACCCAACTTCCTGGATGAAAATACCCTCGAAGACTTCGGCAATTTTTTCGAGCCGCTGGAATTGGATGAGGAGCAAGAATCCCCCGAAAATTTGGATGATGCGAAACAATTACAAGACAATTTCGTGCACGCTTCCCCCGATGAAAACTTGCTTCCTTCCGCATCCAAAGAAGATGAAGATCAAATCGACTCGCAACTTCTGATCGACAAACAAACCCTGCAACAACTCGAAGCAGAATTAACCAGTTTAGAACAGCCTTTCTCAGATGAGGGTGGGGAGGAATTCGAGGTTTCGAGCGGTTCCGAAGAATTGATCCTGCCGCAAAATGAAAATGCAGAAGAAACGATCACATTTGACAACTTATTTGGCGAGTTAGAATCCGATCGCCAATCCCGCGATCGCACCCAATCTCCCCAGCCAGAATCGGCCGAAGATCCATTTTCGGGATGGGATCGTTCCGATTTTACCCTCGACGATCTCCTCAGTAGTTTCGACGCATCCGAAACCCCTTCCCAACCGCCGGAAAAAGACCCCGAAGACGAGACGGAAGCCGGCGACGATGACGACGGAGATTTTCTTAGCCTGGAAGCATTGTATGAGGAAATGAACCAAGCGAATCCCCTGAATCATTCGGGACGGAAAAAATCCTGAACTTCTGAGAGAAAACGCCAAAGTTTCCAATTCTGAGGAGAGCAGAAAATTTGATGTCAAAAGAGCCGAAATCTGTCCAATCCGAACGACCAAACTCGCCCCCGACGCCGAAAGATTTATATTCGCGGCGGTGGTATCTCGGCCTGGATGTCGGTTCGACGGGACTGGCCGCATCTTTGCTGCTTCCCGCGACTCGGAAAGTCTATCCCATTTATTGGGTGTCCGATGGTGAGGAAAATCGCCAATTTCGCCTCCCCGACCGGGTGAACTGGCATCCCCAGGGAACCCATGAGGCGGTGGTTTTAGACCGATTTAAACCCCACCTTTGCCGAGCAATTCCCCATCATTTCGGAGCTTCTCAAACCCCCTATCCCCTCCTGCAAATTTCCCCCGATCGCACACTATTTTTAGGAAGATTTCGGCAGGCTTTACAGTTATTAATTTCGACCCTTAATCCCCGGTTTGCGGGTGTGGAATTGTCTCTGGAGTCGGGGGAAACGCTGAGTCTGCCCCACTCCCTCACCTGCGGCGCGATCGGGTTGGAACCGGACGCCTTCAAAAACGCCCTCGATCGCCTCGCCGGTGTCATCGTGGGGGGTCCCGCAAACGCCTCCCACGCCTACCATTTCAACGTCAGGGAAGCCATTCTGGAGGCGGGTTTGGTGGAGAATCCTGGCCAAATTTTGACGGTAGAAGATGCGATCGCGACCCGATTGGCCCCATCGGACGATCCGCCCCCGGAGGGCCTGACTCTGATGATCAATTCGGGGGCAAAAACAACGGAATTGATGCTGGTCGATTTTGCAGAAAATATCGCGATCGGAGAAAGTGTCGCCTACGGGGGAGATGACCTAAATTTGGATATCATTTGTCAACTGATTCCCCAAGATTTGATCGCCGGGGACAATCCCAATTTTAGATCGCCCCTGTTCAATCTGATTGAAAATAATAAGAACATTTTACGGCAGGGAAAAAATCTAACTCTCCCCCTCAAAGGAACCGAAATAAAATTGACTCAAGCGGATTTCAACCGCCGGGTGCTGCAACCCTTCATCCGAACGTTAAACCAGGAACTCAACCAATTGATGAGTCGGGTGGGAACCTCCCCTGTAGCAGTCAAACGGGCGATTTGTTGGGGGGGAAACGGGTCTTGGTCGGCCCTCACTCAGTGGTTGCGACAAAAGCTCCCCAGCGCCGCCGTCATGCAAACTCCGCACCCCGGCGAGTCCGTGGCGTCGGGATTAGCTCGAGTGAAATTATATCCCCAATTCTTCGATTTTGCCCGCCAACAATACGGCGATTATTTCCTGCTGGGGGAACTGCTGCGGGTGTTCGGGGATTTACCCTTGTCGGTGAAAGTGGTGATGAATCGCCTGGAGGAACGGGGGGTCAATACTCGCACCTGCGAAGCCCAAATTTTGGCAATCCTCGACGGCCAACTCCCCGCCGGGTTCGTCCCCACCGAGTCCGATTTGGCGCTATTCGCACCGGAATCGCGATCGCACCCCGACATTTCAATTATCAATCAGGGGGCACTGTTTTACAAGGACGTAGACGGCAGTTATTTTATCAACCTAGAACGGGCCGAGCGATCGCGCCAATACCTGCATCAACTCTCCCAAGGACACCGCCAAAACTTGGACGAACCCCTGGCGATCGGAGAGTTTGATGGGGGAGTCGGGAGTCGGGAGTCGGGAGTCGGGAAATAAATTAACAATCAATAATTATTAATTATCAATTATCAATTATCAATTATTTCCTCCGAGGCCAGGGAATGGAGGGATTGGCGGCTAATTTTTGGGCTACGGCCCGGGCGCCGTAGCGGTTCAGGTGACTGGGATCGACGAAGTAATTATATTGGGTTAACGCCTGTTCCGATAAGTCGATGAACAGGAAATTATATTGCTGGGATAGGTATCTCATGCGATCGCGGAATTGGCGTTCGGCGGACCAGCGCACCGAGTCCAGATAGTCTTCGGTGAGGGGGAGGTTGACGAAAATCAGGGGGATATTACGGGAGGAGGTAAACGCCACCACCGAATCGAAGGCCCGAGCCTGGACACCCTGCAAGTTGAAAGCCCGATAGTCGCCGTCGTACTGGCCGGGGACGTAGGGGCGATATTGATAATAGGTGTAGGGGTTGTAGCGATCGCCGAGGGGTAAAAATCCGTTGGCGTCGATCGCATTCAGGGATACGGGAAGGGCGGAAATCGGCTGTCGTCCGGGACGGTATATCAGATCTTGGAAATTCCCCGACGGGGCAACATTGTCCACAGGTTGCAAAGCCACTTCCTCCTCCGTGTGCATGAACTTCCACTTCGAGCCCGTCGCGTCGCAGGGTTGGGGAAGTTCGTAGCAGGTGGTTTGGTTGACTTCATTTTGGGCCAGTTGGGGGCGGACGCCGGAGGCCAACCGTTGATGTCCGGCGGAGTCGAGAATGGCGGCGAAAGTGCGATCGAAGCGTCCGCTGTTGAAGGCCCGCACCCCGTCGGCCCAGAGGATCATCCGGGGGAGTTGGTCGGGGGGCAGAACCTGTCTGAGGAGATAGTCCACCACCTGGGCGGTGGCGCCGTTGATGCCGAAGTTAAAAATTTTCAGGTTCCCGTATCCCTTGGCGGCGAGGGACCGCTGCATTTGGTTGGGATCGACCCCCTGCAGGGCGCGGGAACTGCCCACGATCAAAATGTCGGGGGTGCCGACGGTGTTCAAATAGGAGAGGTAAAGTTGTAGTTGGCGATCGAAGGGTTCGCTCTCGAAGCTGGGAAATCCGGCGGCGGAGCTGGTTTTGGTGGCCTGTTGCTGGGAATAGGTCAAGTTTCTCATGTATTCGACCACCTTTTTCTCCGCGAAGGCCCGTTTCGGACTCTGGGGGGGGACGGCCTGCATCCACGCCACCGCCTGCACCCACTGGCGGGCTACCTCGTCCCAATCTTCCTTGGTGCGGGCGGTTTGGGCTAAATTGGAGGCTTTCAGGGCAAAGCGAACGGATTCGTCGAAGGGGTTGGCTTCGGTGCAGGTGTTGGATTTGGAGAGGATCTGACCCGACGATCGCGCCATCGCACCCTCGCGAACCCACTCCCCCCGGGACACCGGGGCCGCGATCGCCGCATCGGAGGGACGAACGGCGGAACTCGAGGGTCCGGACTGCGAACATCCGGCCAGGAGGGCGATCGGCAAGATCGATAAAATTTGGGCGGGCAACCGGAGACAAGAAAATCTGCTCATTGATGCTCTGGCAATAGCGCTGGGAATCTTGGGGACAATTGATTGTCCGGGTCAGTGTTTTATTATAGTCCCGAGAAGCCGGAAAGTGTGGGATGCCATAATTCCGCATCCCCCACCCGAACCACTTCTTAAATCTCCGGGATTTGGGGGTGGGAAAGGGCGATCGCTCCCCCCCCGGATTGCAGGGCCGTTTCATTCTCCCCGAAAAATGGCAGAGGGAGCAGGGGGGGCAGAGGGAGCAGAGGAGGACAATAAATCATTAATTGTTAATTATTAATTATTAATTGTTAATTTTTAATTGCCCTTTCCGCCGTTTCAGGATAGCATCGATTCATCGATTTTAATTCACTCCAGTCATGAAAATTATCATCATCGGCGGCGGACTCGGAGGGCTGGCGACGGCGATCCGGTTGCGGGCGATCGGACACCAAGTCACCCTTCTCGAAAAGCGTGATCAACCCGGAGGCCGCGCCTACGTTTATCGGCAGGATGGATTCACCTTCGACGGGGGCCCGACAATTATCACCTCCCCCTGGTTAATTCACGACCTCTTTAAACTCTGCGGAAAAAATTCGGAAAATTATCTCAAATTGGTCAAACTCGACCCCTTCTATCGCGTCCGATTTCCGGATGGTTCCGTCTTTGAATACAACGACAATCCCGAACAGATTATCCGCCAAATTGAACAATTCAACCCCGCTGATGTGGAAGGATACAAAAAATTCTGCAAAGCCGCCGACTCGGTATTTGAAAAGGGACTGCCTTTGATGACAAAACCCTTTCTGAAATTCACCGATATGCTGAAAGTCGCCCCGGATATGATACAACTTCAATCCTATCGCTCGGTGGCGGGATTTGTCAACCAATATATCCGGGATGAACGGCTGCGGCAGGTGTTCAGTTTTCACCCCTTGCTGATCGGCGGAAATCCGTTCCAAAGTACCTCAATTTACGCCATGATTCACAAACTCGAACAGGCGTTCGGCATCTGGTTCGCGATGGGGGGAACCGGGGCGTTGGTGGGGGTGCTGGTGCGGCTGTTTGAAGAGAGTGGCGGAGAGTTATTGTTAAATTCAGAAGTCGATGAAATTGTCATCGATGAGAAGACAAAACGGGCGACAGGTGTAATTCTGAAAAATCGAGAAACCCTGGAAGCGGATGCGGTGGTGAGTAACGGGGATGTCTCGTTTACTTACTTGCATTTAATCCCGAAACGGTTTAGGAGAAAATACGGCGATCGCAAAATTAAAAGCCAGCGCCATTCCATTTCCCTGTTTGTTATTTATTTCGGAACCGACAGGCGTTATGAACATATGGCGCACCACGAAATCATCATGGGGCCGCGATATCGAGAATTGATGGACGACTTATTTAAACGGAAACATTTGGCGGAGGATTTTTCCCTATATTTGCACCGTCCCACGGCAACCGATCCGTCCCTGGCACCCCCCGGTTGTGACTGTTGGTATGTGTTATCTCCCGTCCCCAATTTGGCGGGAAATACGGACTGGAAAACGGCGGCGAAACCGTACCGCGATCGCATCATCCAGTTTTTAGAAACTAATTATCTTCCCGACTTATCCAAACATATCGTCACCGAACATTACATCGATCCCCCGCATTTCCGGGACACTCTCAACAGCTATTTAGGAAGCGCATTTTCCATCGAACCGACACTAATGCAGTCCGCCTGGTTCCGTCCCCACAACGTCAGCGAAGATATCCCGAACCTCTATTTCGTCGGTGCCGGAACCCATCCCGGTGCCGGCATTCCGGGGGTGATGAGTTCGGCAAAAATCGTGGCAGATTTAATTGGAAAAGCCTGATTGTATCATCGGTAGGGGCAAGCCTCTGCCCTTGCCCAAAGTGAATTATAGAGAATAAATTTTTCCTCCGACAATTCATCAACCGGGCAACCGGAGACGGTTGCCCCCACAGAAGTTGAGTTGATGGGTTGATGGGTTGATGGGTTGATGGGTTGATGAGGCAACCGGAGACGGTTGCCGCCACGGAGAGTTTATTAAATTTTTTTTAAATTTAATTCAAATCAAATCCGATCGCCTCATTCTAGAGTTAGTCTAGAATGGACACAAGATCCGCGATCGCATCGATTCTGACTGAACGAACCTTCCATGCTCAACATTCCTCACATCCTTGCTCAAGAACTGTCCCTGAAAGCCTATCAAGTCGAAAATGCCTTAGAATTGTTCGCGGAGGGGGCAACCATCCCGTTTGTCGCCCGCTACCGGAAAGAGCGGACGGGTTCCCTCGACGAAACCCAACTGCGGGATATTTCGGAACGATATAACTATTTGACGGAACTCGAAGATCGCAAAAAAACGATACTCGAAGCGATCGCATCCCAAGGCAAACTCACCGACGAATTGCAGGCGAAAATAGAAGCCTGTCTGCTGAAAACCGAACTCGAAGATCTTTATCTTCCCTACCGCCCCAAACGCCGCACCCGCGCCACTACCGCCCGGGAACGGGGACTCGAACCCCTGGCCGATTTTATCGCATCCCTGAACCGGCGCGACGCCCCCGCCGCCTCTTTAGAATCGGAAGCCGCCAAATATATCGACGCGGAAAAGGGGGTGAAAACGCCGGAAGATGCCCTCAGCGGTGCCGCCGATATCATCGCAGAAGCGATCGCGGAAACGGCGGAATTGCGGGCGGATTTGCGGGAATATCTGATGGAAGAGGGGGCGTTTGTTTCCCGGGTTAAGGATGACTACCCGGAGGGTTCCACGAAGTTCGAGATGTACCGAAATTTCCGGGAAGACGTGATGGAAATCAAGCCACACAACCTGCTGGCGTTGCTGCGGGGGGAGGCGGACGGGATTCTGAAGGTGGATTTTGATTTCGATGAATCTTTTATTTTAGCACATTTGGAGTCGAAAATTATCCGCAGCAAAAATCCTGAAATTCGACAATTTTATAAGGCGACAATCAAAGATGGGTTCAACCGCCTGATGAAAAACTCGTTGATTAGTGAAATTCGGAGCGATCGCAAAGCCGACGCCGACATCGAATCCATCAAAACCTTTGAAGCCAATTTGCGGGAGTTGTTGCTGTCCCCCCCGGCGGGGATGAAACCGACGCTGGCGATCGATCCGGGGTTCCGGACGGGGTGCAAAGTTTCCGTCCTGTCGGAAACCGGAAAGTTCTGCGAATATCAGACGATTTTCCCCCACCAGTCCACCAATCAACGACAGTCGGCGGCGAATACGATTCGGAGATTTATCGATAAATATAATATCGAATTGATCGCGATCGGCAACGGAACCGCCGGACGGGAAACCGAGGATTTTGTCAAAGAAACAATAGCCTCTTTACCCAACAAACCCATTCACGTCATGGTGAACGAATCCGGCGCCTCGATTTACTCCGCCAGCGACGTGGCAAGGGCGGAATTTCCCGAGTTAGATCTCACCGTCCGGGGGGCGATCAGCATCGGGCGCCGCCTGCAAGATCCCCTAGCGGAATTGGTAAAAATTGACCCCAAATCCATCGGCGTGGGACAGTATCAACACGATGTCGATCAAAAATTACTCAAGAAAAAACTCGATGAAACCGTCGAAAGTTGCGTCAACTATGTGGGGGTGGAACTCAACACGGCATCGAAGGAATTACTGACGTTTGTTTCCGGAATCACCCCCGCGATCGCCCAAAATATCGTCAAATACCGCGACGAAAAAGGGGCGTTTAAAAACCGCAAAGAATTGCTAAAAGTATCCAAGTTGGGGCCGAAGGCGTTCCAGCAGTCCGCCGGGTTTCTGCGGATTCGGGGCGGCGCGAACCCCCTGGATAATACTGCCGTTCACCCGGAAAGTTACCCGGTGGTGGAACAAATTATATCGGATTTAGATGTGCCGTTAAATTCGATTTCCAAAACCTCCGACAAACTCAAATCGGTGAACTTGAAACGGTACGTCACCGATACCGTCGGTTTGCCCACCCTCAAGGATATTATCGCCGAATTGGAGAAGCCGGGACGGGACCCGCGATCGGAGTTCAAATACGCCACATTCCGGGATGATATCAAAGAAGTGTCCGACTTAAAACCGGGGATGCAGTTGGAGGGAATTGTCACGAATGTGGTCAATTTCGGCGCCTTCGTGGATATCGGCGTTCACCAGGACGGCTTGGTGCACATCTCCCAACTCGCCGATCGCTTCGTGGAAGATCCCAAACAGATCGTCCGTGTCGGACAGGTGGTAAACGTCCGCATTTTGGAGGTGAATGAAAAGCTAAAACGCATCAGTTTATCCATGCGGGGGATGTGAGGGTTCATTATTGAGGTTGAGCCCCAACTCCCATGGGGATATTGTCCGATTCTCAATTGGATTGAGAATTTTGGTTTCTATCTTGTCTCAGATCAATATTGAATATCGAAGGATTGTATAAGTATTCAAACGGACTTGATATCACCCCCCTCCTGCCCAGATCTGGGGGGAGGAGAGAGGATTAAATAACAGGAAACACGACCCAACATAGCCAGCAATTTCCTTTATAAAAATTGGAAATAGCTGTCATTGAGATCGAGGGAAGATGTTCCTTCGATGACGGCAATAAGTTCGCGATCGCCCCCCAAACTCATCTGCAAGATAGCCGTTCCTGAAGGCAAGAAAACGCCGGTTTGAACCGATAGATCTTGGGTAGAAATCAGTTCGTAGCGATCGGCCGATCCGGAGAGTAGGATGGTATCTTCATTGGAGTCAAAATCGGCGACTCGGGCGTAACCCTCCCCGGCACGACTGGCTCCGAACAGGGTATCCTCGCCGCGATCGCCGAGGAGGAGGTCGCTGCCGCTGCCGCCGATCAAACTGTCGTTGCCCTGGCCGCCGTAAATTTCATCGTCACCGCTATCGCCAAAAATTGTATCGTTGTCCTGATTTCCAAACAGGAGATCCTTGCCATCTCCCCCATAGACCACATCTGCGCCGCGATCGCCGAACAGGGTGTCACTGCCGTCCGAGCCCACCACGATATCGTTATCTTGGCCGCTGAACAGCAGGTCGTCCCCGCCCTGGCCATCGAGAAAATCATCCCCCTTGAAAGAAGAAATGGTGTCATTGCCATCCCGGCCGAGGATCACGTCATTGCCCTCCGTGCCCAAGATTTCCTCCCCTTCGGAGGTTCCGATTTCGCTGGTGGGGGGACTCAGGGGGGAGAGTTGATCGAAGTGGTTCCGAAAGATAAAAACATCTGCGTCAGGCCCCCCCAGCAGCGTATCGACCTCCTCCGTCGAGACGATCGGCGGTTCGAGGGGTTCTTCGGGCTTCTGGCTATTGTTGGTGTCTTGAACTTGGTCTTCCATTGTCCTAAAAAAATGACAATAATTTTGCTTCTACTTTATATCTTCCTCCATCTCAATTTATGATCGGGATATCCCGCAATAAAATTCAAACAATTTAAACAGTTTTTAATGTTTCCATCGTCGCCGGCGATCCCGATCCGATGGCGATGCACCGTCAATGGGGGAGGGGCTGGCGGGGGCTGGAACATTTTCCCGCCCGCCCTTCCCCGCCGTATTTTCAAGAGTTTGAGGGGTTGAATTTTTGCAACTCAAGATTAAGAAAATCGGAAATAATCTGCCCCCAAATCCAATCCAAATACGTCCCGCACCACAGCGATCGCCTCCACTTCCCCGACCAAATTTTCGCGGACAATAACCGTCCCTTCGGGCAGTTCCGGGGGAGACAATTCCAGGCGGAACCGTTCCGGCAGGCCGCTGAGTTGAATGACATCTTCTTCGATGTCGAAATCGTCGATCAACGTGTAGCCCTGAGCCCGGGTACTGAAACCGGTCAGGGTGTCATCGCCCTTGTCGCCGAAGAGGAGATCGCTACCCGTGCCCCCGATGAGGCTATCGTTATTTTGGCCACCGTAGAGGGTATCAGCCCCGCCGTCCCCGAAAATGACATCGTTTTCCGGGTTGCCGTAGATGATATCCGCTTCCGGGCCGCCGTAGAGGGTATCGCTCCCCTTTTCCCCGAATATCGTATCGTTCCCGCTGTTACCGATGACGATATCATTTTCCTGGCCCCCCAGGAGGCGATCGCTTCCCCCCTGTCCGTCCAAGAAATCATCTTCCCGGAATCCCAACAGGGTATCGCCGTCGCCCCGGCCCAGGATGACATCGTTGCCGTCTTCCCCCAGCAAGCTGTCGGGGGCGGGGGTCCCGAACTGGGTGATGGGGGGACTCAGGGGCGCGAGTTGGTCTACATTGCTGCGGAGGAAGAACACGTCCGACCCCGGGCCGCCGTTGAGGGTGTCCACCTCCACCGGTTCCGGAATCGTGGCGGGGACGACGTCCGCGTTGATCAGCGCCACGCCGCGGGCGAGTCCATCGAAGGTGGTGTCGTCGCTGGCGGTCACAAAATCGATCGCGTAGGGGCGATCGCCGTCCACTTCCTCATCCGCCTGCCCCGTCACCGTCACCGTCTGGGGGACATCCCAGTTGTCGGGGGAGAACGTCAGCGTCGCGGGTTCGGGAACCCCCTCGCCCGGATTGGAACTCTCGGCGGAGACGACCACATCCGCCGTCGGGGGACGCTCCAAAACGGCCGTAAATTCCACCGTCCCGCCGCTTTCGTCCGTTTCCCGCCCGGAGTCGGGGGCGAAACGGACCGCCAGATCGGTTTGGGCGCCCACCGTCACCAAAAACTCATCGGTGGCGGTATCTTCCCCGTCGGAAACCGCCAGGGTGACGAAGGCTCGCCCGCTTTCGCCGGGAACGGGAGTGATGGCGACGGTGCGATTTTCCCCTTCCCCGGCCAAAATAATTCCGTCCGGGGGAATCAGGTCGGGGTTGTCGGAAGTGGCGGTGACGGTCAACTCCTCCGCCGGAGTTTCCCCATCTTCAATCGTAAATGGGATGGGGGGGGCGGGGAGATCTTGGAAAAAGGCGGTGTCGGAAATGTCGGTAATTGTGGGGGGAATATTTTCCGGTTCTTCATCATCAATAATCGTCAAAGTGGCGGTATTTTGACGTCCGAAAAACACGTCTCCCTCGGGGTCATCCAAAATCAGATCCACCGTTTCATCATCTTCCAAAACATCGTCATCTTCGATGGGAACCGTGACGGTTTGGACGATCTGGCCGTCGGAAAATTCCACAACTAAAGGCGAGTTATTGATGTAGTCTTCGGGGGAGGTGGCGGTGTCGTCGGCGAGGTTGACGTTGACGCGGAGGATGCCTTCGCTGCCGCCGCTGCGGAGGAGGGTGAGGGTGGCTTCGGAATCGGTTTCATCTACTTGAAATTCAGCCTCGGCGAATTGGATGCTGCCGACGGGGTTATCGTCATCTTCGATCGCCAGAACCGCCTCACTTTGCCCGCCCAAATTGGCGCCCCCGGTGAGGCTGTCGAGGAGGAGAATCACCGTCTCGCCATTTTCGGCGATCGCGTCGTCTTCGATGGGGATGTTGACGGTAGCCGAGGTCTGGCCGTCGGCGAATTCCACCGTCACGGGGGAAATATTCTCGTAGTCCTCCGGGGCGATCGCGGTTTCGTCCCGCAGCAACAACTGGGCGCTGACGGCCCCGAAATCCCCCTCGCCGCGGGTAATGGTAATAGAAGCCGTGGGGGTTCCTTCGATGACGTTATATTCGACACTTTCAAAAGCCAGGGTCCCCGGCGGGTTGTCGTTGTCCTCGATGGTGGCGGTGGCGGTGCGGTTCTCCCCGAACAGGATGCCGCCGGTGGCGTTGTCGAGGGAGACGGTAAAGGTTTCGGGATCTTCGCGGCGATCGTCGTCGAGAATCGGGATGGCGACGGTTTGCCGGGTCTGGCCGTCTTCAAATTCCACCCGCCGCGGCGATATATCAGTATAATCGTCCGGTGCGATCGCGCTGCCGTCGCGGACAAATAGATCCGCGCCGATATCCCCCGCGCTGCCGTCGGTGCGGAGTACCGTCACTTCCAGGCTGGCTGTCCCCTCCGTCACCGTATATTCCGCCGCTTCCAGGGACAGGCGTCCGGGGGGATTGTCATTATCTTCAATGGTGACGGTGGCCCGTTGAGTCGCCCCCAAACTCGCCCCCCCGGTGAGGCTGTCCAGGAACAGATTGAACACTTCCGGCCCCTCGAATACCCCGTCATCAATGATGGGGATGCTGATGGTTTGGCGGGTTTGGCCATCGGCAAATTCCAGGGTGACGGGGGAATTGTTGATGAAGTCCCGCGGGGCCGTGGCGCTGCCGTTGGCGACCAGAACCCGGGTGCTGACGGCGCCGGAACTGCCGTCCCGGCGGATGACGGTGGCGGTGACGGCGGGGGTGCCCTCGGTGACGGTGTATTCGGCGTTTTGGAACGCCAGGAGTCCGGCGGGGTTGTCGTCGTCTTCGATAGTGACGGCAGCCTCGGACCGTCGCCCGATCGCCGCCCCCCCGGTGGCATTTTCCAGGCGGACATTGAAGGTTTCGTTGGGTTCCGAGATCTCGTCGTCGGTGATGGGGACGTTAACGGTGGCTGAGGTCTGGCCGTCGGCCAACCGCACCGTCACCGGGGAAATGTCGGTGTAATCTTGGGGTGCCCGGGCCGTCCCGTCTTCCAGGTTCAGGGTGGCGCTGACGGCCCCTTCGTCCCCGTCGGTGCGGGTGACGGTGATGGCCGCGGTGGGTGTTCCCTCGGTGACGCGGAATGCCGGACTGCCGATTTCCAGGGTTCCGGGCCGGTTCTCGTTATCCAGGATGGTGACGGTGGCGGTTCCCCGGTCCCCGACGATCGCGTTGCTGGCACCCCCGGTGAGGCTGTCGAGGGTCAGTTCTAGGACTTCGTTTTCTTCTAAAACCGTGTCGTCGTTGATGGGCACGGCGAGGGTGACGCGGGTTTCGCCGGGGGCGAAGGTGACGGTTTGGGGGGTATTGTCAAAATCCTGGATGGCGGAGTCGGGGTCGAGGGGGGGCGTCGCACCGCTGGCGGTCCCCTCCCGGAGGTTGAGGGTGATGACGGAGGCGGCGGTGGTGTCTCCGGTGCGATCGAGGGTGATTTCGGCCCCGTCGGGGGTGCCGTCTTCGTTGACGCGGTAGGTGGCGCGGCTGAAGTTGACGGTAGCCGGGGGCACAGCCGCGATCGCCCCGGAAAATTCCGAGGTGTCGCCGTCGGGGTTGGTGGCCGTGGCGGTGACGAAATCCCCCTCAGTGAGGGCGACGGGGAGGTTGAGGGTGAAGCTGGTGCCACCGTCGCTATCTGTTGTCATTGTCGTTTCCCCGATTAAATTTCGGCCCTGGCGGGTGGCGGCGGTGTTGGAGAAAAATTGCAGGGTGAAAGCCGTTTCGGGGGTACTCTCGAGGGTCCCGGTCAGGGTGGTACTCGTCCCGTCCGAAAACGCCCCTGTGAGGGTGGGGAAGTTTTGCAGGGTGTTGGGGCCCAGATCGGCGTCGAGGGGGTCGTTGGGGGTGAGGTCGTCGTCGCCGAGATCGATGCCCAAACCGCCGTTGTCCGCGATCGCATTTCCGACGATGGTATTGCCGACCCCCCGTTCGACGGTGATCCCGTCCCGGCGGTTGAAGGCGATCGTGTTGTTGGAAATGGCGTTATCGCCGGCGTTGATAAAGATCCCCCAGCGCCCGTTGCCCAGGTCGGCGGTCCCGGCTAGGTCGGTGCCGATGGCGTTGCCCTGAATTTGGTTGCCGGTGGCTTCCGCCCCGGCGATTAGAATCCCCGTGAAGGTTTGTCCGGAGATGATGTTGGGATTTTCGGGGGTGCCGATGATGTTGTCGGGGGAGTCGGAGATGGAGATGCCGAACCCATTCCCCAGGGCTGTGGCACCCTGGCTGTCGGTGCCGATGTAGTTGCCTTCGATGACGTTGCCACCACCCCCGATCACTTCGATGCCGAAAGCCGGAAACCGGTTAATAACCAGCCCCCGGACGGTGCTGTTGCCGCCGGTCAGGGTCAGGCCAGAGCCCCCGCCGGCTTGGCTGCCGTCGAGTTCGATGATGGGGGTGCCCCGGAAGCCACTTTGGGAGGTGCCGTCGATGGTGACGGGGCTTGTAATGGCGGGGAGGGGCGACTGGGGGCGGATTGTGTAGGTGTCGGTATTGAAATTGAAGTTGGGATCGAGGATGAATAAGTCAAACCGGATCTCGTCGGCTTCGGGACTGGCGTTGGCGTCCGCGATCGCCTGCCGCAGGGAACCGGGGCCGTCGTCGGCGGTGGTGGTGACGGTGAAGGTGGCGAAGGTGCCGGGGTAGGTTTGCCGCACTTGGGGGGTGAAGGGGGACGGGGAAAGGATCTCGCCGATCTGATAATCGAGATCCCAGGTTCCTCCACCGGCTGGGTTGCCGACAATACGGGTGGATGCGGCGATCGCGACGCCGGTGAGTCGGTGCAGGTTTTGCAGGAATTTCTGTCCCCGGTTGCGGGCGAAGTTGCAGGCGTAGAGGCAGATCTCGCCGACGTCCCACTGTCGCAGGGTGTCGGCGTCGGGGGGGGTGTCGCCTAGGTCGAGGTGGCCGTCGGAACCGTGGCAAATGAGATGTAAACTTCGGGTGGGGACGCTGCGGAGGGCTTCCGCGATTTGGCCGGCGGGATCGCGATCGCCCAGGTGGAGAATGCGGACACCGGGGATGGTGCCGGCGGCGAGGCGTTCGGGTTCGTCAACTCGGGGGGCGATCGCCACCAGGATTTCGGCGGGTTGCAGGTTGTCTTGGATTGCGGTTTGGATGGGTCGTTGCATTATCACTCTCTCGGCTGACGGTAGGTTAACCCGGGTGGGGTGAACGGGGGATCGACGATCCTTTGCGGGCCTTCTGGCCATCCGTCCGGAATTTTGGCGGGCGGATGCGGAGAAAATTCATTCGCCGCACAACAAAAGTGATCAGAAGTTTAACAATAGAAACGAATTTTTATGGTGTATTGTTTCCATTCCAATTAGTCAAACCCCGCTGGGGTCTAACCCCTCATTTTTCGGAGTGGGGGAGTTTAACCACAGAGGCACAGAGGACACGGAGAGGTTTTTTTGTTGTCAATTTGGTTGTTTTTTTGAGAGGGATTTTATCTCGTTTTATGCGATTAATAAAAACGGGATTATTGCGTTTTATTATTTGGTTTTGAAATTGGGAGTTTATTTAGGATTTGGGCGAGATTTTTGGAGGGTTTTATATTATCTTTGATTTCGGAATAATAATTTTGGATGATTTCGTCCATCCGGTGGCGCTGTTTTTGCCGAAATTCGGGGTTGTTTCCGAGGGTGATTGCGAGTTGTATATAGGTGCGATCGTCGGGGGCGATTAAGTCGGAGACTCCCATTTCCCGCAGCAATGCTGCCCCCAGTGAGTGGTGGGGTTTCGCCCCGTTTTTGACGACGATGGGCAGGCCGGCGTTGAAGGCGTTAAATAATGATATGATATCGGATATCGGGTGGGAGTCTAGGTAGATATCGGCGAGTTTGAGGCAGCTTTGCAAGTCGGAGTTGCTGGGGGGTTCGTCGAAGTTTAACAGCAAAATGCGATCGGGATCGATCTGATATTTTTCGAGAATTCCCGTGCAGTTTTGCAGCCACGGCTTTTGTAGGTGGGCGCGATCGCTTTGATTCCAAAAGGGGTAAATTAACAGGAGAGAATTGGGAACCTCGGATAATATGCACCCCCAAGATTCGATTAATTCGGGTGTTATTTTGAGGGAATCGACACCAGAAGCGAAGACAACGGCTTTTTTTGATATTTCTAAAGATAGACGATCAAGGTCTAGGCGGGGTGGAGATTGTGCCGTCGCCCAGCAATAACCACTATCCGCGATCGGCAAGATTTGGGGGTTAGCCGTATCGGGGCGGGTGAGATTGCCAAATATATGATAATCCACGTTATTCAATTCTGTCAATACCGGGGAGAGGGGAGTGCAAATTTGCACCCGGGCGAGGCGGTGTGAGGCTAAGTAAACCGGGGCTATCGTGCGGGTTGTCAGGTTGGCGGATATCAACAGAATATCCAACTCGTCCCGGCGGATGACATCGACTTGTTGTTCCAGGGAGTTGGGCAGTTTTTGAAAACCCCGGAATTTTTGTCGGCAGTAATTTTCGATCGCGTTTCCCGTGGCGACGAGGGAATATAAGATCACCTGGAAGTCATCGCCGAGGGATTCGTACATCGGCAGAGTCATCAGGGTTTCCGGGGTGGGGTGGAGGTGGGGGACGAGGATGCCGAGTTTGACAGGTTTGCGGGGAGGTTGCGGCGGCAATTCCCAGGCGAGGGTTTGGTTTTGCAATTCCATCACGAATGCCAAAATTTGCGATCGCATCCGATAGGCGGTTTCGGTGTCTTCCCGATATTGCAGTATCGTAAAATCCGCTAAATTCGCGAACAGAATGGCGACGGCGTTCCAAAGCTTGGATTTGGGATATTTGAAAATCCGGCTGTGGAGTAATTTGACAAATTCTTCCAAATAAGAACAGTATCGCGAGGTGGCGCCGGGTTCGCGAAAATAGGCAGGGACTTTCAGCATGAATTCCATGCTATCTTTAATCAGCCAGGAGGGCAAGAGGGAAAATTCGGGGAACAACGGAAGTTCGTATCCCCAGCCGTAGAGTTGGAAGGCGAGAAGGGATTGAATTAAATTGAGATTATCGAATCCCAATTCGAGTTGGGTTTTGAGGGTTTCGACAAAGGCGGTTTCGCGGGGGGTTGGGGGGTGATATTTGAGGCTGGTGTTGGATAACATTTTTTGGGCTTTTCCCAATAATCCCAAATACTGCTGTTCCAGAATGGCGGACGGGGAATTCAGCCATTTTTGTGCGATCGCATTGCGGACGGTTCTCAGGTTATCGAGAATTTCGGTATAGGTATTTTCGTCGGCGGGTTGGTAGCGTTCGGTGAGGAGAAAGTGGGTGGCGGCGGCGAGGTATCGCAACTCGGCGGGGAGGGTTTGGAAGCAGGAGTCGAAGGCGAGTTTTTGATAAAATTTGACTTGATCGGATACGCCGGAATGGGCGTTTTTGAGGGTTTGCTGTTGGAGGTGGAGGCGAAAGTGGGATAAGGGTTGGTTGACGAAGCCGACTTTGTAGCGAGTGAGGATTCTCAGCCACAATTCCAAATCGACTAATTGGCGGAGTTCGGGATCGAATCCGCCGACGGTTTGGAAGACTTCCCGCCGCAGGAGGACGACGCTGGGTTCGCCGATTTTGTTGAGGGGAATTTCCAGGATATTGGGATCGGAGAGTAATTCCCACCCCCACTGAACGGGTTGTAAGTTTGTCCAGGATTGGTGCAGGTTTTGACAGCCGTTGTAAACTGTCATCAGGGCTTGATTTTCTTCCGCACCTTCTGATAGAATTAAATTGCGGGGGGAGAAGACAAGACCGATTTTTTCGTCCGTTTCCGCTAGTTCCACCAGCTTTTCGATGCAGTCCGATTCGAGGATATCGTCCTGAAACAGGAATTTGACGTATTTGCCTTTGGCTTGGGACAGGCAGAAATTGCAGTTTTGGGCGAGTCCAAAGGGTTGTTGGTGTTGGAATAGGGAAACGTTCTCGGGGGACTGGCTGGCGAACTGTCGGGCGATCGCCAAACTGCGATCTTCGGAACAATCGTCGGCGATGATAATTTCCAGATTCGGATAGGTTTGGGAGGCGAGACTTTTCAGCGTCGCCGGGAGGTGGGTTTCGCCGTTGTGGAGGGGGATGCAAACGCTGACTAAGGGTTCATTCATTTTGGGTTTAATTTGGGGAACTTCGGAAACATCTGGAATCGTAAAATCGGCTTCCCGGAGGAGTTGCCGATATCCCGCCAGCATCTCATCGAAGGATGTCAGGCTGGCGAGGACGGGGGGGGAATTGGCGGCGAAGCGATCGCGGAGATTTTGTGAATTTAACAGGGTGGTTATGGCGATCGCCAACTCTTCGATATTTCCCGGCTGATAAAATAGGGCATTGACTCCGGGCTGCAACTGTTCTTTCACCCCGAAAACCGGAGTCGCGACGATGGGGAGTCCCGACGCCATTGCTTCCAGGATGACGCGGGGGAAACTTTCGACGCGGGAGGTGAAGACAAACAGATCCGCCGCCCGATAGTATTTAATTGTATCGGAAGTTTCGGGAACAATTTCGATCCGCGATCGCAGACTTTCCGGCAGACTGGCAACGTCGGCATGGAGTTTTTCGCTATAGGGACCCGGGCGATCGCCCACGACAAACACCCGTATTTGCTGTTGCAATTCCGGGGAAAGTTGCCGCAACGCCGGGGGGAGATCCCGCTGTCCCTTGCGATCGCAAACCGTCCCCAAGGATAATATCACGATTTCCGAGTCGGAAACCCCCAATTCCCGCTTCGCCGCCTCCCGCGTCCGCCGTCTCGCCGCCGCCTCCCACGTTTCCCGGTTAAAACCATTGTGGATAACGGTAAAATTATGCGATCCGTTCAACGCCAAATACTGATCTCGCGACGCATCGGAAACGAACACCACCCGATAGGGAATTGCAAAGCATTCCAACCCCCGGCGGGCGATTTCGGGACCGTAACTATCCAGCCATTCGGCATAAAATTTTTGGGGCTCGCTTTCGTGGATATTCCAGATGCAAGGAATCCCCATTTTGCGGGCACAGTCCACCATAAAGAAGTTGTCGAGGGTGTTGACATACATGACATCGACGGGATGTTTCATCAACTCGGCGGCGAGTTGAGAGATTGCCGTTTCGTAGCCTTCCAAAGTGTAGATATTGCGGAGGGGATGGCATCCATAAACGGTAACGGGAATGTTATTTTCTTCGTAGGCTTCCCGCAGGATTCCGTCTCCCAAACAAAAGGCAATCGGTTCAACCGTGTCGGTTTTTAAAAACGCGATCGCCAGTTCGTATTGATGCAGGGGCGCCCCCGTCAGATCCAAAGCGTTACTCGCCATCAAAACCCGAATTTTGCGATTATCATGATTTCCGATAAAACGGCGGGGCTGGATTTGGAACTGTTCGTTTTCGAGAGACAAGTGGGGATTGTAAAACGGATCGACTTTTCCCCGATATTTCGCCCGAAAACTCGCCACCTCTCGGGGATTGTCGGCGAAACCCCGCGACGCACCCTCCCGGTGAATCAACTCCGCGTCGGGACAGTAAACGCAGCGAAAACCGGCGTTTATCAATTGATCGCAATAGTCAACATCGTTGTACGCCACCGCGAATTCCGTCTCGTCAAATCCCCCCATTTCCAAAAACAACTCTCGGGGAGTCAGCAGGCAGGCTGCACTGAGGGCACTATAATTTTTTGCGACATTCAGCCCCCACAAATAGCCGGAACTCAGCCGCGACACCAGCTTGAAAGCGTGCCCCGCCAAACCGCGGTGGAGTCCGAAAATTACCCCGCCGTGTTGTATGGTTTGGTTGGGGAAAATCAGCTTCGCACCCACCGCCCCCACATCTTTTATTTGCAGGTATCCCACCATCTGACTCAGCCAGTCGGGGGAAATCGACGCCGTGTCGTTATTGAGAAAGAGAATATAATCGCTGTCCGCCATTGCCGCCGCCCGGTTCATCAGGGAGGCGAAATTAAACCCGCCCTCGCTATTGTTTAATTTGATAACCCGGTGGGGTGTCTCCCGCAGGTAGTCCAGGGTTTGCGGATCGTCGCTTTCGTTGTCTATAATAATGATACGATAGTTTTTGTAACTGGTTTTTTCCAGCGAATCCAGGCAGGGCTTCAGTAACTCCAGACTATTTTTAGTGGGGATTAAAATAGAAACCGATCGCCCCTCGTCGGGAAAGCGAATGTTGAAGATCCCGCAGTGCGATCGCATCGCCCAATTCTGCTGATAAACCGTCCCCGAAATCCCCCGCCTTTCCAGGGTTTCCTGCAGGGCAGTTTCGGCGGCTGAAAAGCTATCGGGTTTGGCGGCACCCGATGCCGCCGTCGAACCGGGAATCACCCGCCAATGGTATAAGATTAACGGCAGATGGGCGATATTTCGGGTGAGTTCAGATGCCCGCAAAACGAAGTCGTAATCCTGGGAACCGTCGAAGCGGGGACGCATCCCCCCCAGGCGATCGCACAAGGTTTTCCGAACCGTCAAAAGATGCCCGAAATACATATAAGATAACAGCAACTCCGGCGAATAGTCCGGTTTGAACTGGGGCGAGAACCGTCGCCCGTCCGTATCGATTTTGTCGTCGTCGGAATAGAGAATGTCGGTATCGGGATGTTCCGCCAGGTAAAACCCGACTTCCCCCAAGGCATCCGGCGTCAGTTCGTCGTCGTGATCGAGAAATAGCAGAAACTCGCCCTCCGCCATCTGTATCGCCGTGTTGGTGGCTTGGCTGATATTGCCGTTTTCGTCCCGAAAAATAACCTTGACTTTCGGGTTGTCTTCTGCTATCGTTTCTAATAGAGAATGGATTTCGGGTTCGGTGCTGCGATCGTCCGCGATGCACAATTCCCAATTTTTATAAACCTGCCCGGTAACGGATGCGATCGCCCGCTGTAAAAACGCCGGCGGCGGATTGTAAACCGGCATGATTATCGAAATTTTCGGTAAGCGATCTGCAACCGTTTCTAACCGTTCTTCTAAATCCCGTTTCGCTTTCCCATTCCATTGATTGACTCTTAACCATGCCTCGTAGGGAGTCAACAGCGGCGGGGTGTGGGGTGGCAAAAATTGGAGGGCGGATTTTATGTCAATTTTACCCTGCCGGGATTCCAAAATTTCGACTTGGGCTCGATATCGTTCCAAATCGATTTGGGTGTCGTGGAGTCGGGCGTGCGTCCGTTCCAATTCCGTTTCCAACCGCCGATTCTGGTTCTCCCGTTTGCGAATTTCCAACCAGTCGGAAATCGCCCAATCCTGCGGGGAGAGAGACGCGGGAGAAGAAGCCCAAGATAATTGCGGTTCGCCGTTTAAGGGTGTCGCCCTGGCATCCAACGCCAAATACAAGTCCACCGCTTCGGGATAGAATCGTTTGATAATGCCCGGGCGGAAAGTTTCGGATATTTCCGTTTTCAATAACTCCGCTTCAAAGGGGTTTTCCTGCGGCGAGGGAAGTTGGAGATCGAATTTTTCGTTAATTGCCGAGATGAGGGCGGCGGGGGAGTGGGCGACTTTGTGGAGGTGGACGATCGCGCATTTTTCCGGGTGGCGATCGCAAAATTTCAGGATATTTGTGTTATAATGTATCCAGGATAGAATTGCCAATTCCGGGTTTTCGATCAGGGCGCGATCGGTTCCCCGCCGATACAGCGAATCTGCCACTTCCCAGGGCGATCGGTAAATGAAAATAAACCCCGCCTCGGGCAGCAATTCCCGCCAGAATTCCAAAAATAAACTCGTCCTCGGTTCTTTCCATCCCCACAAAGAAGGTTGGGATTTTTTGCCGATAATTTCCCTCGCGGGTTCGATGAAGGTTTCGGGCACCGGGATTTCCGACTGTCTCACCCAGCCGTCGGGATGGAATCCTTGCGATCGCAGGATTTCTCGGTGGAATTCGAGAATCTCTATATCCTCGAAATGTCCGCGAGGATTTCCACGGCTTCCGGGTAACAGGCGATCGCCTAAATTGATGCCAACTCGCCGCAGTAAGTCGGCGGTGAGGGAGGTTCCGGATCGGTGCATTCCGGTTAGGATTAAGGGGGAGATTGGGGATTGATTCATCCACAGATTTCGCAGATTTTCGCAG
Organism: Limnospira sp.; assembly: GCA_050045915.1. Taxonomy (GTDB): domain Bacteria; phylum Cyanobacteriota; class Cyanobacteriia; order Cyanobacteriales; family Microcoleaceae; genus Limnospira. Next base: position 46,412 of record JBNGCR010000005.1, read on the forward strand.
ATTTTAATTGAGTAGAAATTTTAGGGGGGCGGCTTCAAATACCCATTCTAAGCTGAAATTGTTGGCGGTTTTGATGAGGATTGTGTCCTCTGATTTGATTCTATCAGGTTTGAAGCTTAAATGCCAAACTATTTTATCATTATTTTCGATTTCGTCGGCTTTTACCTTGCTGACGTGAGACAGGCGGTTGTTGATTAAAACGGTGATTTCTGAAATTTTCCCGCCGGGGTTGATTTCGGATACCCAACCCCCCAACTCTAGGATACCTGCGGGGGTGAGGTGGCAGCGTTCGAGTTTACCTTGGGGGTGGTGATAATAGCGGAAATTGGAAAAATTGACTGCGGGGTTTTTGGCGACTATATATAAGTCTTGATAGCGACAGATTCCTTTCGGGATGCGGTGATAAACTGCTGAATCTCCGGAGACTTGCGCGATCGCGTTTTTGACAAATTCTTCGCCGACGTAGCTGGTTCCGTATTCTCCTAAATCGAGGGTTTGACTTTCGCTGTTGAGGCAGAAGAGTAATTCCGAAGCTGGGATCGTCAGGTGGGGGGGGAGGAGGGCGCGATCGTGGACGCTGAACAATAGTAAACCGTCGGGGTTGAGAAGATTATATAATACCTGTAGCCAATCTGAAAAGGTTCGTTTTGGTAGGTGACTGAAAAATGAACAAGCCAAGATACAGTCGAAGGTTTGGGGGCAGGAATAATTTTCCGGTTTGGGGGTGGAAATAATGCCGTTGACTCCGAACTGTTCGGTTTGGAATTTTACCCCGTCGGCGTATATGTCGGAAATCCAAACTTTTTCGGGGGGGATTGCCTGGATAAAAAACCGGGTCGATCGCCCGTAACCGCTGGCGAAATCCAGGAATGATGAAACACCGCCGAATCCTTTGAAATGCCAGTCAACTGCCTGTTTTACCGCATCGAAAATGCGGATACCGTTGAAATGGTAGCGGACGGTCGCCCGTTCCGGACTGCCCTGATTTTGTAGGGCGAATAAATACATTTCATCTTGTTCGCAAATTTCCGCCTTGAAGGTGTCCGGAAATTTGACTTGATCTCGGATAAAGTCTTGGAGGGCTGGGGATGTGGCGGGGGGGACGGTGCGCTTCATGTCCAATCGATCCTGTCCTGGTAATGAAAATGTTGCCGTCGGCGATCGCAATTCGACGGGCTGAATCTCAACGGTTTCTGAAAAAGCGATCGCGAAATTGGCATCCGTTCGACAAGCGTATCATGAATATGCTATTGTTTTAAAATGAAAGGCGCAAAAAAACGGTCGGGGGAGATATCCGAATCGTCCCGATCGCTACCCGCGAAGAAAAAACGACCATTGGGGCCGTAAGATAGATGGAAGCGTTGTTAAAAACGATTGACGATCATGAAAGTCTACGTGTTGCTGTTCAATGCCGGCACAGAAAATGAGGGAATCCACACGATTCAAATGGGCGATCGCAACAAAGTGTTGATGTTCGAGGAGGAGGAGGATGCGACCCGCTTCGGGGGCCTCCTGGAAGCCCAGGACTTCCCGAGTCCCAGCATCGAGATGATCGATGATGAGGAAATTAAGGAATTTTGTCGTAGCGTCGATTACGACTGGGAACTCGTCCCCTCCGGTGCCCTGGCCATTCCCCCCGAGAACAACGCCGAACGCCTGGAGTGGGAAACCGACCCGGCCAAAAAGGAAGCCCGGTTCGAGGAGGAAGCGTCCGAATTCGACCCCGACGAACTCGACAGCATCCGCCGCCGTCTCGAAGGCCTGTTTTGACACTCCTCACCCTAAAGGGACGGGGATTCTGGGTTCAGCCACCATCCTTAAACCGCATCGGAAGGACTAGCCTACAACCCCGAAGCGGAACGTCTCGCCCTGCGGGGCGGGAGTCCGTTCCGAGCCGTGCAGCCCAGCGTTTTATACTGTTCTGGCCCACCCCGCCATACAGTTGGCTCTGTCTTAATCAGACTTCCAGACTTTATCTTTGCTGGTATTCGGATCGGGTCGAGATCCGTGCGTTTTTAATGAGGTTTCTCGCTCCTCAAGGACACTCTACCACACAGTCGCCCGGTCAGGGCGAGGCTTTAGACCCAAATTACCGGTAAGCTGAGATATTGTGAAAGACGATAACCCGAAAATGCACGACTTGGAGACGCGGGGGCATTTGTTGACCGAACAAGCCAACGCCGGAAGCGAAAACCTCGACCGCCTCAGTTCCCTGGAATTGGTCGATCTGTTCAACTGGGAGGACGCCCGCACCCTCCTGGCCATCGCCCACGCCCGGGAGTCCCTGGCCGCGGCGATCGACCTGACCGCCAAGGCCCTCAAAAAAGGGGGGCGCCTGTTTTACGTCGGGGCGGGAACCAGCGGACGCCTGGGGGTTTTGGACGCCGCCGAATGTCCCCCCACCTTCTGCACCCCGCCGGAATTGGTCCAGGGCATCATCGCCGGGGGAGCCGGGGCCTTAATCCGCAGTTCCGAGGAATTGGAGGATCGGGCCGAAGACGGGGAAAACGCGATCGCCCACCGCCAGATTGGGGAGTTGGATGTCGTCCTGGGAATTACCGCCGGGGGGACCACGCCCTTCGTCCAAGGGGCGTTACAGGCAGCCCAGAGTCGGGGGGCGACGACCATCTTTATGGCCTGCGTCCCCGCCGACCAAGTGTCCTTCTCCGCCGATGTGGATATCCGCCTGTTGGTGGGTCCGGAAATTCTCGCCGGTTCCACCCGCCTCAAAGCCGGAACCGTGACCAAAATGGCGTTAAATATTATCTCTACCAGTGTAATGGTAAAGCTGGGAAAAGTCTACGGAAATCGGATGGTGGATGTAGCGATTACCAACAATAAATTACGCGATCGCGCCCTGCGAATTTTGAACGATATAGCCGGAATTGAGCGAAAACAAGGCACGGATTTATTAGAACGCAGCAATCAGTCCGTCAAATTGGCGCTGTTGATGCACTGGACGGGTTTGGATGCGGAACCCGGGAAACAACTGCTTGAGGAGTGCCAGGGGCAGTTGCGAGACGCGGTTTTAAAGCATCAGAAACAGTCGGATTAATTGAATGATTAAAAAAGGGCGCAAGCCAGGGTCCCCTACGGCATCGGCGTTTTTTATACGGCCAGAAACTCTTGAATCACTTCCCGACTCAGATCTTCCGTCAATCCGGAAGCGACAATCCCCCCTTTTTGCATGGCATAATAGCGATCGGCTTGGCGGACGAAATGCAAATGTTGTTCCACCAACAAAACGGAAATCCCGCGAGTTTCGATAATTCGTCGCACCGCCGCCTCAATTTCCAAGATAATCGAAGGTTGGATGCCCTCCGTGGGTTCATCCAACACCAGCAGGCGGGGCTTTCCCATCAACGCCCGGGCGATCGCCAACTGTTGCTGTTGTCCGCCACTGAGATCTCCCCCCATGCGAGATAGCATTGTTTTTAAGACCGGAAATAAATCGAAAATTTCCTCGGAAATTTCGGCTTTTCCTTTCCGCCCTTCCGGGGTTGCCTCCAACCCCAACAATAGGTTTTCTTTCACGGTGACTCTGGGGATCACTTCCCGCCCTTGGGGGACGTAACCGATGCCCAATTTCGCCCGCTTGTGGGTGGGCAGTTGGGTAATGGGAATGTCCGAAAATGTCACATCCCCCGTCCGGGGTTTCAGCAGCCCCATGATGGTTTTTAACAGGGTCGTTTTCCCCACCCCGTTGCGGCCGATTAGACACACCATCTGACCGGCGGGGACACTCATATCGACATCCCGCAAAATGTGACTTTCGCCATAATAAACATTTAATCCCGACACCTGCAACATCAGGTCTGAAGGGGTAAAATTGGGCGCGATCGCGGATTTCGTTTGTATCATTTTTTTCTCGATTTATAATGGAACTCTCTTCTCCCTCTTAACCCGGAAATTCAATTCTATTTCTCCCCCCTTATTAAGGGGGGCTGGTGGGGATCTTCCTGTTCCCCCAAATAGACTTCGATCACCCTCCGATCGCTTTGAATCTCATCCATATTACCCTCACACAATACCGAACCTTGATGCAGTACCGTCACTTTTCGGGCGATCTGACGCACGAATTCCATATCGTGTTCGATAACAATAATCGAGTGACTTTCCGCCAACGCCAACAGCAAATCACCCACATTTTCCGTTTCCTCGTCCGTGAGTCCAGCAACGGGTTCATCGACTAATAATAAATCAGGGGATTGGGCAACCAACATTCCGATTTCCAGGCGTTGCTTTTCGCCGTGGGATAGAAATTCCGCCTGCAAATCCGCTTTCGCCCCCAAACCGATGGTTTCCAGCAGTCCCGCCACCGTCCGTTTCTCCCCGGAAACCGGGCGGCGAAATAGGGTGGGAAAGACATTTTTATTGTGGTTGCAAACCAGATCCAAATTTTCCGCCACCGTCAAGTTCAGGTAAACTCGGGGTGTCTGGAACTTGCGGCCGATGCCGAGTCGGGCGATTTTATATTCGGGAATATTCCGCAAATTGCGACCTTTAAAAAAGACCTTTCCTTCCGTGGGTTGAACTTTTCCGGTGATGGTATCCAGAAAGGTAGTTTTTCCCGCCCCATTGGGGCCGATGATCACCCGCAATTCCCCCGCATCCATACTGAAATTGAGGTCGTTGAGGGCTTTGAATCCGTCAAAGCTGACGGTTACGTTGTCGATGTCTAAGATTTTTTCTGTCATTAGTTATAGAAAATATTCAAAGGTTTCTCTGATCCGGGCAACCGGAGTTTTTTTGCTCCGGGCGATCGCAGTTTTTTGGGAGTCCGGGCAACCGGAGTTTTTTTGATTCCGGCAACCGGAGACGGTTGCCCCCACGGGGTGCGGGAATATCGGCAACCAGAGATGTTCCCCTACACCCTACACCCT
>JBNGCR010000005.1:51394-67642 GCA_050045915.1 Limnospira sp.
CCCTACACCCTACACCCTCATTTCACCCGTCCTTCGAGTTTTTCGCGTTCGAGTTGCAATTCGGGATCTTCTTCCAATTGGGGATAGGTGGAAACTTCGCGGCGCAAACCGAATAGCGATCGCAAATATTCCCAGCCCTCCGTCCGCAACCAGCCGACAATTCCGTTGGGCAAAACGGTGACGACGATCAGGAATAATGCCCCCTGGAAAAACAGCCAAACTTCGGGAAATTGTTCGCTGAGGAGGGTTTGGGCAAGGCGGACTAATAGGGTTCCCAATATCGCCCCAATCAGCGTTCCTCTCCCTCCCACTGCGACCCAAATCACCATTTCGATGGAGAAGGCGACCTCCATGAAACTGGGAGTTATGATGCCGCTTTGGACGGCGTATAACGAACCGGAAATGCCCGCGATCGCCCCGGAAATTGCGAACACCAAGACTTTAAACCAGGTGGGATTGTAGCCGGAAAATCTCACCCGCGTCTCGTCGTCCCGGATCGCCACCAGCAGCCGCCCGAACCGTCCACTCGTCAGCCAGCGACACAGCAAATAGGTCAGAATTAAGAATAAAATTGAGAATTCGTAAAAAGCCAACTGGGCGGTATCGGAACCAGCCGAAACCCCGAAAATCATTGCGGTGTCGGTTTTGAGCCCGTTGGTTCCGTTGATGTATTTTTGCTGGCCGTTGAACAGGTTGAAAAACACCAGCAATGCTGCCTGGGTGAGGATGGAAAAGTAAACCCCTTTGATGCGGTTCCGAAATACCAAATATCCCAGCAGTCCCGCCACAATACCCGGGATAACAACGATCGCGATGATTGTCAACGGAAAGGAATAAAAGGGCTTCCAAAACCAGGGCAGTTGTTCTACACCGTACAGCATGAAAAATTCCGGTAGCTGTCCCTCGGGCAACTGCAAGTTCAAATGCATGGCGAGGGCATATCCTCCCAGGGTGAAAAATATGCCGTGTCCCAAACTCAACAATCCCGTATATCCCCAGATTAAATCGATGCCGAGGGCGATGATCGCCAATGACAGAAAACGGCCCAATAATTTAAGGCGAAATGCGGGTAACGCGAAGGGCATCACCACACCCAAAATAAGCGCGATCGCCGCAATAGAACCGATTTCAATTAATCGCTTTTGTTTCTGCTGTTTCAGTTTCGCAACCTTGCCGATATCGTCATTCATAGAACTCAACTACCGTGACACAATCTCGAACGAGTCAAACGGGCATCCCGCCCACAAAATCTACAATTCCGCAGTCCTTCCCTTTTGCGGAAAAATACCAGCCGGTTTGACCTGCAAAAATGCGATAATTAAAACGAACACCAAAACCTTCGCCATGCTGGTCGTCGCGAAGAAATTCAACAGGTCGGTTAACGGCTGTAAAAATTCCACCGGAGAAATCAATAACGCCAACGTTCCCGAACCGATCAGATAGCTGACCGTTCCGATCGCCAACGCCGCGATCACCGCCCCGAACAGATTTCCGACGCCGCCAACCACCACCACCATAAACGTATCGACGATATAATTTTGACCCGTATTCGGCCCCACAGAACCCAATAATGTAATCGCACATCCGGCGATTCCCGCCAGTCCGGAACCCAATGCAAATGTCAAAGCATCGACGCGATCGGTGGGGATGCCCAAACAGGCGCTCATGCTGCGATTTTGGGTGACAGAACGAATCCTCAGACCCCAGGTCGAACGGTTCAAAAACCAATAAATTCCCGCCAAACAAAGCAGCGTTAAAATAATAATAAAAACCCGAGAATAGGGAAGCTGAAAATTCCCCATAGCTAGACCCCCCCGCAACCAAGCCGGCGCCGTCACGTCCACATTTCTGGCACTGAACCAGGGTTTGGTCAACACGTCTCCAAACGCCCGACCCAACAGGATACTCGCGGTTGTGGAAATTCCCGCAGATAGGACGAGTAAAAGGGCGATCGCCCAGTTGCGAATCCGTTCCCAGTCCCCCCGCCGTTTGACCACAAATAAACCGCCAAAAAAGAGTAGGCAAAATATGGCGATACCCAACACCAAACCCCAGTTGACACTCCGCACGAATTGGCGTAAAATTAAACTAACCCCCCAAGTTGCCAACAGGGTTTCTAACGGCCGGCCGTACAAATATCGGATCACTCCCCTTTCCAACAATAACCCCACCAAACCCGCGACGACAAACGCCACGGGGAGGGCGACGAAGATATAGATACTGAATATGGGAGTATCTTCCAGGGGTTTGAATACATTTTGTACCACGAAGGTGGCGTAGGCCCCCAGCATCATCAATTCCCCGTGGGCGAGGTTAATCACCCCCATCAGTCCGAAGATGATCGCCAACCCCAACGCCGCGATCAATAACACCGAACCGATACTGATACCATTAAAAATGGCGATGGCAAGTTCTTGCATTTTTTAATCTTAAAAACAACCGCAAAGGGACAGAGCTGAATCCTCCGATTTCCGTGAAAAAATGGGAGAAGGGGAAATCACATTCCCCTTTCTTCCCGCCATCAATTATCGAGATTTAAACCCCGTCCATTTGGAATTTTTCGCCCTTGGCGGGGTCAGTCCAGTCGCAGGCGTAACCCTTCGTACTGGGGACGTATTGATTCCACGCGATCGGCTGTACCGGACCGTCGGACGCCCAGACAATATCGAACATCCCATCATCCCGAACCTGTCCGATTCGCACGGTTTTGGACAGGTGGTGGTTGGGGTTAATTGTCACCAACCCTTCCGGGGCCTGTAATTGCTGGCCGATCGCCGCCGCCCTCACCGCTTCGAGATCGTCCGCCGTCCCCGCCTGTTCCACCGCCTGTTTCCACAGGTAAACCATGATATAGGCGGCTTCCATCGGGTCATTCGTCACCCGATCCTGGCCGTATTTATTCTTAAACGCCTCCACCCAAGTTTGATTCTCCGGAGTATCGACAGTTTGGAAATAATTCCAGGCGGCGTAGTGGTCTTTCAGAAACTCCGGCCCGATCTGCCGCACTTCTTCCTCGGCGATACTCACCGACATCACCGGGTACAAATCCGGCGTCAGTCCCGCTCCCTGCAACTGTTTAAAAAAGGCGACGTTGCTATCTCCGTTGAGGCTGTTAAAAATCACGCCTCCATTCGGCAACGCCTGCTTAATTTTGGTGATGATCGCCGTAACTTCCGTATTTCCCAAGGGCAGATAATCTTCGCCGACCGTCGTTCCACCTTTGGCGTTGAGTTGTTCTTTAATAATGGTATTAGCCGTGCGGGGAAAAACGTAGTCGGAGCCGACCAAAAAGAATTCCGTACCCTTATTTTCTAACAGCCAATCCACCGCCGGCTCGATTTGTTGATTCAGTGCGGCTCCGGTGTAGAAAATATTCTTGGAACACTCCTGCCCTTCGTATTGGACGGGATACCACAACATATGGTTTTTGGTTTCAAAGACATCCTTGACCGCCTTGCGGCTGGCGGAAGTCCAGCATCCGAAAACCGTCACCACTCCATCTTGATCGATGAGTTTTTCGGCTTTTTCCGCAAATGTCGGCCAGTCGGAAGCCCCATCTTCAACCACCGCTTCGATCCGTTTGCCCAACACGCCGCCGTTGGCATTGATCTCCTCGATCGCCATTTTTTCAGCTTCCACGACGGTGGTTTCGCTGATCGCCATCGTCCCACTCAAAGAATGCAAAATCCCGACTTTGATCGTGTCGCCGTTGGCCGTGCTGGCTGTGGTTGCGTCGGGGGTTTCGGCTGTCGTTCCGTCCGTCGTTTCGCCCGTGGTTTCGGCGGCATTTCCGCAGGCTTTCAAAAACAGACTGCCACCCAACGCGGCAGATCCGTACAATAAAAACTTCCGTCTTCCTAATCCTTGGCTCATAATAAATAATGGGTACTCCAGAAGATGTGTTGAAAATTTTATCCGTTAATTTTACATTTTTAGCGGTATGACTTCAATCCTCACTCTCGATCAACAATGATGCTACGCAGATCCGATTGATTCGAGTCCGAAACTGCGATTTTACACGGGTGGAACTCGGCGCACAATCTGAGGATTTTGGATTCGATCCGGTTCGCCAAATCGATCTAAGTAAGTCTACCCAATCTCATCCTCATTTTACTGTTCAGTAATACCACCAATCTGCAACTGATTGACGGTGAAATTTTAGGCTGGTGTCGTATCCTAGAACAACTCAATATAAAAAAAAGTAATCAAAGATACTGTTTTTGAGGGCATCGTTGCGATCGCACCTCCCCAAGCCGATCCGGGCTTCAAGATGAGGGGAGTACCCAACCCGCACTCACCCTGAGAAAAAACACCTTATTTCCGACTCTAAAATAAGCTCGGCGATCGATACAGATGATCGCCCCCCAAAAATTTCGCCCGCCCCGATCGCGCGATCGCCTGTCGGACGTCCCGCCGAAAACTTATACTGGGAATGTCGAATTTGGATATTAGTAACGATGAAAAATAACTCCCGGGGCCGCTTGGTTTGGAATCACTCCACCCACCTGCAGGGCTTGATCCCCGTACTCGATCGCCTCACCCACCACGACGGAATTCAAACCATTACCCCCGGCGTGATCACGAAGGTCAAGGGACACTGCCCCCACATGAAATTGAGAGTTTCCGTCCCCATCCGGGGCGGCTTTAAAGTGCTCGCCAGAGCCGGAAAGACGGTTCAGGAAGTGTTTTTTATCACCAGTCTTTCGCAGCCGGAACTCGAAGGCGCGATCGCAAATGCTTTAAGAAAATAATTTTATAGCTGTGATTGATCGCGCTGTGGGCGGGAGTCGGGAGTCGAGAGTCGGGAGTCGGGAGAACTCAAAACCCCTTTGAATCAAAATTGTGGCGTTTTCAAATCCCCCTCGATTTGTCAATACGCTTTGGCTCATCGCGATATCAGCTTTCGGCAATCATAGCATCCGATTTGAGAACCCCGATCGCCCCCAGTGGTCGGGGTTTTCAACCCAACGGTTTTTGAGCCGCAACCCCCACCGGACGGGGGAAGCAGTCCGGGGTGGGTTTGACCTTCCGCAAGTAGACGCAGTGGCGGACGCCCCCGCTCAAGGGCGTTTCAAACCCTTCCACCGACTCCAGCACGCCCCCCAATTGGCCGATCGCACGTTGGATCTCCTTTTGTTCCACCTCCGTCCACTGTCCCCGATAGAGAACCGCCGTCCCGCCCATTTTCAATAAGGGCAAACTATATTCGGCACAAACCGACGCCGCCGCCACGGCTCGCAGCGTCACCAAATCGTAAGTTTCGCGATGTTCCGACATCTGGGCGATCGCTTCGGCCCTCCCCACGACGGGAAACGCCCTCTCGATCCCCAACTCCGCCACGATTGTCTGCAAAAATGCCACCTTTTTACCCGTACTGTCGAGCAACGTCACTTCGGACTCCGGAATCGCGATCGCGATCGGCAGACCCGGAAACCCCGCCCCCGTACCAATATCGATGATTTTCAAATGGGAATATCCCCCCGACAGCCAGGGGACGACCCCCCGCAGCGAATCCCACAGGTGCTTCTCCCAAAACTCCTCCGGCTCGGTGATGCGGGTCAAATTCAACCGCCGATTCCCCGCCAAAATCCGTTCGTATAAACTTTGAAACATCTCCCGCTGGCGATCGCTCGGCATCCACCCCAACGTCTCGACCCACCGCGCTTCCATCCCCGGCAAAAGTAAACCTCCAGTCTTATCCATCTAACAATCAAACCCCAATTATTAATTGTTAATTGTTAATTATTAATTGTTAATTGTTCCGCTTCGGTGGGTCGCAACTGTCCGCGATCGAGACTCCAGCAGCGATCGGCGATTCTCACCATATCCTCCGCGTCGTGGGTCACCACCAACAGCGTCCAGTGAGATTTCAACTTTTCCAACAAACCCACCAACTGCTGCCGCATCGACCAATCCAACCCCGCCGTCGGTTCGTCCAACATCAACAAATGGGGTTGGCGGATCAGTTGCACCGCCAAAGCCAACCGCCGCTGCTGTCCGCCGCTGAGGGAGTGGGGTGGCGTTTGCAGGGAAATGCCACTCAAACCCACCTCCGCCAGAGCCCGTTCCATCTGCTCCTGTCCGATTTCCGGGTGTCCGAGCCGCAACTCCTCCAAAATCGAGCCGCCGCAAAAATGGCGTTCCGGGAACTGGAACACCAACCCCGCCAGTTGCGGCAAATGTTCCGACGTCAACTCCTGTTCTCGCCAGCGGATGTCCCCTTTAGTTTGTTGCGCCAGACCCGCCAAAATTTCCAGTAGCGTACTCTTGCCGGAACCGCTGCGACCGACGATCAAACCCATCTGCTGGGGGGCGAGTTCCAAATTCACGTTATCGAGGATCGGAGCTGTGCAAGCCGCCGGATGATAGAGCAAATTTCTGATATAAAGCATATAAGATATCTTTGATATTGGTATTGGCATTTAAACCGGGCGGAGCTTGGCAAAACCCGTCAAAGATTATAGCATCGGCAGAGGGTCATCTGCCGGGGGGAAACTGCCCGAACCGCCCGCCGATCGTCGCCCACCTTCGACTTCTGGAAAGACTGCCATGATCGCCCTATCCCGCCATTTTAAATCGATGCGATGCCGCATTGTCGCCCTCCTGAGTGTCGCCCCGATCGCGATCGCCCTTTCGGGTGGGGTTACCACCGCCGCCGATCCCTTCCGAACCGAGAACCCTCGGGCGATCGGAGAAACGACGGAAGCCGCATTTCGAGCCATGTTCGAGCGGGGAAACTACCTCGAAGCCGAACGGTATCTCCAACAGGCGGAAGGCGCCGAACCGGGGGAACCGATGATTTACGCCCTGCAAGCGGCCCTCGCCTACCAGGATGAAAACTGGGAGATGCTCGAGCGTCACGCCGAGCGCACCCTGGAAACCGCGATCGCCCTCACCCCCACGGACCCCCTGCGGGGCAATTTGTATCAGGCGGTGGGACACTTTTTGCAGGGAGCCCACATCGTCGAAACCGAGGGAACCCTGCGAGGTGCCCCCCGAGCCTTGGAAAAGTTGCAGACGGTATTGCAATTGATGAACGCCGCCGAGCAAGTCGATCCGGACGATCCGGAACTGAATCTGCTCAAGGGATATATGGATTTATTTTTGGGTTTGAATTTGCCCTTTGCCGATCCGATGGCAGCCGTTGATCGCCTGGAACGCTACGCGGGTCCGCCCTACCTCGCCCGCTGGGGAATGGCGATCGCCTACCGAGATTTAGACCAGTTTCAAAAGGCGTTAGATTTGGTCAACGCAGCCCTGGAAGAAATCCCCGACCACCCGGAATTGTTCTATTTGAAAGCCCAGATTTTGGGGTCGTTGGCGAAGGAAAAAAATAACGATCCGCAACTGTTAAATGCGGCCAATACCAGCTTTCAGATCGCCCTGGCTAAACCCCAGCAGCTCCCCAAGCGCACCGTCGCCCAGATCTTTTACGAACAGTGCAAAATCCTCGTCCGCATCGACAGCCGCGATCGCCCCTGCGACCCCCTGCGCGATTCGATCAAAGCCACGGACGGACTCTGGGGACCGGCTCAACTGCCGCCCATGTGAGGTGTGGGGTGTGGGGTGTGGGGAATAGGGAATAGGGAATAGGGAATCGGGAATAGGGAATCGGGAATAAGGCTTGCGCCCTTGGGAGTTAATTCCCAAGCGGTGCGGATATTCAACCGGATTTGATATTAAACCTGATATAGCAGTGCGCGCTCGTCTGTTTACAGTTTCCTCAGAGGGACAAACCTTTAAACCCTGATGTCGAGGGAATTTCCCCTCCCTACACCCTACACCCTACACCCTACACCCCCTCTAGCAGCGCTATAATTTGGAACAAAAATTTGTTATAATAGAATGTGAAATAGTGCCAAATTAAAATTGATTATGGATGTCAAGTTTCGGGAATGCAATCCCTTCGATATTTGGATCTGGTTGCGGTTCGAGACGGTTCCCGCTCCGATGGAACGGCAGTATATTGAAGAGGTGTTCGACTCCTGGTTTTTGCTGGGGAAATTGGGGGGGTTCAACGCGGAGAACTTGCAGGTTCAGGAGGCGGGGGTCGATCTCAATTATATGACCTACGATAGCGATCGCGCCGGGGAAAGTTTGATGGCCCTCATGCACAACATGGGGGAGGTCGAATATCAGGGAGTTTGGGCGCGATGCTGGTTCGATATGGGGACGAGCGACGCCTTCGCCCTGGACGTTTTGATCAATGCATTTGATCGCTTAAATCGGGAATATGTGGTGATCGAGGAACTGATTGTCGGGGGACAGAATGCAGATTGGGTCGGCGATCGCGATCGCCACGAACCGGATTTCGTCGATTACAATTAGGGGCGATCACGCTGACATTTTCGAGGCTATGGCTAAACACAAAATTCGGGTGCTGGCATTAGGATTGGTACGGGAGGGCGATCGCGTCTTTGTCTCCCAAGGATACGACTCCAAAAAACAGGAAACCTTCTACCGCGCCTTGGGGGGAGGGGTGGATTTTGGCGAAAATAGCCAGGATGCCCTGCGGCGGGAGTTCAGGGAGGAACTTGGCGCCGAAATTGCCGATATCGAATATTTGGGTTGCCTCGAAAGTATTTTTGTCTATAATGACAAACAAGGCCATGAAATCATTCAACTATACCGCTGTCGGTTCATCGATCGCCAATTTTATGAAACCGAGTCAGTGAGCTTCAAGGAAGGCGATCGCGAAAAATTAGCCATTTGGGTGCCCATCTCTCGATTCCAGTCGGGCGAATTAAAACTCGTCCCCGACGACTTCCTTAACTACCTCGATTAAGTCGGCACACTTTTGGTTATGAATTACTTCGTCGCTTCGCCGCCCCAATCTTGGGCGGCTGCCAACCTGGAGTTCGATACCTTCATGCTCCAATTCACCGCCTTAGAAGGGGTCGCCATCGAGGAAAACTACAGCGTCCGCGATCGGATCACGGCATTTCGCAAAATCTACTACAATTCCCAAACCGCCTCCCCCACCTACGGCGAAACCCCCCTTGGTGGCGGCTCGTGGAATCTTCTCATCCCCGGAGCCCATTCCACCCCCTTGCCCTCGGGTTGGTCTTCGGCCAAATGGCGGGGGGCCGTGCAGTTTCTCCGCAGCCACCAAGCGATCCCCATTCACGGAACCTGCGTCGATATCGGACACCTATTCGCCGGAGCCGACGCCGGCCAATATCCCGATGCCGTTAACCTCGCCGGCGGTTTGGTGCGGATGCGTTCCAATCAGGAAGCCGCCACCTTTGTCGGCGATCTCGGCAGCGTGGTGGTGGAATACATTTACGGAAATCCCGCCCCCTTCGCAGACATTGCCAAGATGCGATCGCCCCTGTTAGAAACCTACTACGACGGCGACAAAGGGCGTATCGGTGCAGCCGACATGGCGGGAAATGCCGACTCCTACGCCATCCACTTCGACCGGGCCAAAACCCTCACCCAAACCTTACTGGAATATTACACCGCACCGTCCGACGGCGCCGGGCGCCGCTACCGAACCTTCGCCCAAAAAATCGGCCTGGGAACCCTCGACAGCGGCCGTTTTTCCGGAGACACCCCGGACTGGCGGCGGGAGTTGCAGGAACAGGTTTTCAACGCCGCCCTCGCCTACGCCGCCGCCACGGGACGGCGGGGCGATGTCGTCCTACTTCTGGCCAATCCCGCCCCCGACATCTTGGGACTGACCCCCCGACAGGCCTATTGGAATGTGGCCCGCTGGGTGGTAGACCTGTTCGTGATCCGAATAGCCCAGTTTGCGAGTCAGGATTGAGAACCCCAAATTCGGATACACTGGAAGGGGCGAGATGCGATCGAACCGACCCCGCCCCCGGTTTCCGGGCACTCGCTGATTTCCCTCACCCGATTCCCCATTCCCCATTCCCTATTCCCCATTAGCTTCGCCCAGCGCTATAGCATCGAGACTTCCAATCCATCGATTATTAATTCTCAATTCTTAAAAAAACCCTTAGATGTGAAGAGGCGATCGACCCATGTCCCACCACCAACACCCCCACCATCAACACTCCCACCACCCGGAGCAACACCACCGAGCCGAACGTCCCCCCAATCCAATATTGGAGAAATTGCGGGCGATCGCCAAACCTAGAATTTGGGGACCCGTCGGCGTGATTTCCTTCGTGGGCCTGTTCGTCTGGCAGGTGTCAGAACACCCGGACTGGTATCAAGTCGAAGCCGAACCGGAAGTTTCCAGCGACGGACTCACCGCAGAAGAACGGGCGATCGCGGCAGAAATTGACAGTTCCGGGTTGTTAGCCGAACAACTGCACCTGGGCAAACCGGAGGACTTCAATTTCTTCAACACTCCCATTCAGGGGGGAGAAGATGTTTTGGAAGCCGCAAGGCAACCCGACAGCGACGATCGCCCAACTGTCACCCTACCCGAACCCGAACTTCCCACCCTGCCCCAATTCCTCCAGCAGCAGCCCCCCCCGCGGACGACCGGCAATCCCTTCAACCCCACCCCGAGATCCCAACCCTCCCAGACAGCCCCCGCAGCCGGACTGAATCCCCTGGGAAGGCTCAACTTCGACACCTCCACCTCCCCACAAAACGGCGAAACCGAGGCAAACGACCCGACTCTCCAGGTCAGTCCCCTACAAACAGCGATGGATCAATATCTCCTGCAGTCGGAAACGGACGGCACCGCCCCCACCCAAGAACCGACCGCCCCTCCCATCAACGCCATCGGAACCGTCAATCCAACTCAAGGGGAAACCTCCACCTCCCAACCCGTCGCCGGCGACGTTCCGAATACCGGCATCCCCCTACCCGCCTCGGCCCCACCCGTCCAGGTTCCCCAACCCTCCTGGGTCGTCCCCCGCACCGTCACCGCCATCGACGGCACGGCGGCAACCGTACAAACCCCGGCGACCAACCCCTACCAAACCAATACCGCGCTGCCCCAACCCCTGCCCCAGATGCAGCAGCCCAACACCCGGCCCGCGCCGGTATTGTCGCCCAATCCGGCTAATCCCTACGGTCAATATAATTACACCGGAACCAACCCATACGCCGAGTCCCCCAACTACGGCAACTTCGGCAACTCCCGCAATCCCAACTATCGGACGACAACGCCGAATCCCCAAAATTACATTGTCGGTCCGTCGAATTTGAACCGTACCGGTCAAAATCAGGTCGTCCGACAGCAGACCCCCTTTACCGCACCCCGGCGCACGCCGGGACGGACGATCGGCGGCGGCCGGATCAATACCTTCTCGAACCCTTAGTCGTAAAGTTTTATAAGGTTTTGAACGAGTTCTTTTAATGCGGTGTTAACGTGGAAAGATAGTATATCTAGGTATACGTCGTGTCTGCAACTATCCAGTTTATCGACGGACTTGACGAGGAACTGGGTGGGGTTAGCCTCCGCAAACGGCGGGACAGCAACACCAAGATTGTCGTTTTAGTCTTCAACCAACTCAAGGCGATCGAACGCCTGAGGGCCTACCGCAAACAAATCAGCCACCTGTGGCTGCGGGACGACGAGGGAGAAATCCGCGTCAGCCCCACGGGGGTCAAATTCTTCTATATGGAAGATGACGAACTCTCGAAGGCGGAATGTTCTTTTGAGGTGGAGTCGGAGGACGTTTTCGAGCGGGTCAGCACCCCGCTCTAAAGAGACGGGGCTTCATGCCTCTCCTTTAGGTAGCTGACCAGCCTAAGTCTTAACTGACTACGTTTTTAAGGTCATGGTACCTACAAATGCTTTCCAGTTTGTAGCCCTGCCGTTAACGGTTAAACAGCCCGACGAGGGGTAAGGCAGTGCCGTTAGCCGAACAAGCCCTAAAAACATTGGCGAGGAAAACATTACCCGTTTTACGGAGATTCCCATGTCAAATTTTGTTTTTGTCTTAGACACTAACAAGCGGCAACTCGACCCGGTACATCCGGGAAAAGCGCGAAGGCTCCTTGGTAAACGGAAAGCAGCTGTATTCCGTCGCTATCCGTTTACCATTATTCTCAAGGAAGCTTGTCCAGATCTGCCCGTGCCAGACCTGGAGCTTAAGCTTGACCCAGGCTCTAAAGTCACAGGAATTGCCGTCATACAAGGCGGTCGAGCGATCTTTGGGGCTGAACTTCAACACCGGGGGGAACAAATCAAAGATGCTTTGCTGTCTCGCCGCCAATTACGACGTGGCAGGCGGAATCGCAAAACCCGCTATCGCCAAGCTAGATTTCTGAATCGGACTCGTCCAAAAGGCTGGTTATCCCCGAGCCTGCAACATCGGGTAGATACCACAATGACATGGGTTAACCGCTTTCGCAGACTTGCCCCAATTGCCCGCATTTCCCAAGAGCTAGTACGGTTCGACCTGCAACTCATGCAGAACCCTGAGATCTCAGGTGTTGAGTATCAGCAAGGGGAATTGCAAGGCTACGAGGTTCGGGAATACTTGCTGGAGAAATGGAATCGGAAATGTGCTTACTGTGGAGCTAAAAATGTACCGTTGGAAGTAGAGCATATTCAGCCCCAGTCTAAAGGGGGAACCAACCGAGCTTCTAACCTAACCCTGGCTTGTCACTCCTGCAATCAATCCAAAAGCGATCGGGACATTCGAGACTTTTTATCGGGTAAGCCTGACGTATTAAACCGTATTCTTAAGCAGGCAAAACTACCGCTTAAAGATGCAGCAGCCGTCAATTCAACCCGGTGGGCATTGTTCAATGCTCTGAAACAAACCGGCTTGCCTGTGACGACAGGTACGGGTGGACAAACCCAGTTTAATCGGACTCGATTCAGTCTACCCAAAACGCACTGGCTAGATGCTGCAAGTGTTGGGCAAGTTGATTTACTTAAAGTCCTGACCACCAAACCGTTGCTGATTGTAGCTAAAGGACATGGTACTCGACAGATGTGCGGGACGGATAAATATGGGTTTCCAATTCGTCACCGTTCACGGGTACAAATTCATAAAGGATTTCAGACTGGCGATATCGTTACGGCGACTGTCACAAAAGGCCAGAAAATTGGATCTTATGTTGGGCGAGTTCTCTGTCGTGCATCAGGCAGCTTTGATATTGCGACTCAATTGGGTCGGGTGTCTGGAATTAGCCACCGGTATTGCCAACCCATTCACAAAAGGGATGGTTATGCTTATGCGTTCGCTCATACCATAGGCGACTCAAGTCGCCGTTCGTTTTTCCTCCCTGCGCTAAAGCGACAGGGCTTCCAAACGTATCGAAGATTTTCCGTGAGAGCCGTTTTGATATGAGTGACGCGATCGCCCTCAAAACCCTGAAAGCAGAACCGATCGCCCCCGATCGCTTTCGGCCCTACGGACAGGTTATCTTCCCCGCCACAGACGGCCAACCCTACGGTCGCGAGGATGCCCAACTCGACCTGAGCAACGGCACCCCCCGATTTTACATCATGCGCCTCACCGAACGAGGCCGAGAATTTCACACCATCACCCGCCACGTCTGCTGTACCCAGTGTTTGGGCTCCCTGGAGGGGAAAGAGTGGCTGATAGCCGTCGCCCCACCTTCAAAGAGCGATCGCCCCGATTTGGACCAACTCGCCGCCTTCCGCATCCCCGGCAATTGCTTCATCAAATTGGAGGTGGGAACCTGGCACGCCGGCCCCTATTTTGACGGCGCGGATTTTATCGATTTTTACAACTTGGAATTGAGCGACACAAACGTCGTCGATCACTTCACCCACAACTTCAAAAAACGCGATCATCTCAGATTTAAAATCATCTAGCACCACGCCCCAAAAATGGCGAATTTGAATTAACAATTATTAATTATTAATTATTAATTGTTAATTTCGATATTTTTCCAGCAATTCCAGAATGCCGCGATCGTCAAAATTTTGGGACAGTTGTAAAATGCGATCGCTGAACTGGGAATAACTTCGATCCAATGAGGGCAACCGTTTGGCTTCTATTTCGATAGTTTCAATGTCGCCAATTTTAGCTGCTTGATAGATAGCTTGCAGCAGTTCAAATGGGGGAATTTTTTGGGGACAATTCGGATGTTCGGTCGAATTTTTGTCCGCCCCTTGACCGTCATAAACCCACTGCAAGGGGAGATATTTTTTAAACTCGTTCAGGAGGCGATTTAGGTCGATAGGTTTAGGGAGAAATTGATTGCAACCCGCCGCGATCGCCTGTTCTTCGTCCAGATTAGAAACGCTGGCAGAAGAGGCGATAATGGGCAGATCCCGGTAAGTAGAAGTCCGGATTTTTCGGATCATTTCGTACCCGCCCATCAAGGGCATTTTTAAGTCTGTAATCACCAAATTCGGGCAATATTCTGCCAACTTTTCCCAGCCTTCCAAGCCATTGTGAGCTTCTTCAACAATAAAATCGAGGGGCCGCAGAAAATCGGCCAACACCGACCGATTCACCGCTTCATCATCGACGACCAAAATTGTCTGCCGTTCTCCCGTATAGCCAACAATTTTGCCGAGATCGAGGGGAAGCTGACGGGTTGTGCTTTCCGATGCCAAAGGTAGGGCAAGATCGAACCAAAAGGTACTGCCTTCGCCGCGGGTGCTCGCCACTTCGATCTGAGTGCCCATTAAATTCACCAATTGGCGACAAATCGCCAAACCCAAACCCGTTCCCTCGATCCGTTTGGACAGATCCCCCACCTGTTCAAAGGGCAAAAAGATTTTCTCCAGTTGTTCCGGAGTCATCCCCACCCCCGTATCTTTGATGAGGAATCGGATAGCCGCCAGAGGTGGGGAGGCGGAGTCGGAATCGTCACCCGTGGATTGACTCGGTTTCGGATTTTCTGGCGCTTCCGTTGCGATCGCGTCAATGGTAAAATACACCTCTCCCACATCGGTAAACTTCACCGCATTTCCCAATAGATTGATCAAAACTTGGCGGAGGCGTTTTTCGTCAACCATGACGTGCTCCGGAATGTGCCGATCGCACCGATAATTAAACTCGATGCCCTTCCGTTCGGCACGGATGCGGATGATTTCGGATATCCCCAACATAAAGGAGGGAAAATGCACTTCTTTCGGGAACAATTCCATCCGCCGCGCTTCAATTTTTGCCAGGTCGAGAATATCATTGATGAGGGTGAGTAAATGGGAACCCGCCTGATGAATCACGTCAACCCCTTTGCGGTGATATCCAAGATCGTCAGCCTGTTGGAGAATTTGGGCGTAACCGAGAATCCCGTTCAGGGGAGTCCGCAATTCGTGGCTCATGTTGGCTAAAAACTCGCTTTTGGCTTGGTTCGCCGCATCCGCTGCGTTGCGGGCATCTTCGAGTTGGTGAGTGTAAGTTTCGATGCGTTCGACAAGGTGATTAAATGCTTCGGCAAGGGCGCCGATTTCATCTTGTGTCATCTGAGGACAGCGGAGCGCGAAGTTAGAATCTTCGGTCACTTGGCGGGCAACTTTTTCGACCGCTTTCAAGGGATTGGCGATCGCGTGACTGGTCGCGATCACCAGAAAAATAGCCACGATAACCGACCCCCCGATACTGCTCACAACAATCAGATTTCGCAACTTTTCAGCTCGCAACAAGTCCCGTTCCGCGTTTTGATATTGTCGATCAATCGCCACCTTTAACCACAATAAATTTTCCCGCAGCCGGTCGAACTTTACCTCCAATTCTTTGGAATTTTGACTGGAGATAGCCACCACGATTCGGCTTTTCGCCTCGGGAATTTCGGCCTCGGTCAGCCCGGGCGGGTTGAGGTCTTTCCAGAGATTTTGTATCCAGGCTTCGTACTCGTCCGTCGTCTCCCGGTACTGGTTGAGTGTCGCCCTCAATCGGGGAATATCCGCCTCCGAAAATTGGGCGTAACTGTCGAGAAAGGTTTGGAATGTCCCGATCTTTTCTTCGACTTGGCGGATGTCATTTAAAAACTTCTTAGACTCGTAGTCGAACCCAATGCTCTCTCCCAAAACCCCGATCAGGCGTTGGGGGTGGATTTGTGTGGACTGGATGCTGTTATCTAAAGCGTAGAGAAGGTAATGTTGCCGGTCGGCGATCGCCAGCATACGACGAGCTCTATATTGGTAATAATTACCGATATATAATCCGGTCAAAGATCCCACAACTGCCACGCCGAGAGAAAGGGTGGCACTGAGGGCAATTTTCTGAACGATGCTGAATTCGCGCAATCGCGCCATGAGAGCGTTCACTGGCTTGACCATAACAAAATATGGAAGAGTATAGGTCAATTATATAAAGGTACGGCGATCGCGTTTGACAACAGGTTTCGATGTTCAATTTTCTTCATATATCAAAAGGTTAGACT
>JBNGCR010000005.1:67742-73032 GCA_050045915.1 Limnospira sp.
TAAGGCGGCTATTAAATCTTGTTGTCGGGCGATGGCGCGATCGCGCCACAATTCGATCAGTTGCGGATCGGTGTTGCTGTTCACCACGAACACGTCATTGGGCAACTGCGGGCCTTTTTTTAACAGGAAAAAATCCGCTTCCGAAAGCCCTTCTTCTTGCAAAAATTGTTCGTAATCGATCACCGGTCCCCCCCAGGCCTCCACCTCTCCGGATTTCAACGCCTTCAAACTGCCTTCCCGCCCCAACATTTTGACTTTATAATCGGTTTTGGGGTCTAGTCCCGCCTCCATCAACATTTCCGTCGGGCCGAGATGTCCGCTGGTTGACCCCACCTTGAGCATGGCGATCGTTTTTCCTTTCAGATCGGCGACGGTTTTGACAGGACTCGAAGCGGGGACTGCGATCGCCGAATGGTAATTGAGGCGAGTTATGGCGATGACTGGAATGGCATTGGTTCGCGCCTGGATGAGGACGTATTCCGAAGGGCCCGTCAGGGCGATATCAATTGTCCCCAGTTGCAAGGCAGAGACCGCCTCCGTGTAACTGTCCACCGGGTAAAATTCGATCTCGCGCTCCAATGCTACCTCTAAAGCCGCCCGAAATGCCTCGTAATCCCGTTCGAGGTCGTCGAGTCCCTGAACGTCCGTAACGGCAAATTTGAGGGAATCCACGCCGTCTCCTCCGAGAGGGGCGAAAAGGGCGGTTTGAGTTGTCGCAGTGCAACTGACCAAAAACAACAAAGCCAATCCCATAAAGGAACGCCGGTCGAGCATACAATAATAACCTTGAACTCGAACACCATCCAAGATAACATTCTTATGTTAAATAACAAGTGATCGATGACACATTGACCTTAACTTTGGGTTAATTTAAAATTATATTTTTTGAAAAATATAGTCAAAGTTCAGAGACTGAGGAGAACTCGTTGTTGAGCTTTAGCCCCCGTCTCGATGGACTAGAAACCGGAATCTGATGGGGAAGAATCATTCTCATACAAACCCGGTTTCTTAGGGTGAAAATGGCTCCGGCAGGGTGCAGACAACCCGGAAACCGAGGACGCTGTGCCAGTCAATCGGGAAACCCCTTCCACGGGAAGCACAACGGCAACCTGCGACGTGATAGCGCCACGACCCACCCCGTTCCACTCGTCTTCTGCCATCATTCAACAAATTGGCGATGTTATCGACATAATTTTGATAGCGGTTATCGTTGTTTTTTTCATCCCAAACGCTACCATCTGAGGGGGCATCTAAATAACTGTTATGCCAGGGGTCGGCGCACCACTCCCAAACATTACCGTGAATGTCGAATAAACCAAAGGCATTGGCGTGTTGAAAATTAATAGGTGTGGTTTGTTTTCGGTGAACTCCTTTAGGGCCATAACCATAACTGGAGTTACCGTTATAATTGGCAAAATTCGTTGTTATTGTTTCTCCGAGATGAAACGGGGTGGTTGTTCCCGCCCGGGCCGCATACTCCCACTCGGCTTCGCTGGGAAGTCGGTAGAGTTTTCTAGTTTTTTGGGAAAGTCGGGCGCAAAATTCGACGGCATCATACCATGAAACTCGTTCTGCCGGACGATCCGATCCTTGAAACCGAGATAAATCGGGGTCGAGATCTCTTTGAATTCTGGGAAAGTTAACGACTCGCTGCCATTGGGCTTGGGTAATCGGATATTTAGCAATTAAGAAGGGTTGAATCGTCACTTGACGCTGGGGACTCTCATCGTTCGATCGCCCTTCTTCATGGGCAGGCGATCCCATCGTAAAACTTCCCCCGGGAATCAGCACCATTTCTAAAATGACTCCGTTTCCCAAACTTTCGATGATAAATTCTGCTTTGCCGCGATCGCGCCCAATTTCTCGACCCGTGGAATTGAGTTTGACGACATCAAATTCAAACGGATGAAGTTTGGGTTTAGAAGCGGATTGAATCAGACTGGGCGGCGGGGGAAGCGGTAATTTTATCCGTCCTTGAAACGTTTGATTTCCCGGACGAGACGGCGGTGAAGGCGGACGGGGAGGAAGGGGTAAATGGCGTTTTGATGGTATTTTAAAATCGCCCAACACTTCCGAAACCGATTGGTAGCGTTTTTTGGGTATCGTTTCCACCAAGCGATCTAAAATTTGACCCAATTCATCGCCGATCGCGTTTCCGTTCAAACCGTCCCGCCAGATCCACTCCCCCTCCACCGGATCGTATAAATCAAAGGGACTCATCTGGGTCAATAAATGCAGACAAGTCACGCCCAAACTGTACAAATCGCTGGCAAATCTGGGTTTTCCCATCGCCTGTTCCGGGGCGCAGTATTCCGCCGAACCGATAATCGTCCCGGTGACGCTGCGTTGAATTTTGGGGACGGCTTTCGCCGCGCCGAAATCCACCAAAACCAATCGATTATCGCTTTCTCGTCTGATAATATTTTCCGGTTTGATATCCCGGTGGATGACGTTGCGATCGTGGACGAATTTCAAAACCGTCAATAAATCCCGCAAGAGTTCCCGGATTTGCTTTTCGGTAAACGCCCCGTTATTTTCTAATTCTTGCTGTAGCGTTTCCCCGTCGATAAATTCCTGCACCAAATATTGGCGGTTATCCGTGGTAAAATAAGCCAAAAGTTCGGGGATTTGGGGATGTTTTCCCAGTTCTTCCAGACGCCGCGCCTCTTGGTCGAACAATTCGGCGGCTTTGTCCAGGTTTCCGGTTCCCTGAGCTTGGGGGAGAAACTGCTTGATGACGCAGGGGGGTTTGGAGGGTTTGAAGTCATCGACGGCGAGGAACGTGCGCCCGAAGCCGCCCTGTCCGAGGATGCGTCGTGCCCAGTAGCGCTCGGCGAGGCGCAGTTTGCCGCCGCATTTCTGGCAAAACTGCCCGCCGTCGGGGTTGCCGTGGAGACAGTCGGGGTTGAGACATTGGATCATGGCACGCGGGGATTGACACCTATAGCGCTGCGCGCAGGGAGTCGGGAGTCGGGAGTCGGGAGTCGGGACTCAAAACTTTTGTAAGGATTTCACGGTTTCTTCGCCGATTCCAACTGTTAATATACCCTGAGCGCACCGCCATACATTAATTGTACTGCCAATCCCGCGATAATTTGAAATTTAACACCATCGGAGAAACCGGGTTTTTCCAAAAAATGGAGACACCCGGTTTCCGACATCAACTTAAACGGCGGCCAAAATCACCATTCCCGCCGGAGGCAGATCCAGGCGGAGGGCCGATCGCCCTTTAAATTCCTCCACCGTCACCCGTTCGGAAGCGGGCGGATTTTGCAGTTCCGCATCACTCCAATCGCCGCGATAGAGCACTTGCAAACACGAACCGGGCGGATGGATAATGGCATCGACCGTGACGTAAGCGCCCCGGTTTTCCGTGCCGTTGGTATTGATTGCCGCCACCACTTCGCGATCGCGGAAAATGCGCGACCAGGCGACCAATTCCCCCGCCCCCGGCATCGAAAACGGCCGGTTCAAAACCGACGTTTCCCGCAAATATTGCCGGCCCCGCCGCAGTGCCAAACCCGTCAAATCTTTCCCGTTGCGGATGCGGGCGATCGCGGCAATTCGCAAATAGGCCGGATGGCAACCGTCAAAAAAGTGACATTTTTCGGTTTCAA
This sequence comes from Limnospira sp., assembly GCA_050045915.1. Classification (GTDB taxonomy): domain Bacteria; phylum Cyanobacteriota; class Cyanobacteriia; order Cyanobacteriales; family Microcoleaceae; genus Limnospira. The sequence goes on from JBNGCR010000005.1 coordinate 71,360, forward strand.
AGGCTCCGAAAAGCCCCCCAAACATCGCCTCCCGGATGTAGCGGTCTTCAAATCCGCCGCCGGGTTCGAGGTTGAAATCGTGGCGATCTTCCGTGCCGTCGAAGGCCTGTTCCGTGCCGTAATAAATGCAGGGAATGCCCAGCGTCGTCAACTGCACCCCCACCGCGTGGGCGACCTGTTCGTAGCGGGCGGGGATGGAATTGTGGGCGGAAAAGCGGTGTTTTCCCTGCCGCCCCACCATGTCGTGGTCGTCCAAAATCGAAACGTGATACTGCCCCGCCAAACGGTGGCTGCCGAGGGCGTCGAAGCCGCCGAATTGCCCGAAAAATCCTTGCGGGTCCCGCTGTCCCTTCACGAACCCGGCCAGTTGAACCGTCGGTTCGCCGATATCCAACACCGCATCCACATTCAAACCAAAAATTTCCAGGTAAGTTTTCGCCGTCGTGGCACCGCCGGTGACTTCCCCGAGAAGCATGAAATTTTCCTTGCCGATGGATTCGGCATATTCGTGAATTGCACCGCAGAAATTCCGCGAAACTTCCCAGGGCAAATGTTTCACCGTATCGATCCGGAACCCGTCGCAGTCGCTCAGGGCGATCCAATATTGGTAAACTCGAATGACCGCCGCCAGAGTATCGTCCCGACTCAAATTGAGGTCTTTTAAATCGAAGAAGTCGCCCCGCCGAAATTCGACGTCGGGATGGAGGGGATTTTCCCCAACATTAGCATCCCAGCGGCCGATCTGGCCAGCCCGGGTGTACCACTCCCAATTTTGAAATTCTCGCGGCCAAACGCCGTCTTCGATATCGGCAATTTCTTGGGTACTTTCACCCCGGCCCGATCGCCAACCGTGGATGTCGTGGGGCGGCGAAAATCGGTAGGATTTCGTCGTCATCGGATTGCCGTTTCCGTCCCGGTAAAACCAGTTGTTGCCCGTGTGGTTGTAGATGATATCCAACATAACGTACATCCCGCGATCGTGGGCTGCATCGACGAGATCTCGCAAATCCTGGCGCGTTCCGAAGCGGGGGTCGATTTCCAAGAAGTTTTGGATGCCGTAGCCGTGGTAGGTTTCCAAGTCCTGCCGCTGTTTCCAAATCGGCCCCACCCAGAGGGTCGTCACGCCCAAGTTTTGGAGATAATCCAGTTTGCTTTCGATGCCTTTGAGGGTGCCGCCGACGAATTTTTTCCCCGCCGTCATCCAAACGGTTTTGTCGGCAGTTGGGTGGGAGGGATTGTCGCGATCGAACAGGGAAAAATCGCCTTCTTTGCCGTCGCTGAAGCGATCGGGCAACAGGAAGTAAAAGACCTGATCTTGCCAGGTGGCGGGGCTAGGATTCACCCGTCCCCGAGGCTTGAGATCGATGTCCGATAACGTTTGGGGTGCCGTCGATTCGATGGGAGTTTTCATCATTATTTGAAGTCTAAATTGAGAACAGATGGAATCCCGAGGTCAAATCAATTTGACCCTTTCCTAATTTCATCCGGTGAAACGGTGCGGCCAACCGGATGAAATGATCGAATGGGTTCCGCGACATCCCGTCATATTAGATCCAGTTTTCGATCCGGCATCGATGGCAGATACCCCCGAGGCGCCCCGCCCCGAGCGGTGGGAGCAGGGGGAGCGGTGGGAGCAGGGGGAGCAGGGGGAGCGGTGGGAGCGGTGGGAGCAG
>JBNGCR010000006.1:0-28652 GCA_050045915.1 Limnospira sp.
CGCTCATGCAAATCATAAAATTGAAAGCCAAGGTTGACGCCGAAGGCGAAGTCACTATAAAAATGCCTCAAGATTTAGCCAATCAAGAGTTAGAGATTGCGATTGTCTATCAGAAAGTTGAATCTGAAAATTCAAAAGAACTGCATGAGGCGATCGACAGTTTTTATGGCTGTCTGGCTGACGATCCGATTGTAGTTGAGGAACAGAATCAACAAGAAATGAGATGACTTACTTACTTGATACCAATGTTTGGGCTAGATATCTAAATGGACGTTCCTCTGCACTTCGTCAAAAGTTTAGAGAGGTTGATTTGACAAGGAAATCATCAAATTGGCTGGCAACCCGTGCGATCGCCGACTCGCCTCGCGATCAATATATTGGAGAACTGCAACAGCCGAGAAACCGGGTTTCTAGGAGCATCTTCCGTTCCCCACCCGAGACTCGGATAGAAACCCGGTTTCTTCCCCGCGAAAGTTAGATATACTTTAGCCTATCAAAATTCGTCCCAATTCCCAATGGGTAAAACGTAAATTTTCGTTCAGTGCGATCGCACCTGAAAAATTGCCCCGATCGAGTCCACTTGAGTGGACTTTTGCTATTAGCCTTGAAATTCATTTCAAGGCGGGGCTCAAATTGGCCGATCAGTCCTAACCGTCATGGCGACTGCTATAGCAACCGCCAGGGTGGTAATGTGGGTGTCGAGGAGATATTTTATTCCCATCGTTGCAGTTCTTCTTCGGGTAGGGGGTCAAAAAAACTGTCGCTGAGTGTTTCTGCCAGGAGTCCGGGGGTACGGGGTTGGTCGATTTCTCGACTCAATCCGAGGCGGAAATAGTGAATGAGATCGTAAATTTCCGCGAGTTTGTCTTCAGGGATGTCTCGGAGTTCTTGGATGATTTTTTCAATGAGCATTTTTCGAGTTGAGAGTTGATAGGGGGTTGGCCGTCTTTTCGATATCTAGAATATGTTTAAAACGAGTCAGATCGTCAACTTTGCTCATAAATAACCATCGCCTCCTGCAAAACCCGATCGCGAAAATAACGACTCAAATCTGCGGGAGTCCTTAATTTGCCCCATTTTATCAATGATAAAAACGCAAACTTTCGTTAAGCGCGATCGCACCTAAAAAATTGCCCCGATCGAGTCCACTTGAGTGGACTTTTGCTATTAGCCTTGAAATTCATTTCAAGGCGGGGTTCAAATTGGCAGATCAGTCCTAACTGTGTAGGCGGGTTTGTTTTGGCTGTATTCGACCAATATTTCCTGTATAATATCGCGATATCTTTCTAATTTTTCCATTCCGCGATCGCCTCCTCTTATGGAAAAAATCTCTCGTTGACATCGGAAAATAAAATCTAATATAACATCGTTCGTCGTCGGGCTTCAGCCCCAAACCGCCGACCCGACCCATTTTTCCGTCGGGGGGGGGTTGACAAGATCTCCGATTTAAAATAACTTTATAACTAATTAGTTGATTTTTGCCAAATTAGGACACAATTATGCTGAAACCACTGTATCGATGGATGTTCGGGCTGTTCGTCGCCGTCTTCCTCCTGGGGAGTCTCCCCGCCCCGGCTCATGCCGCCGTCGATCCCGGGGAACTGGCCAAAGCCGTCCAGGAAATTGAAAATCTGGACGGGTTGCGCTCGGGTTTGGCATCCACCCTGGAAGGACGAACCGAACCCATCACCGGACAGACGTTTAAAGAAGTCTGCAAACCCGTGGGGATGCAAGCCAAAAAACTCAGCCAAGAAAATGGATGGAAAGTCAAACAGATCGCCAACAAATACCGCAACCCAGCCCACGAACCGGACAATTTACATTCTAAAATGGCGCTGGCTAAATTTGAACAAAATCCCGAATTGATGGGCTTTTGGGAGCCGGAAACTCTCGATGGACAACCGGGAGTCCGCTACTACCGCCGCATCGACGTGGAAGCCAGTTGCCTCGGCTGTCACGGGGCAAAAGAGAGCCGCCCGGAGTTCGTGAAGAATAAGTATCCCCAGGATTTGGCGTTCGATTTCAAAGAAGGGGATTTGCGGGGAATGTATGCAGTGTTTATTCCTAAATTAAAAGCCGCTTTGGGGGATAGTTAACCATGAAATTTAGAAAAATAATCTCAATTGTGTTGTTGGTTATTCTGCCCTTGCTGTTGGTTTGGGGGGTTCCACAACCTGCGATCGCCGTGATTCAAGAGCAGCAAGAAGCCCCCGGACAGATGCTCTATCAATCTCGCCATACCCTCAAAGATAATACGGGGAGTTCCTGGCAATTGGTTCTCTTTAAACGGATCAAAGATGGTGCGGTTGAAAACATCAATTTGCGTTTGGTGGGGTTTCCCGATGCCGCGGAAGTCGCCCATCCTCAAGGCTTGAAAATTACTACATCTGGGGGTACGGTTTTTGAGGCGATCGATGAGTTTGCCGAAAAAGCCCCGGCTCCTAATGTGGGACAATACAATTTGACGTATATTTTGCCCCAACTCTCGAAAACGGAGGGAGTCGAGCTCAATTTGGCGATCGCCGGAGATGAAAACTGTACGATCGCCGTTCCGATTCCCGTGGTTTTGGAGTGGAAAGAAATCGCCGGTAATGTTTAGTTTTGGGGTACAGGCAAGATGCCTGTACTACCCTGTTTTTCTCAAAAATTCAGTTGAGAGCCATGAAAATCAATTTCCAAATTCCAATTCTTTCTCTATCTCTGGTTTTGGCGATGGTTTTTGCCGGGGCGGGATTCAGTGCTTCTCCCCTCAAACCCGAAGAAGAACAGGCTTTAAAAGAGGCGATCGCGGACGAGTACAAAGCCCGGGCATTCTATCAGGCAACCATCGATCGCTTCGGGGAAATTCGGCCTTTTAGTAATATCATAAACGCCGAAACTCGACACGCCGAAATGGTGGCAAATCTGTTTGTCCAATATGGTTTGCCTGTCCCGGAAGACACCTACGCGGGAAAGGTGGCGGCGCCGGAAAGTTTGCTCGCCGCCTGCGAAGCCGGGGTACAATCGGAAATTGAAAATAAGGAACTGTACGATCGCCTTTTAGTGAATGTCAGCCAACCGGATATCCGTCTGACATTGGAACGGTTGCGAGACGCATCTCAAAACAATCATTTACCCGCCTTTGAACGCTGTCAGCGACGGTATTCCCGTTAAATTACGGATGGTAAATTTGCCGACATTTGCCATTCATTTCGAGCGGGGGACGGGTGGAAAGCGGGACAATTTAAGATTTCCGGGTTTTCCAACTCATCCCCCGTTTACAAGTCAAAAGTCAAAAGTTAAAAGTCAAAAGTATGACTTCTTGAGGAGAGAGGAGAGAGAAATTTTTTCCTCACCCCTCAACAGGGGGAGGTTTTTGACCCAATTTTTTGAAGAGATAATGAAAATTTTCAAGTCTGGAGTCGGGTACAGCCGAATGGAGTTGTCGCCAACGAGAGTGAGACAAAATCAAAACTGGCACTGTTCCTTCCCGAGTGTCCCCCGGTCTGGTTAAAATTTATCGGAGGTTAACCTTTAGGTGATCGCGCTATGAATCCTGCCCTGACTCAGTTTGGCGATCGTATGTCCCGATTGACGGGAGTGCGAGCGATTATGAAAGATATTATCGAAACCCTGCGCTCGGGGAAAGGTCAAGAATTTATCAATTTGAGTGCCGGAAACCCGGTCCTGCTGCCCGAGGTGGAACAGTTGTGGCGGGAGTGCACCGAACAACTCCTGTCGAGTCCGGAATACGGGGAAGTGGTGTGCCGCTACGGTTCGAGTCAGGGCTACCAGCCGTTCATCGACGTGATCGTAGAAGATTTTAACTCCCGCTACGGGTTAAATTTGAGCGATCGCAACGTCCTCGTCACCCCCGGCAGTCAATCCATCTACTTCTACGCCGCCAACGCCTTCGGAGGCTACACCGCCGACGGACAACTCAAACAAATCGTCCTCCCCTTAAGTCCCGACTATACCGGCTACGGCGGCGTGAGTTTGATTCCCGAAGCGGTGTTCGCCTACCAACCCACCTTGGAAGTCGATGCCGCCGCCCACCGGTTCAAGTATCGCCCCGACTTCAGCCAACTTGCGATCAATAAAAATACCGGTTGCGTCATCTTTTCCCGCCCCTGCAACCCCACGGGCAACGTCCTCACCCAGGAAGAGGTGGAAAAAATCGCTGCCCTCGCCGCCCCCCACGATGTGCCCGTGTTCGTCGATTCCGCCTATGCCCCACCCTTTCCAGCCCTCAATTATACGGACATGACGCCGGTATTTGGCGAGAATATCGTCCACTGCGTCAGCCTTTCCAAAGCTGGACTTCCCGGCGAACGTGTGGGAATTGCGATCGGAAATGAAACTATCATTCAAGTGTTGGAAGCCTTTCAAACCAACGCCTGCATCCACTCCCCCCGCTACGGACAAGCGATCGCGGCGCGGGCGATCGGATCGGGAGCCCTGGCGGATATTTCGACGGAGGTGATCCGCCCCCACTACCAAAATAAATTTACCGTCTTGGAAGCCACGTTGGACGCGGCAATGCCCGCTGATTTGCCCTGGTTTTTGCACCGCGGCGAAGGGGCGATTTTTGCCTGGATTTGGTTCCAAGATCTGCCCATCAGCGATCGGGAATTGTATCAGGAATTGAAAAAAGTCGGTGTGATTGTCGTCCCGGGCAATTCATTTTTCCCCGGTTTGAAACAGGAGTGGCCCCACAAACAGCAGTGCCTCCGCATCAGCCTGACGGCGACAGACGAGGAAATTGCGGAAGGGATGAAGCGTCTGGCCGGGGTGGTGCGGCGAATATATGGATAATTGATAATTGATAATTGATAATTGATAATTGAAGAAACTGCTCAAATCATCGATCGATGATTGGGGAGTTTGTATGGCAACCGCTGAGGTGGTGAGGACAATCTATGTCCAACCGAGAACACGGCTTGGGAATCAATTCCCCGAGGGCGCAAGCCGTCGCGCCCCTACCCGATCAAATCATCGGTCGATGATTGGGGAGGTTGAAGGAGGGGATAACCCGATCTGATATAGCACTACGAGAGTCGGTCAGGACATGACCGAACTCCCAAAGCCCTGACGGATGGGAATTTGACGCGAGTCCGTCCTGAGCTTGTCGAAGGGCTGATTGCCCAAAGCCTGTCCTGAGCTTGTCGAAGGGCTGATGGCTTACTGTTATATCGAAAGTCAAAAATTCCCGATTCCCTATTCCCTACTCCCTATTCCCCAAAAAAAATGCACCCTCCTTGGGGAAGGGTACAGCACAGGGTTGTGAGAGCAATAGCTGAGAACTCGCAAGTTATTCAGCAAGACTTTTTCTATATTCAGGATATGGGCGATCGCACTGCAGGAGCCTCACCCGAAGGGAGGGTTTCGCGATCGCCCGTTCGGTGGAAGAACAGAAGCCCGCCAAATTGTAGGGGCAGTGCCTCCGCGCCTGCCCATTGACGGAAACTCAGTTGCCCCAGATGCGCTTCAACACCTCATCCGGGGAAATGTCGGCCATCTTGCCGGTTGCGGACTTGACTGCGATCGCCCGTTCGCTGGCGGGGAGCAACCTGCGGGGATCGGTGGGGCCGAACAGGGCGATGGTGTAAGTGCCCACGGCGACAGCCAGATGCATGGGGGCGCTGTCGGTGCACACCATCAGGTTAGCCGCGGCGATGAGGGCGGCGAGTTTGCCGATATCTTCCGGTTCCGTCACCTTCACCTGGGGACAGCGACTCGTGAGTTCCCCGATCAATTCCCCATCCTCGGGTCCCTTGACCACGACGACGGGCAGATTGGGCTGTCGCTGTTGGATATCCTGAATGATGGCCTGCCAGCTTTCGACGGGATAGATCTTGTCGATGCCCTTGCTGAGGGCGAGACGACTCGAACCGCCGTGGATGAGGATGTAGCCGCTCTCCTTGATGCCGAGGCGTTCCTGTTCGCGATCGGCCCAAGCCAGATCGGATTTGGGGACGTTGATGGCTAGTCCCGCGAAGGGGGTGATGATGTCCAACCCCTGCAACAGGTCGTGATACATCTGGGCGGCGTATTGTTCCGCCTTCAGGGGGACGGCATCCGTGAGGAACATCTCCCCGCTGCTGCCCGCGTAGCCGACGCGGTTGGGAATCCCCGTCAGCCACAGTAGCAGGCCCACCGTCCACCGCTGGCCGAGGGAGAGGACCACATCGTATTCGCGATCGCGCACGATGCCGATAAAATTACCCCAGTCGGCCAGGGAATTTTTGCCTTTGAAATCGTAGGGGATGACTTCCGAAACCGACTTGCACACCCGGTAAGCGCCTTTCGCCCTCGGTTCCACAACGACGGAAATTTGGGCTTCGGGGTAAGCCTGCTTCAAGTCGTCCAGGGTGGGGAAGAACAAAATTTGGTCGCCAATCCCGCCTGGGACAAGGGCTAGTATTCTCATCTTTATAGAGTTAATCTACTTATCAGCTTAATTCTAAATGAAGATATTATCACGGACTCAAAACTGACGACCCGATCATGCATTTACTGATTCCCGCCGCCGGAAGCGGACGGCGTATGGGCGCCGATCGCAACAAATTGTTACTGAAGTTGCTGGACAAATCTCTCCTGGGGTGGACTCTGACCGCCGCCGGGGCCTCTGAATCGATTATTTGGATCGGAATTATCGGGCAAAAGGCCGATTTTCCCGACTTCGAGGCGATCGCATCTCAGGTTTCCTTGGATATCCCCGTCGAGTTCGTCGAGGGGGGCAAAACCCGCCAGGAGTCCGTCTACAACGGCCTGCAAGCCCTGCCCCCGGAAGCCGATCGCGTTTTGATCCACGACGGCGCCCGTTGTCTGGCCACCCCCGCTTTGTTCGATCGCTGTTCGCAGGTGTTGCGATCGTGTCCCGGCCTGATCGCGGCGGTCCCCGTCAAGGATACGATCAAAGTGGTGGGGAACTACAACTTAATTGAAGATACCCCCGATCGCGCCCAGTTGTGGGCCGCCCAGACGCCCCAGGGGTTCGAGGTGCAGTTGCTTAAAGAATGCCACGAAAAGGGGCGTCATTTGGGATGGGATGTGACGGACGACGCCGCTTTATTTGAACGCTGCGATCTGCCCGTCCGCATCGTCGAGGGGGAAGAAACTAACTTAAAAGTGACGACTCCGGTGGATTTGCGAGTAGCTGAATTTATCCTGCGAGAACGGTTGGCGATCGGGCAGTAATATCAAGACCGCTTGGGAATTGATTCCCCGAGGGCGCAAGCCAGGGGCCCCTACCAGCCAAATTCGAGAAACTTTATCAAAGTCGCCTGGTCACTTTAATTTTATTCGGTTCCCAAGCCAGAGGAGACGCGGAATCCGGTTCGGATATCGATATCTTGGTCGTACTCAAAGACACCATTCAAGTTGGGTACACCACTAACCCGCCTTGAAATGAATTTCAAGGCTCATAGCAAAAGTCCACTCAAGTGGACTCAATTGGAGTAATTATGTCCGAACCACTGTGGCGGTTGCTATAATTGTAAGAAATAATTGATGATATAATATCCGAATTATTTTATTGCATAATCTTCCTAATCCTCTTCAGAGGATTTTGGCTGGTAGGGGCGCAAGGCTTGCGCCCTCGGGGAATTGATTCCCAAGCGGTGCGGATATCTAACCAGCGTTCTCCGGGTATTTAATCAAATTTTATACTGGCTGAGATCAATTTTCAACCCAACCCAACTGTAGGGGCAACCGTCTCGGGTTGCCCAAAAACACATCATTCTCGGGTTGCCCAAAACTCTGACATTCCATCTATCATTTTCGCTCATACCTCATCCCCGGAAGCTGCGTCACAAACCCCAACAATTCCAACTGTAATAAAAGACCCGAAACCGTCCCCGCATCCATCCCCGACTGTTCCACAATCAGATCGAAAGGCGTCGCTTCGGGCGCGATCGCATCCAATATCTTCAACAACTCCGGCGCCAAATTCAGCCGTTCCGGTTCTGGCGGCGGTTCCGGTTCAAACAAAGGCAATTGAACGGGGACATCCAACTGCGGAATCGCCCCCAACTGTTCCAAAAGCTGGTCGAGATCCACCGGAATCACCCCCGCCCCGCCGTCAATTAATTTCAGACAGCCGTGGGATTTTTCATCGTCCAAACGCCCCGGCAAAACGTAGACATCCCGACAAAAATCGTTGGCGATGTGGGCGGTAATTAGAGCCCCCGATCGCTGCGGGGCTTCCATTACAAATACCGCCCGACTCAACCCGGCGATGATGCGGTTGCGGCGGGGAAAATTGCGGGCGTTCGGTTTGGTTCCGCTGGGAAATTCACTGATTAATAAACCCGACTCCATCACCCGTTCGCAAAGGGGGCGATTTTCCTTGGGGTAGGCGATGTCAACCCCCGTCCCCAAAACGGCGAGGGTCCGCCCCCCGGCGTCCAAACAACTGCGGTGGGCTTCCGTGTCGATGCCCGCCGCCATGCCCGAGACGATCGCGAATCCGCTGCGGGTGAGGGTGGTGCTGATTTTACGGGTCCAGCGGCGTCCGTATTCGCTGGGGTTGCGGGTGCCGACGATCGCAATTGTCGGTATTTTCCCTTGAATTTCGTCGGGGTTCGTGATGCCCCGGTAGTACACAATGGGCGGCGGGGAGGGAATTTCTAGCAGCAAACGGGGATAGTCGGCGTCGGGGGGAGTCCAGAATTTTGGGTTTTTTTCCAGGTGTTTATCGAACAGTTGGGCGGGTTCGAGTTGCGATCGCTCTCCGGCGACTTTCTCCACCGTCTGTTTCCCGAACCCTTCCACGCGACGCAATTCGGCGGCGGGGGCTTCCCAGGCGGCTTTGAGTGTGCCGAACTGTTCCTGGAGTCGTTGCAGTGCGATCGGGCCGATTCCCGAAATTTGCGACCACGCCAGCCAGTAGACCCGTTCTTCGGACATTTTTTTCCAGTTTATTCTGAACCCTTAGATTAATTTATCGCAATTTGATGGAATTGGGGAATGAACCACAGAGGCACAGAGGACACGGAGGATTGATGGGGAGAGTATAATAAATGGACGATCGCGATCGCATTTTACCATGACTCAAGCTAAACTCGAAAATCCCCCATCTTCCGATCAGCGGATTATCCATTCCGGTCTGACCTGGGAACAGTTTAAACTGATTCAGGCGGGTTTCGCAGAGTCGCGGCGGGTGCGGCTGTTTTACTCGGACAATACCATCGAAATTATTATGCCGGGGCGGGAACACGAGTTTTTTAAAACTATCATCGGGATGTTGATAGAGTTGTTTTGTTTGGAAACGGAAACGGAATTTTATCCCCTCGGTTCCACTACCCAAGAACGGGAGGGGGAAGTCGCCGTCGAACCGGATGAGTCCTACTGTTTTGGCGAATTGAAAAATAGACCGGATTTGGCGATCGAGGTGGTTTTTACCAGCGGCGGCCCGGACAAGTTGCACCGCTACCGATCGCTCGAAATTCCCGAAGTTTGGTTCTGGCGAGAGGGTACATTTCATCTCTATCACCTGCGGGGTTCGGATTATGAAGACATTGCCCGCAGCGAAATCCCGGAATTGATTAAGCTGGATTTGGAGTTATTCGGACGTTGTGTCTTGATGGCACAAACCTCTCGCCTGGAGGCGGCGAAAACCTTGCGAAATGGATTCAAATAAAATAGAATAGACAGAGATTCCTTGAAAATAACTGCAACCATGACCGCATCCGCCAACCCCCGCAACTGGGATGAATTTTGTGCCGAACTCGGCGATATGGAAACGATCCGCGATCGCGCCCAGGTGACGAAACTCTCCCAGGACTACAACCATTTCAGCCCGATTTTGCAATCCATTCTCCGGTACAAAACCGGGGATATCGTCGTCCGTCCCACCTCGGAAGCGGACGTTTTGACGGTGGCAAAACTGTGCGTCAAACATCGAGTTTCTCTCACCGTTCGGGGGGCTGGAACCGGCAATTACGGGCAGTGCGTACCTTTGGAAGGTGGGGTAGTTTTAGACCTCTCAAAAATGAACAAAATTCGCCACATCGAACCGGGTATCGCCCGGGTGGAACCGGGGGTTAAAATGGCGGCGTTCGACAAACAGGCGAGGGAGATGGGGTGGGAATTGCGGATGGTTCCTTCCACCTATCGGACGGCGACCATCGGCGGTTTTATCGGCGGGGGAAGTGGCGGTATCGGTTCGATTACTTACGGACAATTGCGCGATCGCGGCAACCTCAACGCTGTCCGCATCGTCACCCTGGAAGACGAACCGCAAATCGTCGAATTGCGGGGGGATGAGGTGCAGAATGTCAACCACGCCTACGGCACGAATGGGATTATCACCGAGTTGGAAATCCCCCTCGCCCCGGCCTATCCCTGGACGGAATTAATCGTCACCTTCGACGATTTTATGACATCGGCGAAATTCGGTCAAGCGTTGAGCCAGTCGGACGGAATTATCAAAAAATTGGTTTGTATTTGCGCGTGGCCGATTCCGTTTTATTTTGCTCCCTTTCGCAACGTCATTTCCGAAGGTCAACACGCGGCACTGTTGATGGTCGCCGAACCCAGTTTGGAACCCTTCCGAGAATTGGCGAAAGAATTTGGGGGGGATATCTGCTATCAAAAATCAGCCCGAGAAGCGGCAAAAGGCACGACGATTGTCGAGTTTACCTGGAATCATACCACATTGCACGCCCGCAGCGCCGACCCGTCTCTGACCTATTTGCAAACCCTATTTCCGGCCGACCCGGAGTTGAAATTAATCGAACACTGCTACCACCATTTTGGGGACGAAGTGATCCAACATTTGGAGTTTTTAAGGACGGGGGGAAACTTGCACCCGGCGGGGTTGCAAATCGTCCGGTTTTCGGATGAGGCGAGACTAAACGAAATTATCCGCTATCACGAGGAACGGGGGGCGATTATCTTCAATCCCCATACCTATATATTAGAAGATGGGGGGATGAAGATGATTGACGTGCGGCAATTGCGGTTCAAACAAAAGTACGACCCCCACGGGTTGTTGAATCCGGGTAAAATGAGGGCTTGGTGGGAGTGTCAGTCTTGACAGTGGGAAAAATGCCCCCGTAGACGCGGGGGGACAATGAGAATAAATTTTTTTAAAAGCTTCCCGGACGCATACCAAACCCGCAGTAGGATTCAGCTATAAGTTCATTGATAGCACGTTCATGGCCACATCTCGCAATTCCCTTCGCTTACTTTCGTTCTTAACCCGCACCTCCCTCCGCACTGTCCTGCTGTTGCTTCTGAGTCTGACCCTATCCGCCGCGGCGAAATCTCCCTCGGTTCGCGTCCCGATTTTCGGGTTTCACGACATTATCGATACCACCGATGCGGACAAACAGATGACCCGGCGTCCCCCGGTGAGTACGGATTACCAAAAACGGAATCTCTATCATTTTTTCAATTACCTGGTGGTGAACGATTATTGGTTCCTGTCCAGCCAGGATTTATTCGTCTATTTTATTCAAAAGTCAAAACCGATTCCGCCCGAGTATCGGGGGCGAAAGCCGGTGATGATCACCTTTGACGACGGTTATTCCGGCGTTCACGAAAATGTGCTGCCGATTTTGAAGGATTTGGAGTATATTTATCGAGAAAAAGTCAAAATTGTCGTCTTTGTCAATCCGGCTTACATGGGAGTCAATATCCCGGAGTACGTCCCCCACATGAGTTGTGAGGATTTGCGGTACGGATTTAAAAATGGATTTTACGACATCCAATCCCACGGTTATTCTCACCAAAATTTGGCGCGGCTGAATGCCCAGACGTTGCAGTTGGAGTTGGAAAAAGGGAAGTCTAAATTGCGGGAATGTACCCGAGATCTCGATCGCAACCAACTCGTCGGCGCCCACATCGCCTATCCCTTCGGCGCCCTGACGCGGCGGGTGGAACGCTACCTTCCCGGCTATCACCTGACGGGGTATCTTTACGATGATATCGTATCCAGACCCGCCCTTCTGAAAAATCCCTTCCGCATTTCCCGTATTCCCGTCAATCTCCGCACCACTCCCCGCGAATTGGTGAATCTCGCCGAAACGGCGACACCGGCGCGGTTCTAATGCATGAAGCGACAGATTTGTCAAATCCCGCAATATAAGTTTACAATCCCCCCTTCAAAATTCGTGTCTCCGGAAACGGGTTTTGCGACAAACTGATTCACCTGTTGACGAAGATATAGGGGTTTCGGGGGAGGGTTTGGAGCGATCGCACACCAAGCCTGAGACTATTATGTTATCAGAACCGCTGAAATGACGCAACTTCGTGGCTAATTGAGAATTATTTTTACACATTTCGTTTTGTTAAGGAGCCAGTGTGATAGAAATATTAAAACTTTGATGCAATAAGTTATTTTTAAAACTTATGGTATCCGATAGGGGATTGAGAACTCGGTTGAACACCTTTTATCTATCTCTAATTTTGACCAAAAATGGCTTTTGTTCGGGGATAATCGGATGGGACTGAACCATCCCTCTTCATCAAACCAGGATGCAATCTTTACGATCAAAATCCGGGATTAAAAAGAGGGATGTATCACAATGGAAGGATAGATGATTTTTTCCTTATTTACCCGCACAGGGATTGGCACCCGCACAGGGATTGGCACCCGCACAGGGATTGGCATTGTTTGCGGTGCTGCCATCCATAGATGCGTAACCCATAGTCACATTAAATTCCCGACACCAAATCACCACTGAACCATAGTCGGCTGGGTTCACATCATCTGGGATGGCATAGCGTTGAGTTCCATTCAAACGCTGTAATTTACCGAGGTTGACATAGTTTTCCGGTTCATAATTATCTGGAACTTTAGAACGATGAAGCAAAACAAACAAATCGGGAGCATCGGCGGTAGAAAAACTCTGATCGAACTCCAAATATCGAGTTTGATTTTCAGTAACGAGCCGAACAGCACCCTGAGTTTGACTTTGATCGTCAACAAAGGTTAAAGATGGCGATGTAGGGGTTTGTGCTTGAACGATCATTTGAGCAAAACCCGCACTGGGTTTCAACAAAAGTGTCGTATTCAGACTGACGATAGAAACGACGCTCAACATTGCTAAGTAATTGATTTTCATGGTTTAACCTTAACAGGACAAGAATTGGCGGTTATTGACATTAATAAAAATGTCAATATTTCTTTAAACGAATGCCCGAATATTTTCCAGTACAGAAACGATGATATCCGGCTCCAATCGCTTTGTATAATCGGGATCGACAAAGGCATAGACGATTACCCCATCCTGATTGACAACATAAGTTGCAGGTATGGGTAATTCAAAGGTTTGATTTCCGTTAGCCGCCTCCAGATCGATGCCCAACTTTTGATAAATGGGTCGGAGTTTTTCGGGGAGAGTAAACACCAAACCAAACTCCCGGGCGATCGCATTGCCAATATCACTGAGTATTTCAAAAGATAATTGTTTCTTTTCCAGGGTTGAAAGGGCATGACTTGGAGTTTCCGGAGTCAGGGCAACTAAAGTTGCCCCGAAAGTTTTAAATAGGGGAAGCGATCGCTGCAATGCACGCAATTCCAAACTACAGTAGGGACACCAACCGCCCCGATAAAAAGACAGAACCACGGGACCCGATTTCAAGATATCTTGAATTTTAATCGGTTGACCGATCGCATTAGGTAAAACAAAATCAGGGATGGTATCTCCGGGTTTCAAGGCGCGATCGACAATGTTGGAATTAATCAAATCAAGGGTGGATTGCTCCATTTGATCTTGAAATTCCTGGGGAATCAGAGATTCCATTTCCGTATTTAACTGCCCCAAATCTTCAATTAAATTCATTGATTTTCTCCTGAAAAAATACTGTAGCCACCATCACCCCGAAACTCAAGACTCAAATTGATGCAGGAGTGATATACTGTGATTCGTCGTAGAACAGCTCTAGATCTCAAAGAAAACCTTTGCTAGTCGGCTGCGTGATTTCAAACTAATTACATTAACAGCGGCAAAGATGAGTAGAAGATGAAAATCACCTTGATAGAAGATAAAATCACCTTCCTGGCGTTGTCAGGCCCCTGTCATCGAGGGTTTGAGAATTTCTCAGCAAAAACTCAGGTGAGATCGAGCAATTGATCAGTTTCGGCGACGACGATCGCGGATCAGATCACCTTCTAGAACAGTTGACGGGGTAGAACAGTTATGGTAAACCGAGATCGGTTGGTCATGGATGACGGGCAATGTGTGGAAGTCGAGGCGGTCGAGAGCGATCGCCAGTGGGTGCGTCCCTATCGGCTGTATCGGTTTCTCACCGATTTAGAAGATCTGCTGATAGGAGTCGAAGACAACCCAACCCGACTGCACCTGATTCGTCCCCTGGTGCGGCAGTTGTTGAACAGTTCCGAGTGGCTGCACTATAATTTTTTACCACCCGATCCGGCTACAGGCTGGTCTGTTTTGATGCTCTATAATGAACCCGAATTTCCAATCACAATTCAAACAGTCGTTTGGTCCCCCGATCGCGTTTCACCCATCCACAATCACGGCACCTGGGGAGTCGTGGCGATGTTGAGCGGGCAGGAAAAAAATACCTTCTGGCGGCGATCGCCGACCGCCGACCATCCCGATCGCATCGAATGGGTCGGAGAAGAACTTTTAACTCCGGGAGACATTCTCTGTTTGATGCCCGATGCAATTCATCAAGTCGAAGCGATCGGAACCGAACCGACCATCAGCTTTAATCTATATGGCGAAACCGACTTTCAACGACGATTTGAGTTCGATCGCGATCGCCACACCGCCAAAAACTTTTAAAAACCATGAAAAAACCCCAATTATTGCTTACCCTTCTGATACTATTATTTTGCCTCCTGTGGAGTCCGATCGCTCGGGCGGCGACGTCAGATTTGACCCTGGATGAACTCCTGAATCGCGCCTTTTCCACCAGTCAGGCGGGGCAGTTCGCCCGGGCTGAAGATTATTGGAGTCAAATCATCGATCGCTATCCAGACAACCCGGCAATGTGGAGCAACCGGGGCAACGTCCGGGTCAGCCAAAACCTGCTACAGGAGGCGATCGCAGATTTTAACCGAGCCATTGAATTAGCCCCCGATGCCCCCGACCCCTATTTAAATCGCGGCATCGCCTACGAGGGACTCGGACGCTGGGACGACGCGATCGCCGACTATAATCGAGTCTTAGAACTGACTCCCGACGACGCCATCGCCTACAACAACCGGGGCAACGCCGAAGCCGGACGGGGCCGGTGGGAAAATGCGATCGCGGACTATTCCAAAGCCACCGAACTCGATCCCGGTTATGCCTTCGCCCGGGCTAATTATGCCCTCGCCCTGTACGAAACCGGCCAAACCGAAAACGCCATTCGGACTATCAAAAATTTGATTCGGAAATATCCCAATTTCGCCGATATGCGGGCGGCATTAAGTGCCTGTTTGTGGGAGAATGGAAAAGTAGGAGAAGCCGAAAGCAACTGGGTGGCCGTCGTGGGACTCGATCCCCGCTACAAAGATCTCGATTGGGTCGCCAACGTGCGGCGCTGGCCCCCGGCGCTGGTCGTCGCCCTGGATCGGTTTCTGAATTTGCAATAACCAGCCAACTCTCTGTGTCCTCCGTACCCCTGTGGTGAATTTTCATTCCTCATAACCGCCGCCGCAACCCTTCCAAGCGGGTTTCGAGCTCGGAAATCAACCCTTCCAGACGGGCGTCCGAGCTCAGTTGGGGGGGCGTATTTTTGGCGATCTGCGACAAATTCTCGGCCACCGAATCCGAAACCGGAAATTGCAGCAGATGCTTGCCCCAGTGGCGACTCGCGGCGATGCCGGAACGGATACCCCGTCCGTAGCGGGGATAGGGGCTCAGGGGGGGCAGATATTGGGGACGGTAGGGAACCTCGACGGACCCACACCAGTCCCGCCATTTGAATTCCAAAATTCTGGGGCTGGTGACGACGGGTATCCACCGCACCCGCAGGGCGTCGGCAACGATCGCCCCGTGCATGGCCTCGGCTAAGAGCACCTCGGTTTCGGAAATGGCGGAAATGACGGTTTCCACGGGGTCGGTGGGGTCGATATACCGCCAACCGAGGCGATCGCAAATTTCCTGCCAAGCCGGTTTGGCGAAGTTGGCGTGGTGGACGTGGGGCATGAAGGCGAAAGAGTCGCGTTTTTTGGGGGCCGGTTGAAACAGATGCCGAACCAATATTGCCCCGTCAGTGACGGCCATTTGGGGAGGTAAACCGAGCATCCCGGCGGAAAGGGGGCCGCGGACGCAGTGAATTTCCCAGTGGGGCGCGATCGCTTTCAGGGGCTTTTCGTAACCCGCCCCGGTGCTGAAAAAGATGACCCGTTTTGCAGTTTTAACCCGTTCGGGAAGCAAGTCATTTAATAAGGTTCCGAACCCCACAAATATTTCCGTTTCATCCCCGTCGAAAAAACCGGGGAGGAGGTGGGACCACAACTGGGCGTTGAGTTCGTCCCCGAAGTTGGGGAGGTTGTCCCGGCGTCGGTAGTAATAGAGTTTCATGGGTTCCCCACCAAACTGGGAATTTTCAGTTTCGATCGCCCCTTGTCGATGGCGAAGGATAAAAAGTCTGCGGTCAATTTTTTCTGCTGTTCCCAGAAGGATTGAACGCGCCAATTTTCCCAGGCGGGGACGGCGATGGTGGTCAGAAATTTGCGCCATTCCCAGGCGATCGCGTCGGTGCGGATGCGGTGGGTTTGGGCGCAGCCGTTTTGAACCAGTCGATGTCTCAATTCGCGATCAGTTTTCAACCGTTTTAAAGCGGCGATCAATTCCGATGGCGAAGTCACTTCCAAGTAATCCCGATCCGACCATCCCTCGGCGCGAAATGCCGATTCCCAACCCAGAATGGCGGGCACTCCCGCCAACCAACAATTATATAATTTTGTCGCCGGTTTGTAAAGGTAATAATTCTCGCTGCCGAAACTGCGGACGGCGACCACGGCATCGATTTGGGAGTAGTCGTTCCAAGCCACCGTGATGCCCCGGTAGTCCGACCAGTGGTTGCAGTTGATCGCCGGACACCAATTCAAACCCAGTTCCTTTAACTGCCGCTCCCAAGCGGGGTCCAGCAGTTCCGGGACGAGGTTATTTTGATGTCCGAAAAAGCCGATATTTTCAAAGCGATCGCCCCGGTGGCGATCGCGGGGAATCAACCCCGGTTGAGTCCAGTGGGGGATGTAGTAGCCGTTGGGAACCGTCAGCATTTCTTGCAGGTTCTGCACGATGTGAAGTTGGGCGTAGGGGTACGGTTCGCCGTCCGCTTTGATGCAGATCAGCAATAAATTTTTCCCCGGTCTGAATCGATATTTGTATTGGTGGAGGGCGTTTCGGTGGGCGATAACGATCCCTTCCTTTGGCATTTCCGTCACCAATTGACAGGGAAAACCGTCCGCTTTCAAACGTAAATAAGTTTGCAGCGTCCAGGCGTGTATGCCGAGCGCAAATCCCAACCAATTACTTTCGACGTCGGCGGGAAGGTCTGCCGGCAAATAACGGGCGGGAATGTAAAAACAGATGGGCGGTAACATTCGCTCACTCAATCAACTCGTTGTTATTTTGGAATTGAGACGTAGGGCAAGAGATTTAAACTCAGCCATGCCAATTTTTTCGATAATGATAAAATGGGCTGATGATACTTCCCCGTAAAAGCTCGAACTGACACCGATCAATCAAATCCTGATTTAAAGATTTGTAATTTTTGAGAGAGTAGGCGAGCAGTTTGCAGATATCGATGATCAAATAAGCGGGGATGATGAAAGGATGTTGCCACCGGGGGCGATACACGGTGCGGGTGGCACAGCGACTCAACCCGACTCCATGACAGAGTTTTAACAAATAGGCTTTTTGCAAGCGACTGCTGGGAATGTGATGTTCGATGATCAGGTCGGGATTGTGCCAAATTTGCCACCCCGCTTTTCTGAGGTAAGATAGGGTTTCGATATCCTCCCCTTTATTGGAGAGGGATTGACCCGAAACGCCACTGAGTTGAGGACGGTCTGGAACGCTTTCCAACCATGCTTGGCGGCGAATAACCATTCCCGCCCCCGGCGGAAACATCCACCGGTCGAGGAGGTCGTAGCGAAAGGCTTCCGTTCCGCGATCGGACACCGCCAACAAACTGGCAATTTTTTCAAAGTTTTTGGGGGGCTGATCGTCATATTTTCCGATAATTCTGCCGCCGTATCCCCCGGCTTTGGGGTGTTGTTTTCCGAAGTCACAGGCCGCCGCCACCCAGTTAGAAGTGGGGTAGTTATCGTCATCGAGAAACCCGATCAATTCACCGGCGGCTTCTCGGATTGACAGACGGCGGGCATAGGCTAACCCTTGGCGGGGTTCAAAGCAATATTTGATCGGCACAATTTCGGAATACCGAGCCTGATACTCTCGGATGATATCGGCGGTCTTGTCGGTACTGTTATTATCGACAACGATAATTTCCCAAGTCCAGTTTTCGGTTTTTTCTTGAATCAGTAGTCGATCCAAAACGTTCGGTAGATGTGATGCACCGTTATAGGTACAAATGACAACCGTTAAATCCAGCATTTAAAGCCAAAACCCTGATAATAATTTTGCACAAAAAGAGACTTTACGAATCAGCTTTCAGTCAGACGGAAATCGGCGATTCCCTACGGCGATGTAAATCCCGTTCCCAAGGGTTCGAGTCGGAATCGCAACACCGCCGATCGCCACCCGGGCACAAGATCTATAAAATAACCCAAAACCGAGATATTAATCTACTGCCATCGGATCATCATCCCTAAAATTTAACAAAATTTTATGCTTTTTCTAAACTCGCTTTAAAAAAGGGGGGTAATGTAAAGATAAAAGCCGATCAGGTGCCGAGCATCTGCAATTGGTAGAGGCCGGCGTAGAGTCCCCCCCGCTGCAACAGTTCTTCGTGGGAACCGGACTCCACCAGATGTCCCCGCTGCAAGACGAGGATGCGATCGACGTTTTTGATGGTGGAGAGGCGGTGAGCGATGATAATGGCGGTTTTACCTTCTAATAAGCGATCGAGGGCTTCCTGAATCAGGGATTCGGTCATCACGTCCAAATTCGCCGTCGCTTCATCCAACACCAAAATTTTCGGGTCGCGGATGGCAACCCTCGCGAAAGCCAAAAGCTGTTTTTGACCGCTGGAAAGGTTGGTACCCCGTTCCCGCAATTCGGTATCGTAGCCCTGGGGTAAATTCTCAATAAATTGGGCGACATTCGTTTTTTCCGCCGCCGCCCGGATTTCCTCCGTCGAGTATTTTTCCCCCAAAGTGATATTACTTTTGACATCCCCCGCAAACAAAAATCCGTCCTGCAAAATGACGCCGACGTGGCGTCTTAATTCCGCCTGACGCAGGTCGCGGATGTCGATGCCGTCCACCAAAATTCGTCCCCGGCTGGTTTCGTAGAGGCGGCAGAGGAGGCGGATGATGGAACTTTTTCCGGCCCCCGTCGGCCCCACCAACGCAATTTTTTCGCCGGGATGGATGGTGAAGTCTAAATTGTGGAGGACGTATTCATCATTTTTGTAGGCGAAATCGACGTTTTCAAAGCGAATTTCCCCCACTGCCTCGGAGGTGCGTGTGCCTAAAACGCTGGCGTTTTCCGCCTCCGGATCGCGGATTTCGATGGGTTCGCCGAGGATGCCGTTGATCCGCTCGATCGCCGTCAGTCCCGCTTGAATGGCCGTGAATTTGTCGGCGAATTGTCGCAGGGGATCGAAGAGTCGCTGGGCGAATAAAATAAAGGTGGAAAGAACCCCGAAACTCAGGTTTCCGTCGAAGGCTTGCTGACCCCCCACCCACAGGACGGCGGCGATCGCCACTAAGGCAATCCATTCCAGGGTCGCCGATACGGCGGAATCGTAAAAAATGGTGCGATCGACGGCCTGGACGTAGCGATTATTCGTCGTCCGAAATAACTCGGTATTGTACCGTTCCCGCTGAAATAATTGCACGACTCCGATACCGATCAAGTTCTCCTGAAGCTGGGCGTTTAAATCGGAGAGTTCCTCCCGGGCTTTATAATTTGCCTTGCGATATTGTTGTTGGAAATAGACGATCACCGCCGTGACGGGAAAGATCGACAGCACCAGCATCAACGCCAATTTCCACTCCATGGTAAACATGGTAACGGCGATCACCAGGATAGAAAATAAATCGCTGACAATCCCGATCGCCCCCGTGGAAAATACGTCCCCCAGCGCATCCACGTCGCTGGTCAGGCGGGTGATTAATTTCCCCACCGGAGTCCGGTCAAAAAAACGCACCGCCAAAGACGTGACGTGCTCGAATAAATCATTCCGAATGTCGGCGGTCATTTTCTGCCCCACCGTCTGCACGACGTACCCCTGCAACGCCTGCAAAATAAATCGCAGGGAAATGGTCAGCAACAGTAAAAATGCCAGCAAGTTCAACCCCGCCGACAGGGACAATCCCTCCAAAAATTGATAGGTTGGTTCTTCCCGGATCAGCGAGATCGTCTGTCCGATCAAAATCGGTTGAATCGCCCCGCACAGCGACAGGGGGACGAGCAAAATTAAGGCGATCGCCAATAACGTTTTGTGGCGTTTCGCGTATTCTCGCAGCCGCCAAATCAGCCGCCAGTCCGCCTCTTGGGGACGGCGATCGTGCAATTGTTGGATGGGGGACGATGAAGGTGTCATTGACTGCAATCCGCTCTGAGTATTTCGGAGGTCGGGGATGTACCCCTTTTAATCCGTCCTATAATTTAGCACTTTTTTTGATAACCGGGCGATCGCCATCGCCTGCCCCACCGCCAAGCCACCGTCGTTGGGGGGAACCTGGGAATGGTAATAAACGGAAACGCCGCCAGACCGCAACCGGGCGATCGTCCGTTCCGACAAATAACGATTTTGGAAACATCCCCCCGTCAACGCCACCGGAATTCCCGGAAATCTCCCCGCCACTGTTACAATCGCCTCCGCCAAACTGTTGTGGAATTTTGCGGCAATAAAACCGGGGTCTATTTTGTTATCCAAATCATCGATAATTGCCAAAACCATCGGTTTCCAATCCAAGATGAAACGATCGCAATTTTCGATAACATCCACCGGGTAAAATTCATCGATCGCACAATCAGCGATCGCAAATTCCAACCCCATCGCCGCCTGCCCTTCAAAGCTGATTGTCTCCCCCAGCCCCACCAAAGCCGCGATCGCATCGAACAGCCGTCCCGCACTCGACGTTTGCGGGGAATTGATATTCCGCCCCAGCATTTGCAGCATCAACTTGAGATCCCGCGATCGCCAAGATTTCAATAATTGTAAATTCCCCCTTTCCAAAAGGCGATCGCCCCACAATTCATACAGCAGCCCCACCGCCACCCGCCGCGGTTCCAGCACCGCCTTATCCCCCCCCGGAAGTCGGAACGTCCGCCAATGTCCGATCCGCTCAAAATCCGTATCCGAAATTAACAGAAACTCGCCCCCCCAAATCGTCCCGTCCAAGCCGTAGCCCGTCCCGTCCCAAGCCACCCCCAGCACCGGTGACGACAGTTGATTTTCCGCCATTGCCGATAAGACGTGGGCATAGTGATGTTGAACCGGAATCACCGGAACGTCCCGATTTTCACGATTAAAAATATCCGCCGATAACTGATATGCGAACTGCGTCGAATAATAATCCGGGTGGGCATCGCAGGCGATACAATCCGGGCGGAAATCGTAAATTTTACTCAAGCTTTCTATTGCTTCTGTAAATGCTTCTATCGCCCGAGGATTCTCCAAATTTCCAATATGTTGACTCAGGAAAACTTGCCCCTCCAACGCCACGGCAATCGTATTTTTTAACTGTCCCCCGACCGCCAAAATTTTGGATAATTTGCAATCAGAAGCCCCTTGTGATAGAATAAAATCAGAAAAGGTATTGTGGCTATTGTCGTGCCAAATGGCGGCGGGGAGCGGCGCGTAGCCCCTAGCCCGACGGATGACCGTGACGCGATCGCCAATCATCCGAACCACCGAATCGTCTACCGGGCGGGCGATAGGGCGGTCGTGAACCAGGAAGCGATCGGCGATTTGCCCCAATCTCTGCAAGGCCTCCCCCTCGTCCGTGCAGATGGGTTCGTTGGAGAAATTGCCGCTGGTGGCGACCACTGGAAAACCCAATTCCGCCATCAGCAAGTGGTGGAGGGGGGTATAGGGCAGCATCACCCCCAAATTCGGGTTGTCCGGGGCCACGGGCGCCGCCAAAATGGAAGATTCCCCGGACCGTCGCGACAGCAGGACCACGGGAGATTCGGGCGATCGCAACAACTCCGACTCCGCCTCCGACAGGCGACACTCCCCGCGAACCTGTTCCAAATTCGGATACATCACCGCGAAGGGTTTGTCGGGCCTGTGCTTGCGAAGTCGCAGTTGACGCAGCGCCGCCCCATTTCGGGCATCCGCCAATAGCTGAAAGCCGCCCAACCCCTTGAGGGCGACAATTTCGCCCCGGCGGAGGGCGTCCGCCGCCTCCGACACCGCCCGATCGCGATCGGCTACAACCTCCCCCCGGTTATCCCAAAGCCACAATTTCGGGCCGCAGACCGGGCAGGCGTTGGGCTGGGCGTGAAACCGGCGATCGCGAGGGTCGTGGTACTCTTTCTCGCACTCGGGACACATCCGAAATTTCCCCATCGTCGTGTTGCCGCGATCGTAGGGCAGGGTTTTGATGATGCTGTAGCGGGGGCCACAGTTGGTGCAGTTCGTGAACGGGTAGCGGAAGCGGCGGTTTTGGGGGTCGAAAATCTCCCGCCAACAGTCCGGGCAGGTGGCCAGATCCGGCAGCACCACAGCCGATTTTGAACTGCGATCGCCCGACTCCGAAACCTTGATTTCAAACTCGGAATAGCCGACAATGGGAAGCCAGACCGCCTCCAGGGATTGAATGTGCGATCGCGGCGGCTTTTCCGCTTCAATGCGATGTCGAAACCGCTCCAGAACCTCGGCGGCGCCCTCCACTTCCACGAACACCCCCGCCGCGGAATTATTCACCCACCCCGCCAGGTGCAGTTCCGCCGCCAGACGGTACACGAAAGGCCGGAACCCCACGCCCTGAACGGCCCCCCGAATGGCGAGGCGGAGACGGCAGGGCTCGGACGGCGGTGGGGGGGCAGAAAAAGACATACACTTCGGCGCTTGACGAATGGCTCAGTTCTTCCTTAGTCTAAAGGCATTCCCAAATAATGTGTACCCAAGAGACGGGATTTTCAATAGTTAGGAATTTGCCATGAACTGGCTTCCCAAAAAGGCGGAACTCAACTCCAAATTTTCCCTCAAAGGTGTGGCGGCGATCGCGAAAAATCTGCCCGTTCCCAATTCAACAGGCGACGATCGCGACTCAGAGACACACTCGCCACCTCCCAACATCGCCACCCCCCTGGCGATCGCAATTATCGCCAGCCTGACCCTATTTTCCGTCCTCCTGGGGGTGGGGAGGCTGATCAAAAATCACCAAATGGGCGATCGGACTTTCCCCGAATCCGCCCCCGCCCCCGCCGCCACAGAAACAGTTCCCACCGCCCTTCAAAAGCAGAAATTGCAACAAAAAACCCTGCAAACCCGCCAGTGTCCCGAGTGCGACCTGAGCAACAGCAATTTCAAGCAGGGAAACCTCGCCGGTGCCTACCTCTGGAAAGCCAACCTCAAAAACGCCGACCTGCGACAATCCTACCTCAAAAACGCCGATCTACGCGGTGCCAATCTGACCGAAGCCGACCTCGGAGATGCCATCTTAGAACAGAGTAATTTGGGCTACGCCAACCTCTTCAAAGCCCGGTTGGGAAAAGCCAACTTAGTCGGGGCAAATTTGTGGCAAAGCCACTTAAAAGAAGCCCACCTCGCCCATGCCAAATTAGAAGGAGCAGATTTGCGGGGAACCGACTTACAAAACGCCGATTTAGCCTCCGCCCAACTCCGGGATGTCAACCTGGGCGTAGCCGAATTACAGGGGGCGAATTTGGTATTTGCAGACCTGCGAAATGCCAATTTAAAACGGGCAAACTTGGAAACAGCCAACCTGCAAGATGCCAACTTAGAAAACGCCAACTTGCAACAGGCAAATTTTGGGGATGCCAACCTGGAAAGGGCCGACCTCCGCAACGCGGATTTGCAAGAAGCGAAACTGTGGGTAACGAAATTAAATGAAGCTAATTTGGACAGAGCAAATTTGCAAAATGCCACCTTGGGATACGCCAACTTGGAAGGGGCAAGTTTGCAAGAATCCAACCTGACGAATGCCGTTATGGAAGGCGTAAACCTGGAAAATTCTGACTTAACTAAAGCCAATTTAGAGGGGGCAAAACTGCAGCGATCGCGACTTTTGGGGGCCTACTTAGAAAAAGCCAACTTGCAGGGGGCGAACCTAGAACAAGCCGACCTGCGGGGGGCATTCCTAAAAAATGCCGACCTCAGAAACGCTTACCTCCAAGGGGCAAACCTGCGGGGTGCGAACCTGCAGGGGGCAAAAATAAAAGGCGCAAACCTGCGGGATGCCGACTTGAAAGGAGCGACATTACCGAATGGAAAAACCGTAGACTAATCGCCAGTTAGGTTGAAGGCCAAAACCGCTTGGGAATTGATTCCCTTTTCCGATCGCAAAATCCTCTATTCGCCAGGACAAATAACCTCTCCGTGTCCTGGAGTGCCTGGAGTGGTCAAATTTTTTGGGATGTCGTCATTAACAAGTAATGATAAAATCTATAAACTCCAAAACAATTCAAACCCACCATGTCCTCCCAACTCCACCTCCGTCCCGCCACCCCCGCCGACGTCCCCGCCATCTTTTCCCTCATCCGAGCCCTGGCAGAATACGAAAAACTCTCCCACCAAGTCACCGGCGATGCCGACGCCTTGAAACAACACCTCTTCGGAGCCCGTCCCTACGCCGAAGTCATCCTCGCCGAATGGGAACAAAAGATAGTCGGATTCGCGTTATTTTTCCCCAACTATTCCACCTTCCTAACCCAACCGGGAATTTACCTCGAAGATCTCTTCGTCCTCCCCGACTACCGGGGACGGGGAATCGGCAAAGCGTTGTTAAAGGAAGTGGCAAAACTGGCGGTATCGAGAGGATGCGGGCGCCTGGAGTGGAGTGTGTTGGATTGGAATCAACCCGCGATCGCATTTTACCAGTACATGGGGGCGGCGGTGTTGCCCGACTGGCGAATTTGCCGCGTCACCGGGGAGAGTTTGCGGCAGTTGGGGGATTTTCGGGAAGGTTGAGAAATACTATTCCAAATATCAACAACCTCGCAGTTTGCGAATAATCGCCAAAATTTCACCCCTGCCAGCAAAAGCACCGTAGTAAGCCAGAACGACCGAGTTATAGCTATCCTCAAAATTTTTGTCTTTGGGAAGAGAACTGATGTATATGTGTTGTCCTCCCAGTGGATGGCTGAAGTGATACGCATAGTATCCATCATCGAGTTTACCCACCAAAGTAGCACTGTCGAACTCCTTTCGATTCAATCTGACAGGGCCGCAAAACTTGCATCTTAATAGCTCATCGCGTAATTTACTATATGTATGAATCATTGGCCGACTGGTAAATGGATCGTGATCGGTGAACAAGTGAGAAATACTCTGTTTTGAACGTCCGGTTTCTCCGGTGACGTAGTATGAGAAGTGTTCACAATTCCGGTGTCCCAAGTGGTAATCGATACCCGGCGTGATGTGTTTGATGCGTTCTTCGATCGATCTTCGACTTGCCCCCGTGCGTTTCACCAACGTAATCTCTTTTAATTCACCATCTCTTCCCAACCATTTATAGTAATTTTGAACTTTAAATAATTCGACTCTAAAGATATTTCCCCGACCCCCCATCCAAGACATCCCATCCCAAGGCCCCCACTCGACAACCTTGCCATCATCCTCGATATAGACGAAGAAATGCCGGGTATGGGCAAACAGTGGAACCGATAAAATATCGCCGACTTGAAATTGCATGAGTCAGAACCTCACTCAACCGTTACCTCAGTGATGATGAGGCCAGATGAAACGTGGGGAATTGAGAAAAGATCGTATCCCGCCGGGTTTCATCTTTTCGGGAAGCCGTTGTGGCGATCGCATTTGGCTAATCAGCCGATCGCGCCATCGATATAATATCCTCTATTATAGTATCAATCTCCAAATTATTCAAGAGATTCTGAGTCGGTGACGGCGAGGATGCCCAAACCTCTCCCGTCGGTGTTGCCAGGTGGAACGAACCCGCGATCGCATTTTATAAACAACCCATGCTAAATCAAGACACAACCACCCATCGGTTAATTGAAGGAGATGCGAGAAACCTAAGCTTTATCCCCGACGAATCCATTCACTTGGTTCTGACATCACCCCCTTACTGGAATCTCAAAAAATACAATACCAATCCCCACCAATTGGGACATATCGACTCCTACGATGAATTTCTGCAAGAATTGACAAAAGTTTGGCGAGAAGTGTATCGCGTTCTCGTTCCCGGCGGACGATTGGTGTGCGTCGTCGGGGATGTCTGTCTGTCTCGGCGGAAATATGGCAGACATCTGGTGATGCCGTTACACGCCGATATTTGCGTCGCCTGTCGGAAACTGGGATTTGACAATCTCAATCCGATTATCTGGCATAAAATATCGAATGCGAATTATGAAGTTAAAAACGGTACAAAGTTTCTCGGAAAACCCTACGAGCCCAACGCAATTATCAAAAATGATATCGAGTTTATTTTGATGCAACGAAAGCCGGGTGGGTATCGAAAGCCGACGGAGGAACAGCGTCGATTGAGTATGATCGATAAAACCGACTATGAGACGTGGTTTCAACAATTTTGGACAATTCCGGGCGCCTCAACCCGCCAACATCCGGCGCCTTTTCCCCTAGAATTGGCTTATCGAATCGTGAGGATGTTTTCGTTTTATGGGGATACGGTTCTCGATCCGTTTTTGGGGACTGGAACGACAATGAAAGCTGCCATTCACGCCAACCGCAATAGTATCGGTATTGAAATTGATTCGGAATATTGCGACTTGGCGGCAAATTTGGTTCAGGCAGAAGTTGGTATTTTTGCCGATACCAAAATTTCCCTTGAAAAAGCCACCAATTTTTCGGCTTGATGCGGCGGCGAAAAAGTTGGGAATGGGGGTTGACAAAAACTGTGGAAATGGTAGAATGAGTTTGTC
This sequence comes from Limnospira sp., assembly GCA_050045915.1. Classification (GTDB taxonomy): domain Bacteria; phylum Cyanobacteriota; class Cyanobacteriia; order Cyanobacteriales; family Microcoleaceae; genus Limnospira. Next base: position 27,123 of record JBNGCR010000006.1, read on the forward strand.
AGGGGCAACTCGCCCATTGACTTGACTTAAAATTCAACACCCCGACAATTAAAGATTGCCCTCACCCCCAGCCCCTCTCCCAATTTTGGGCGAGGGGAGTCAAAACCAAACCGAGGGCTATTATTTAAAAATCGATTTTAACCGATCGCAAAAATTCCGCACTTTCTTCCGGTAAAGAAGTATTGATAAACATCCCGCTGCCCAGTTCAAAACCGGCGGTGAGGGAGACGCGGGGGATAATGGCGATGTACCAGTGAAAATAATCGGTGCGCTGCTCGGCGGTGGGGATGGAGCGGATAGTATAGTTAAAATCCGGATTATTTAGACCGAAATAGAGTTGGGAAAGGACGGTTTTTAACGTGATCGCCAAATCCTCGATTTCCTCGTCGGTGATTTCGTCGAAGGACGAGGCGTGGCGGCGGGGAAAAATCCAGGTGTGGAAGGGGGAGAGGGCAGCGTAGGGGATGAAGGCGACGAAATATTCTCCCTCGTAAATAATGCGATCGCCCGCTTTCAGTTCGTCCTTGAGGGTGCGGCAGAACAGACATCCCCCCGTGTCGTCGTAGTAGCGGACAGCCTCTTTCGCGCGATCGCGCCACTGGTAGGGGACGATGGGGAGGGCGGCGATTTGGGAGTGGGGATGTTCCAGGGAAGTGCCGGCGCCACGGCCGTGGTTTTTAAAAATAATGATCGTTTCGACCCGGGGATCGTCCCGCAATTCGGTGTAGCGTTGGCGGTAGATGCGGAGGATGTCGGCGATGTCTTGCGGCGGCATCAAAGCGGTGGTCAAATCGTGGCGGGGGTGTTCGATGATCACCTCGTGATAGCCGACGCCGGAGAGCGATCGAAAGATGCCGTCGGCTTGGCGGATCCGTTCCCCGACGTTGGAGAGGGCGGGATATTTGTTGCCCACCACCCGCACCCGCCACCCGCGATCGTCAGCCAGCCGCAGGGTTTCCGCAGAGCCCGTCAGGTCTTCGTTTCCGGGACAAAAGGGGCAGTCCTGCCGGTATTTGGGCGGACGGGTTCGCTTGCCGTCCGGGGGGGCAAATTCGTGGGGTCGTTTGGCCCGTTCCGTGGCGATAATTACCCAGTCTCGGGTGACTAAATTTTGTCGCAGTTCAGTCATGGGAGTTTCGAGGATGGGATGGGGTGGGCTCGCCCGAATCGAAAAGGTTGCTCTAGCATACCATTTGAGGCGATCGCAGTCAGAATTTTCACCACTCCAATCACAGAGGACACGGAGAGAGTAGCCTCCTCAATCCTCAATTCTGGGGGTTCTGAGCCGACAAATTTTCACGAATTATTTCACACTGCTATAGCAACCGACAAGATGCCGAGAATATTCTATGTCCAACCGAGTCCACTTGAGTGGACTTTTGCTATGAGCCTTGAAATTGATTTCAAGGCGGGTGAGTTCGGAGACAGTTCCTCGGAAAAAAACGGGTTGGATATCCGCACCGCTTGGGAATCAATTCCCGAGGGCGCAAGCCAGGGGGAATGGGGGCGAAAGCCTTTCGCCCCTACTCG
>JBNGCR010000006.1:28752-72985 GCA_050045915.1 Limnospira sp.
TTCCCGAGGGCGCAAGCCAGGGGGAATGGGGGCGAAAGCCTTTCGCCCCTACTCGCTCAGATGATTGGGGAGGTTGAGGAGGGGATAACCGGATTTGATCAGATATAGCAACCGACAAGATGCCGAGAATATTCTATGTCCAACCGAGTCCACTTGAGTGGACTTTTGCTATGAGCCTTGAAATTGATTTCAAGGCGGGTGAGTTCGGAGACAGTTCCTCGGAAAAAAACGGGTTGGATATCCGCACCGCTTGGGAATCAATTCCCGAGGGCGCAAGCCAGGGGGAATGGGGGCGAAAGCCTTTCGCCCCTACTCGTTCAAATTATCTGAAGATGATGTGTATAACTGTTATAAACTCTGCAACGATTTAACTTTCATTAACCATCGCATCCCAGAGCGCATCGATGCCATGTCCGATAGATTCCGAGTCCGAGTTGCGATCGAGCCATTCGAGGATTTGGTGGCAGACAGCATCAGAGTTTTTACCCCATTGACCCAGAGTCCCAGCAGCGCTTCCTCGCACAAATGAGTCATCATCCCGCAAGGATTGCAAGAGTTCAGCAATAACGACTTCTTTTTCTCCCAGCTCGACCCGATATTTTCGTAATCTATCTTCTTCGATACTTTCCGATCGCGCCTTCAGCAGTTCCAATGCCTGCTCCTGAAAATCCGTTTCCGAGAAACTGCAAAGAACTTGAAACACCTGTTCGCGAACTTTCCGACCCACTCGATCATCCGTTTGAACCTCCAACTCCACCAACTGCGTTAAAATCTCCTCCCCCGAACGGCTATCCGCACCGTTGAGATTTTGGGGATCTTCCGCCAGAGAGTACCCCGCAAGTAACAGATCTCGGTGCAACCATTTTTCGTATCTGTCGCACCACTTTCGTCCGTTTGGCTTCGTTGGTAATTTCATCGAGTCTGTCCCATCAAATGAGCGATCGCCCGCAACCCGCCTCGTCTCGGCCGTTCCACGTCATCTTTCTGGAATGTCGCCGGGACGCGATCGCTGGCGCCTTTTCAAACTATATCCGCAACTTTAACAATTGCCAATTCTACCACCTGTCCCGTTGTTGGGCTTGGGCCCCAGTCAGAGGCGCTAAAGCGCAACACCGGAAAATGTGCGATCGAATTCAAAAACGAACTTTTTATTGATCAGTTTTATTTCCCGTTATTCTTCTCGATATACTCTCGCAAAAACGTTGCAAACTTAAAAGTCCCCCTTTCAAAGGGGGATAATGGTGGATTTTTCTCAAATCAATCCGAAACCTGCCAAACTTCAATCGTCTTGTCCGGATTGCCGCTGGCCAAAAAGCGCCCGTCCGGAGAAAAAGCGATCGCGTAAATTCCCGAGGAATGTCCCCGCAAAGTGGCGATCGCATCTCCGGTTTCCATATCCCACAATTTCACCGCGTCGTCATCCCCGCCACTGGCCAAAGTTCGCCCGTCCGGACTCACCGCCAACGCTTTGACGGACTCCGAATGTCCCCGCAAAGTCGCGATCGCTTCCTTAGTTTTCACCTCCCACAATTTCACCGTGCGATCGTCGCTGGCAGTGGCGAGGGTTTTTCCGTCCCGGCTGAAGGCGATCGCGTTCACCGTTTTATCGTGGGATAACAGCGTCGAAACCGCTTCCAGGCGCTCCAAATCCCACAGTTTGACCGTGTTATCCCCGGCCCCGCTGGCGAGGGTGTTTCCATCCGGAGAAAAGGCGACGGTGAGAACATCCCGTTTGTGTCCTTTAAGGGTCGTAATCGCCTCGTTAGTTTCCAGATCCCACAGGGTAATCGTGTCATCTTTGGAGGCGCTGGCGAGGGTGTTTCCGTCGGGAGAAAAGGCGAGGCTGAGAACGTCCCCTTTGTGCCCTTCCAAGGTGGCGATAATTTCCTTTGTTTCCACGTCCCAAAGTTTGATGGTTTTGTCGGAACTACCGCTGGCGATAACTTTCCCGTCGGGGGAGAAGGCGACGGAATAAACGACGGATTCGTGTCCGGGTAAGGTGGCGAGGTGTTCAAAAGTTTCCATATTCCACAGCCGCACGGTGCGATCGCTGCTACCGCTGGCGAGGATTTTGCCGTCGGGACTCGCCGCCACCGTCATCACCCGGGAACCGTGTCCCGCCAGGGTTTCCCCCAACCGCGCCTGATTCCACGCCACGGCGGGGGCCAGCCAATTCGTCCCCGCCGGCGAGAAACGCTTCAGCAGCCAACTGCCGCCGAATCCCAACAGCAATAATGCCACCCCCGCGATCGCGATTTTTTTGAACGGTTGGCGGCGGGGTGACACCATAAACGGCGGTGCGGCGGGAGAGACGGCGGGGAGGGGGTGGGGGGAGGAGTTGAGGTCCCCCAAAACGGCGGCGGCGCTGGAATAGCGATTTTCGAGATCTTTTTGCAGGAGGCGATCGAGAATTTGCCCCAATTCCGGACTGACGGGGGTTTTGAGATAGTCCCGCCAGTGCGTCGTCCAGCCGTAACCCTGTTCGGTCCACAATTCAAAGGGATCGGTTCCTGTCAGCAGGTAAAAGCAGGTGACACCTAAACTGTAGAGGTCGCTGCCGGGACACGCTTCGCCGCCGCGCATCTGTTCCAAAGCCGCGTAACCGTCGGAACCGACTCGGGTTCCTTGGCTATTGATTATTACGGTTTCTGAGAGTTGTTTGGAGACGCCGAAATCGATCAAAACCAGATCGCCGATTGTCGCGGTTTGGGTGGCGGTGCGATCTTGAATTAAAGTGTTTGAGTTAGCCGTGGCGGTGTGACGGTCGCGCAGCGGTTGCGGCAGGCGATCGCGGTGGATGATATTCTCGGGTTTGATATCCCGGTGGATGATGTCGTGGCTGTGGATGAAGTCGAGGACCAGAAGCAGGTTTGACAGCAGTTGGCGGACTTGCACTTCGTTCCAAAGTCCCCGTTTTTCCACCCATGCGGCGAGGTTTTCTCCCTCGATGTACTGCTGCACCAAATACAGGCTGTTATCCTCCTCGAAATAGCCGTAAAGTGCTGGGATTTGCGGGTTTCCGTCCAGTTGTCGCAGTCGTTTGGCTTCCGACTCGAACAGGTCGGCGGCTTTTTGCAGGGCCCAATTTCCCTTGGCGTCGGCGACCAGTTGTTTGACGACGCAACGGCGGTTGAGGTTGTCGGTGTCTTCGGCCAAATAGGTGCGGCTGAACCCGCCTTTTCCGAGGGGTTTGAGGATGCGGTACCGTCCCCGCAGTAGGGGAAGCAGGGGGGTGTTGCAGGTCTGACAGGATTCGATCCCGTCCGGGTTGATGGGGTGGGGGCAGTTGGGGTTGAGGCAGCAAGTCATCGTGATAAGTGCGCTTCGCGGATCGCTCGTTCGGGACATTGTGTCCATTTTGCCTCAAATTTTCGGATTGTGAGGCGGGCGGCGATCGGAGTGCCGCCATTTTCTCGAATCCGTCGGAATATAGCAGTGTGAAGTCATTCTGAAAAATATCTAGCCCCCAAACCCTCAATTCTGGGAGTTCTTAGCCGAAAGATTTTTACTCATCATTTCACCGCTATATAAGGGTAGTTTAATTATAGCGAAAAGCCGTGAATCTGGATCGATCGCCGCACCGCCGCGATCGCCGGATTCAACTCCCAACCCCGCCATTCGGGGTCGTTCTGATAAGCCTGCTGTTCTTGTTCGATCATTTTGACATCTTCTTCGACGAGCCCATCGAGGAGTTTTTGGGCGGAACCGAAGAGGCGATTTTTGACGAACCGCCGAAAGGGGACGGGCAGTTTGTGCAGCCTCCGGAAGGCGTGCAGGGACGTAAAATGGATCAAATAGGCGCGGGTTTCCGTCAAGCTGACCGGACAGAGTAAACAGTAAATTTTGAAGTCTTTACCGAGGGTGGAAACCCAGTGGGGATAGATATAGCTGACGGTGAGGGTTTCCGGGTGCAGCCGCCGCAGGGCGGGAAAAAAGAGTTGGGAGATCGACCAAATTTTATCGATTTTATAATAGCTTTGGGCGTTGTAACGGACATCGACCCGATCGCCCGTTTCCACAATATTCTCCAGTTTGGCATCCGTCCAAGCCTGCCAGTCCCGATGTAAATGTCCGTGGTACATATCCATCAGATTTTCGACCAAAAATGAATAGTGCGATCGCACCCGAATCGTCGAGACGGTGGCGATAAAATTGAGGTGTTCCCATTCAGGAATTTTCATCGGTTCGATATCCGGTTTTTTCTCTCCCGGAAACAGCCAGATAAACCCGTCTACTTCCCGCACCGGATAGGTTTTGATTTGACAATTGGGCAGTTTTTGATTATCCTGTAAATAAGGAACAAAAACACAATTGCCGCCGCGATCAAACCGCCACCCGTGATAGACGCATTCGAGACTGTCCGCGATCGCACTCCCGTGGCTGAGTTTGACCTGGCGGTGGGGACAGCGATCTTCGAGGGCGTTAATTTTCCCCCGGCTATCCCGAAATAAGACGATGGGTTGATTCCACAAAACGACACCGACGGGACGGGTTTTAACCTCTTCGCTGCGGGCGACGACATACCAGCGATGGGGGTCGATTCCCAATTGTCGGATATCGGCGGTTTCTTTAGATATTTCGGCCATGCGATCGCTTCTCAATTCTCAGCTTTTGATCTTAGCCGAATGGGGGCGATCGGTGTCAACTTTATTTTTCCGGAAAATCCGAAATCCTCATCCGTTAACCTGTAAAGTCGAACTTAAATTAAATCAATTTCAATTAATTTCCGAAATTCAATCCGTCGATCATTTGAAAAGTGCTTTGACAGAGATTATCTGCATATTGGTCAAAAAAGATCCGCGATCGCGGGTCAAACTTGAAACCGTAAGCCTCAATTTTTATCATTATTATCAACAACTGATTCGATCAGTCATGAAAACTTTATGTCCCGGCATGAAATTACTCGATCTACTTCGGGATATTCCAGATATTCAGATTGAAAAAGAAAAGAACAGTTGGCTGATTAGCCTGAATGAAAATTTTAAATGATCCCGTTAGCGTGTTACGCCCAGGAAACAAGGCATTGAAACATTTGAAGGGTCGTCGTTTAGTCTAAATTGGAATCTTTGGATTCTTGTTCCCCCTCAAATAAAGATTGGGCGCACAGCCCCAGCAAGTCCGAATCGATAATGCGGTAATAGCGACAGACGCCCACGCGGCGACAGGCCACCACCCCCGCCGATCGCAACAATTGCAGGTGTTTGGAAACGTTGGCTTGGTGGAGTCCGGTGCGCCGACAAATTTCCTTGACGTTGCACTCCCGGCGACAAATTGCCGCCAGAATTTGCAGCCGACTCGGTTCGCTCAAAATTTTGAAGCGATCGGCTAAAATTTCAAAGTCGTCGGTGGAAGTGGTGGTTTTTTCCATTGGGCGATCCGCAAAGCGTACCTATGGCGGGGGGATTGGCAAATTTTGATATCAGACCCGGTTATTTGACCGCATAATATAGCAACGAGCGCTCACGTGGTTACAGTTGAAATGGGGTCAGAAATTTTCAAACCCTTATAGAAAAGCCGTTTCAGTTTCCGACTCCCTAATACCGACTGCCGAGGACCGCGCGCAGCGCTATATCCCCAATCCTATGGGAGAGGATTTTGGCTATTAGCTGGGGAATTAATTCCCCAGCGATTCCTGCTACGAGATCCGATCAACCCACGGCGGTGGTGGATTTCTCGACGGACTGGCGGAAATTTTTGGGCAGGTTTTTGAACAGGGACAGCCGGAACAACAGCCGCAGCCCGAATTTCTCGAACCAGGGCAGTCCCAAACCGAAGCGCATTTTCAGCAGGAAATATTCCTCGAAGGCGGCCTTCGCCCAATTCACCCACGGCCCTTTCAACGCCAGAGAATGGCGGCGCTTGCCCACTTCCGGATCGGGGATCACTGGGGCGGCGATGTAGAGGATGCCGGTATCGCCGAATTCGGCAAAACACAGGGCCTCCAAGGTGGGCGTCAGGTGGGGTTCGGAAATCGCCCCCAGTTCGATCGCGATGTTGTGGGCGACGGCTACCCCCATCACTTCCGTCATTTCCCCGCTTTTCGGCAGTCCGATGGGGACGGGGGTTTTGTCCGGCTGTTCCAGGTGGACGGCGACGCCGAGGGCGTAGACGGCGGGAAATTCCGGATGCTGGTAGGTGGGTCCGACGGGGATAAATCCTTTTTCATTGCCCAGGCGCGGTGTCTCCCGGATGAATTTGGCACCCCGGAAGGCGGGCAGGATCATGGAGTATTTGAACGGAATGCGACGGCCGTCGGAGAGGATGATGGTGTCGGGTTCGACTTCGGTGATGGCGGCGTTGTCGATGATTTCCACACCCCGCGATCGCATCAGATCCCCCGTCAGTTCTTCGGCGTATTTCACCCCCCCGACTCCCAGATGGCCGGCGTAGGGTTCCGGCGTGATATAGGTTAACGTGACGCGATCGCGCAGTCCCAACCGCCGCAGTTCCCAATCCGCCATCAATAAGAATTCATAAGCCGGCCCGAAACACCCCGCCCCCGGCATCGCCCCGACGACGAGGGACCCGGGATCTTTCAGGAATTCCAACCACGCCTCCCGCGCTTCTACGGCGTGGTCGGGGGTGCACACGGACTGGGTGTAGCCACCGTGGGGGCCGAGTCCCGGCGCTTCGTCGAAGGCCAGGGATGCCCCGGTGGCGATCGCGGCGTAGTCGAACTCCAGGGTTTGCCCGTCCACGATCAGATAGCGGTTTTCCGGGTCGAAGTGGGTGATGTGTCCGCAGATCAAGTCCAAACCGTGCCGCCGCGCCAGGGGTTCGAGCTCCAGTTGGATGTGCTCCAAAGGGTTCAGATTCAACCCGACGCGAATCAGTCCGGGAATGAACGTGAACTCCGGCTTGTCGGAAATTAATGTCACCTTATGCTCGGCGGGCAAGTGGTGCCGCAGTTCGTAGGCCGTCGGCAATCCCCCGAGTCCCGCTCCAATCACAACTACATGAGCCATTTATCTGAAATCCTCCAGGAATAATTCCGCCCGATGCCTTGCCACATCGATGTTTGAGCCGACATCGGGCGGAAGTCTTGCAACTATACAACTAATTAGTTATAAACTAATGGTACTTTGGTACCGCCCTCCCCGTCAACCCCAAATAAAAAAAAATTTAATCCTTGACTAAATTACTATCTAGTTATTAAGATAAGTAAAGCAGCCCACAGGAGTATTCGATGTATCACTTCAGCCAAATTCTGGAAACCCCCTTCGAGCAAGCGATCGCCCAGGTGACGGAAGCCCTGAAACAAGAGGGTTTCGGCGTCCTGACCGAGATCGACGTCAAAGCCACCTTCAAGCGGAAGCTCGACGCCGACTTCCACCCCTACCTGATTTTGGGTGCCTGCCACGCCCAGATCGCCTACCGGATGCTTAACGCCGACGACAAGGCGGGGGTGTTCTACCCCTGCAACGTGGTGGTCCAGGAACATCCCGACGGTCGGGTAGAAGTGTCCGCGATCGATCCGGCGGTCATGTTCCAGGCCGTCGATTCCCCGGCGGCAAAAGAAATTACCGATGACGCCCGCGAGTTGATGCAGGCGGTGATGAACCGTCTGGGTGCGGCGACTCCCGTCGCTTAGAGGGGAGGGAATAGGGAATAGGCAATAGGCAACAGGAGAGTCAATATGAGGCAATAGGGAATAGGCAATAGGCAACAGGAGAGTCAATATGAGGGAATAGGCAATAGGCAATAGGCAACAGGAGAGTCAATATGAGGGAATAGGCAATAGGCAATAGGCAACAGGAGAGTCAATTTGTTGTCGGTTTCACGCCCTGCTGATCCGCCCGCTTTCAATTCGTACACAACCTGTAGATATAAGGAGAAAACACCATGTTTAACAATGTCGGAATGCTCGATCGCGTGCTGCGTCTGGCCTTCGCCGGAGCCCTGCTGTACCTTGGTCTGGTCGTTTACGGCGGCACCGCCCTCGGCACCGGACTCGCCGTGGTGTCGGCCGTCCCGGCCCTGACCGCAGTTTTCGGGTCTTGTATGCTTTACGGCCTGCTGGGTATTAACACCCGCGCCCCGGAAAATCAGTAGATGTTTATTTGGTATTTAGGAGGTAAAAACGATGGATAACACCCTTCCCATAGATAATAGCCCGTCGATGTCCCGGCGGCAGTTGCTCAACTTCCTCACGGGAGCCGCTGTCGCCACCACCGCCGGAGTGGTTTTGTATCCCGCCGCCAAATATGTGACCCCGGTCAAAGAAGGCGCGGATGACGGGTCGATTATCGCCAAAGACAAGCTGGGAAATCCCATTCCCGCCAGCCAGATTTTGGCTGAACCCCCCGGAACCCGGGCGCTGATCGCGGGATTGGCCGGAGAGCCAACCTACCTGACGGTGCTCGAAGATGGGAATCTGGACGATACCGGAATTGTCAATAACTGCACCCATTTGGGCTGCACCTTCCCCTGGAACGGCAACGACGGGCAGTTTCAATGTCCCTGCCACGGTTCCCGGTTCGCCCCGGACGGTTCCGTGGAGCGGGGGCCGGCTAACCGTCCCCTGAAACTGGTGCAGGTCGCGGTTCTCGACGATCGCATCTGGATTTCGCCCTGGCAGGGGGTCGATCCGCGCACGGGGGAAACGCCGTGGTGGAAATAACTGCTTCTACAAGGGGGGCGACCGACATTTCGCCCCGGGAGTTCCTGGAACTCTCCCCCAAACCCCTGTTGATCGATGTCCGGTCCGAGTTGGAATATTCCTTCGGCCACGCCGCCGGGGCCGTGAACCTCAGCCTCCCGCGCATCATGATGGGTCAAGTGTCCTTCCTGCGCCGGTGGGTACTTCCGGAGTGGTTTCGGGAACTGCCCCGCGATCGCGCGATCGCCCTGATCTGCCTGACCGCCCACCGCAGTCCGATGGCGGCGACCCAACTGGTGGCTCAAGGCTATCATACCGTCTATAACGTCACCGGCGGAATGCGGGAGTGGTGGAAATTATCTCTTCCAACCCATTCACCGTCATAGCACTCATACCATTGCTCGAAATATTAATCCGTAGGGATAATTCATGAATTATCCCTACTACAAGAACTCTAGAGTTTGGGACATTAAATAAAATGTGGAAATTCTTATTGCTACTCAAGCAGAACCTAATTTGGTCGGTTCCCTCATTTATGATTGCGGGGATTATCTTTGGCAGTATTTTCGACCCGTCATTTTTGAAGGCGACGATCATTCCCCTCACCTTCTTGATGGTTTATCCCATGATGATCAACCTGCAAATTTCCAAAGTCTTCGGGGGTGGAGATTTGAAGTTGCAGGGGATCACTCAGTTGATTAACTTTGCGGTCGTTCCCTTTTTTGCCTTCGGGGTTGGGAAGTTGTTTTTTAACGATCAACCGTTAATTTTGTTGGGATTATTGCTGACTTCCCTACTCCCCACCAGCGGGATGACGATTTCTTGGACGGGATTCGCCAAAGGAAATCTCAATGCCGCCATTAAGATGACGGTCATCGGTTTGATCGCCGGGTCTTTGGCGACTCCCCTCTACGCCAAATATTTGATGGGTGCGGTGGTCGAAATTCCCCTGATCGATGTCTTCAAACAAATCGTGATTATCGTCTTTTTGCCGATGATCCTGGGATTTGTCACCAAGCAAATTCTGATCAAAACCGTCGGGGAAAGCAAGTACAACAAGAATCTGAAACAAAAGTTCCCGGTTTTCTCCACCATTGGCGTTTTGGGTATCGTGTTCGTGGCGATGGCACTGAAATCGAAATCAATCATCGAAAATCCGGTGGCGATTTTATCTTTCTTCGTGCCGCTGATTATTATTTATGGGTTTAACTTCGCGCTGAGTACGTTTGTCGGTAAAGCGTTATTTAATCGGGAAGATGCGATCGCGCTGGTTTACGGGACGGTGATGCGGAATCTGTCTATCGCATTGGCGATCGCCATGACGGTTTTCGGAGAAGCCGGATCGGACATTGCCCTGATTATCGCGATGGGATATATTATCCAAGTGCAGTCCGCCGCCTGGTATGTGAAACTGACGGATACCATTTTCGGTCCGCCGAGCGACGAGTCGGAAACTTCTCCTCAACCCTCTCCCCAAACCGTTTCCCCTGCAAAACAGCAGCCTTCGTTCAGTTCCGTGGTCGAATCGGAGCTTCCGTCTCCCATTAAAATCGGTTCCATTGTGGCACTGATCGCCGTCGTTGTATCTACCCTGGCCGGAACTTTGATGGCGAGTCGCAACCCGAGTTCGAGTTCCGCAGACGCAGAACCAGAAGCACCCGTCGCCAGTGGCGAACCCGCACCGCAAATGGTGTCAACTCCCCCCGTGGTGTCGGATGAAACGGCCGTTTCCACCGGCGAGATCGAGGCAACTCCCGCGCCAACTCCCGGGGTGGCAGTGGCTAAAGCAACGGATACAGTTCCCGATGCTGTCGATCTCGAAGAATTGAATCAAATTGTCTACGAGCACATCGATAATGCTTGGACGAGATTGGGAACTGCGGTGACGGCGGAAGTGAGTTATGTGATTATGGTGACGCCGGACGGTGCGATCGCGGACTATGAACCCCTGTCTCCCGACGCCTCTGATAATGTCGAAAATACCCCCCTCCCGAGTTTGGTAGAGTCTGACAGTATCTTTGTCAAAACGGGCGATCGGACGGTGAAATTTGAAGCGATCTTCACCGATACTGGGACGTTGGAAGTCAAGCCGTCTCGGCAATAATATCAAATCCTGATAATTGAGCACAAAACATCTGAGATCGAGGGAGTCGGTATTAGGGAGTCGGGAGTCGGATTTTTCATCTTTCCCCCCAAATTCTCCATCCTCTCAATGTCTGAGCAATTAACCGGATCTGATATCATATCAGATCCGGTTATTGACCAGACCGACTCTCTCATATCATGTCCGCTCAAACAGTGTGGATTTGATCTGATGGCATTTCTCGGATTTAGGGGAATATTCCCAATATAAATCAACCCAAAACTGCTATATTTCTAAATTTTAAAAACCAGATGAAACAACCGATAAATGGTTTGATTTAAACGGTTGATAATGGCGATATCCTCTTGATTGAAACTGGTGCGCCAGCGTTCCGGCGCGGTGGGGTGGGTTTCCGGGTGGTAGGGGGGAAAATTGCCGGCTTGGGTTTTGTTGATCAGGTGCATCACCCCCAGCAATTCCCCCGAAGCTTTGCGGACGGGAATGGTTAGGGTGCTACAGGTGCGGTAAAAAACGCGATCGTCGAGGGCTTTGATCGCTTCGACTTGGGGATGGGAACTTTTATAAAAATCGAACGGAATGGCAATCATTTCGCCCGATTCGGCGACCTGTCCCATCAAGCCTTGACCGATCGCAACTCGGACGGTTTTCTGTTTGTCGTTGACGACAACTTTCGTCCGCACCTCCTCCTTTTCCCGGTCGATTAACCAAAAACTGGCGCGATCGCAATTGACCAATTTCTGGGCGACTTCGCCGACTTTACGGAAAAAATTATCCGGCGTCAGGCGCTTGTTTTCCAGGGAGTGCAGCAGCGTTTCGACGGTTTCCGGGGGACGGTTCAGGTGTTCCTGATAGGATCGGAGGAGAAAAATCGACATCAAGTCCGGGTTGAGTACGTTCATATCGTGAAAGTGCTGCGCCAGCCGGCTACCCAACCACAGCCCCCAATTTTGGCGCATCCATTCCCCCAGGGTGAAGTGATAATCGAAGAGATTGTTAGCCGCTTTCAGTTCGGTTTTTACGGTGTCGGAGAGGGCTTTATCCAATTCGGCGATCGCATCTTCTATGTCGATGGGAATATAGATTCCGGTGGAGGAATAGGGGTCGCGGGTCGGTGTCAGCGTATATTGTTTGTAGGGCATAGGTGTTGTCAGAGCGTTCCACCCTCCCATCGTGGCGCGGATCGATCGCCGGAGTCAAGGGTAGAATCCCCCAGTTTGACACCCAAATATTTTTGGTGTCATGCTAAAAAAATTGTAGAGTCTTAATTGCCAATTTTTCTATGCCGATCTGGCAAGCCGATTTTTACCGCCGTCCCCTGAAAGACGAAACCGGACAGCCGCTGTGGGAACTGCTGCTGTGCGACGAAACCCGCGATTTCGAGTTTGTGGCGACCTGTCCCCAGTCCCGGGCGAATGCCGATTGGTTGGCGGGTCAGTTGCGACAAGCCGCCGGGGATGGGAAACCGGATGCAATTTGGGTGTTTCGCCCCCAATGTCTGAGTCTGCTGGAGGTGGCCGGGGAACGGTCGGGAATCGCCGTGGAGGCGACTCGCCGGACGCCGGCGTTGAAGCGGTGGCTGCGGGAACGGGCGGACATTTATCCCCAAATGGCGGGGTATACCGGGGAAGCCGTCGATCCGGCGGCGATCGAAAAGCCGCCCCCCACCCCCCTGCCCGAGGATCTGTGGGGCGATCGCTGGCGGTTCGCGACGCTTCCGGCGGGGGAGATCGAGGAGGTATTCGGCGATCGCCCGATGCCGTTTTTGGAGATGCCGCCGTCCCTGATCCCCCTCAATTTGGGACTGGCTTCGACGGTGCCCATTTCCGGTGTCGTTATCGACGGGGGACGCCAGTCGATGCAGTTGGCGACGTGGTTGGCGGAGGCGAAACCCGTCGGACTCAATTACGTTCCCGGGCCGCCGGACGGGTTGATTTTGGAGGCGGGATTGTGCGATCGCTGGGTCGTCGCCACGTTTGAAGATGAGGAAGTCGCGGCGGCGGCGCGGATGTTTGAAACCCGAAAACAGTTGGCGAAAGGCTTGCATTTTCTGCTGGTTCGCCCGGACGATTCGGGTATGACTTACACCGGGTTTTGGTTGCTGGGGGGAGAGTAGGAGAGTTTTTTGTTTAAAACGGCTGCTTCTTCAAGTTCAATTCGCTCTCGAATAATGCGCGTTATCTATGTTTCCCAATTCGGCTCCCGATTTTCTCGGGCTAAAAAAATGGCTCTGGCTACGAGTTCCGACGGGAGAGATACGGCCGTTTTTTGATTTTTTTTAACGGTTATCGGATCTTCCCAAGCCGAGTCATCTTCGGCTTGTCCGATCACCATTTCGTCTATCTCTCCTTCGGATAGATTGCGGGGATTGCTTTTATCATTTATATTCATATAAATCGATTCGCCAAATTTCAGAATGGCTATGCTATGATAACATCGATAGGCTACAGAAGTGATGGAAGTTTCAATGACCTTAGAGCAAGTTTTTAACCGGGCTAAACAACTGTCTCTGGTGGATAAAGTACGCTTAATTCAGCAAATGGCTCCGGAAATAGAGCGCGAGTTGGTTCGGCAAACTTCATCTCGGCGTCGCTCATTGTGGGGGATCTGTGCAAACTTGGGAACGGCACCTTCCGCCGAGGAAATTGATGAAGCTCGCCGAGAGATGTGGGCAAATTTTCCTCGGGAGGATATCTGATGCTGCCTGCCGTTGATACGATTTGGTGATTTTGGCGCGATCGCACTTTTGATAAATATCCCAAAATTTTGCCCGACATATTGCGAGGAAGAATGTCATAAATGAAACGGAATGAAATCGAAAAAATTTTGATATCCGGAATCAAGATAATTTCAACGCTGTTAATTACGGGCGCGATCGCCCTGGAGGTGTGGGAATTGACCGCCCATTCCCTTCCGCCGGTGTTTGACTGGGTTATTTTTATCGCCCGATTTGCCCTGATTAGTCATTTGGTAGAAGCGATCGCAGCCGTATTTTTTGCCCGCCGACGGGGGGGAAATCTCCTCAAAGCCGGGATTTATACCCTGTTTGTCGGCACGGTGGGTTTGCTGGAAATTATCGGGGGCGATCGCGATGGTTTATTGTCTTCTGAACCTTGATGAAAATTACTGATTTTTCAATTGTTCTAATACCTCATCGGTAAACGGACTTTCACCCTTTTTAAGAGTATCGATCCAAGCTTTTCGTTTTGCCTTTTCATTTTCATCACCCATCCATTCCTCCCATTCACTGTACGCCATCTCCAAATCCTCAATCGCCCCATCAAAATCACCCGTCAAAGCCATCGCCAAACCCCGAATCTCACGAATCCGCCCATTTTTCGGTTCGATTTCGACCGCTTTATCGCAGGCAAACATCACCTTCTCAGCTTGTCGATTCAGCCCGCCGTACCGACAGAGCACATTCCAAGACCAAGCCGAAATTTTGACATCAGCATCTAATTTTTGAGCATCCTTAAATTTTGCGATCGCCTCATCGATTTTACCCGCTTCTGCCAAATCTCTCCCCTCGAAAATTGAAGCGATCGCACGGGCTTTATTATCAGGATCAAACTTTAAATCTGAATCCAATTTTACAGCGTTCTGAAAAGCCAAAATGGCTCGATTAACTCTCTCCTCATCCCGAGCCAAAAACTCTCCTCTTTTGACCAAAATCTGAGCCGAACTTGAACGAAAGTTCGGGTCGAGCTTGACAGCCTGTTGAAAGCGAGAAACCGCCTCATCAATTTGAGCCTCCGCTGCCAACTGTTCGCCTTGCAAAAACCGAGCCGTTGCCGAAGCGTCCACCCCACAGTAACGGCGTTCCTCATCGGTGACATTGGGGTTATTTTTCAAGTAGTCCCCTACCACCTGACACGCTTGCGCCATCAGGTCATCTAAATCGACTGTCCACAACTTCACCGTGTTGTCTGCACTGGCCGAAGCGATGGTTTCCCCGTCCGGGCTGAAGGCCACGCCGTTGACCCAATTCTGGTGCCCCTCGAGGGTTTGGAGGAGGGTGCCGTCGGGCTTCCACAACTTCACCGTGTTGTCTGCACTGGCTGAAGCGATGGTTTCCCCGTCCGGGCTGAAAGCCACGTCCCAGACCGCACTCTGATGCCCCTCGATAGTTCTGAGGAGGGTGCCGTCGGGCTTCCACAATTTCACCGTGTTGTCAAAACTGGCCGAAGCGATGGTTTTCCCGTCCGGGCTGAAGGCCACGCCGTTGACCGGACTCTGATGCCCCTCGATACGATTGTATTCTCGGGAACCATCCAGGACTGCATGAAGGATTGAGATCACTTTCCCCCGGGTATCGTCTTTTGACCACAAGGAAACTGGTAATTTTTTCAAGTTGTGGCTGGCTTGCAGTGCGGTGACAATTGAACTGAGTTCCTGGCTTCCTGAGAGGTGCAATTCCTTTGCTCCAGCACTGGTGAGGCGAATTTCAGCTAAGTTGAGATTGGTGTAGGTTCGTCTCAAATAAAAAGCCGCCATCCCGAAAGACAAACCCAAGATTCCGATCGCAATCCAAGACAGCAGAGAAGCCCGTCTTTTTGCTTTCGTTAAAATTTCCTTTGCTTCCTGTTCCGCCGCCAATTTCGTTTCCAACGCCGCCTGAATTTCCTGTTTGTCGAGTTGTTCGCTCGCCGCCAAAAACTGATAATCTTTGTCGCTCAAACTTTTTCCTCTCGCCCAGGCTTTCGCCTCAGTTAACGCCTCCCCCTTCAACAATCGGGACTCATCCTGACGCCCGGACTTCTCCCAAGCCTCGAAAGCTTCGGCATAGGGTCGCAGTTGGGCGAGTTCCTGCGTCACCCAATCTTGATTAAAAATTCCTTTGTAAGTGGGGTTTGCAACTTTCAATTGACCGCCAGTTTTTACGACCAATCCACTCAAGCGCAGTTCCATTTGTTCGGGACTATTATCGGCGGCAATCCCTCCGTCGATCGCATTCAAGACCCGCTGATACAGTCCCAGCAGCCGACCCGCCCGTTGGGGATTGCGGAGGAGGCGATCGCGGATCGTTTTGAAGTGTTCCGGTTCGTCGTTCGCCTCCCAATTTTTGATGATTTGTTGGGAAATAATATCGGCAACAACCCGAGCTTCTTCCCCAGCAATAATTTGGCTGGAATATTCTAAAATTAATCGGCAAATTTTTTGAGTCAAAAACGGCTGTCCGTTCGTCCAATTTAGGATTTCAGTTAAGACCGCTTCCGGGTTTTCACAGCGGGATTCCAACCCTCGGGCGAGGGGCAACGCCGCGGGCATCCGGAAACCGCCGAGGGCGATCGCTTTTCCGATATTGAAGGGCGTTCGAGTTTTGTCCGCGATCAAATCTGACGGGGTGGCGACACCGCACAGGGTAAAGCTGAGGCGTTTATAATGGTGGCGATCGGCGCGTTTGTTGTAGCTGGCGCGAATCAAGGCGAAAAAGTCATCGACATCGAAATTGAGGCTGATGACACTATCAATTTCATCGATGAAAATAACGATATTATTCTCAATTCCTTTGAGCAATATATCTTCGATAAATTCGCTCAGTCGTTGTACCGGAGAAATCAACTCGCGATCGCGCCACCAAGCCGCCAGTTTTGCCCGTTTGCCGAGGGAAGTCGAGAGGGTACTGGCGACGGTTCTTATAATCCCCAAATACCACTGATCGGGGGTGATATTGTGACTGCCAATTTGGGTAATATCGATCGCGACACAAGCCACACCCTCAGCTTGCAATCGCCGCATCGTCTGCACCCGCAAGCTGGATTTTCCCATCTGGCGTGAGTTGAGGACGTAGCAGAATTCCCCCCGTTTGAGGGCATCATATAACTCGTCGTCGGCTTCGCGTTTGACGTAGGTGGGGGCATCGGCGGGGAGGCTTCCTCCCACCTGATAAATCGGGTTTGGATGATTCATGGTGATTCGAGAAAGTAATTTTTGATAATATTTGTTTTTCCTCCCCTCGCCCAAAATTGGGAGAGGGGCCGGGGGTGAGGGCTGAGTTTTCCTCCCCTCGCCCAAGATTGGGAGAGGGGCCGGGGGTGAGGGCAAACTAAAGGCGATCGCGGAAATAAAGCCGATACAAATCCGATCGCACCCTGGCATCATTTCCGCACAGCGTCACCAGCCCCAAGCTGTCCAGCTTAAATGCCAATTCCGACTCCAAACGCACGGGTTCGTCACTGTTGACAACCTGTTCCATCGCCGTCGCCAATTGGGGATGGTGCTGCAATTTCCATAGGTGTCCCCGCAGGTGATCGCCGTAATATCCGGCTTCCGTGGGGGCGGTTTTTAAAAATTCTGAAATTGTCGTATCTTGACGGGAAATATAGTAGAGTGCCACCCGAATTAAATAGGGGTGTCCGCCGACAATTTGCATCAGAGATTCCAATTCGTCAGCGGTGAATTTCAATCCGTGCAATTCGACCAATTCTTGTACCTGTCCCGTGGTCAATTCCGACAGTTCGACGGGCAGTCCCACATTGAAGGGCGATTGGTTGATATCCATCGGCACATAAACTTCCGTGGAATGCACGACCACGAGGCGCAATTTTTTCCAAATGTCGTTATTTTTGGCTTGTTCGTGCCACGCCCGCAACAGTCCCAAAAAGTCTCCCGCAATTTCCGGGTGTTCAAAGACGCGATCGACTTCATCGAGTCCCAAAACGAGCGGACTGTCAATATTTTCGAGTAGATATTCCTCAAAGTAAACGGTACTGTTATCTTGGCTACCGAAAATTTCATCCCAGTAGTCGTTCAACTGATTGGGGAGGCGCAGTCGCCGCCCCACACTGGCGCAAAACCAGCGCAAAAATTTGTCCAAATCCGCAAAAATTTTCCCGTCCGCCAACTGAAAACTTAGGGCAACGGTGCGATATCCATGTTTCTGGTAGGCGTGGTGCAAAACTCGCGCCATCAGAGAGGTTTTTCCCATCTGGCGGGGGGCTTTGATCCGAATGAGTGCCCCCGATTGGAGGATGGTTTCATAACATCGAGATTCGGCGGGGGGACGTTCTACATAAAAGATAGAAGCGACATCCATTTGCCCTTCCGGAAGTTCGGGCACCGCCGCCGGTTGGGGACGGGATGTGCGATCGCCCCAGGCTTTAGGTTGGGAAATATTGGACGCTTCCGGAACCTTTCCGGTTTGAATTAAATTGATGACTTCTCCGATCAGTTTGGGCGTGTCTGCGTCCGAATTCCACTCCCGCTGTTGAATCCGATCCAAATAACCCCGCAGGTTGTAGTTGAGGGGAGAAGTCAAGGGAAATTGGACGCGAATGGGTAGGATGATCGGTTTTCCGTCGCGTTTTTCTTGCAGTTTTTTGACCTGCCGCACTTCCTCCGTCACCATTTCGCTGGTCGCCGATCGCTCCGATAATAGCAATAGTAAATAATCGCATTGTTGCAATTCGGTTTCGATCCGGTACGGCCAATCTTCCCCCAATTTTAGACTGGCGCCGGCCATAAATGCGGCCTGTCCCGCCTCCGACAAGGCTTCAAAGAATTTTTGGGCGAGGGAGGCGTCGGGATCTTTTGCGGAATAGGAGATGAACACCCGTTTCCGGGAGCGATCGCGGGTCAGGGAAGAGGCGATATGGTAGAGGGGGACGGGTTCGGAAATGCCTTTGAGTTTTCGCAGTCCGATATAGGTGGGTTTGGGGGTGAGGCTATTTTTGACGACCTCGTAAACGGTGGCGGAAAGGCAGACTCCTCCCGGGGGTGCGAGGGATTGCAGTCGGGCAGCGATGTTGACCCCATTTCCCATCACGTCCCGGCCGTCATCAACTAAGTAAATATCCCCCAGGTGGATTCCGATGCGGTGAACTAAAATATCCCGTTCGGGGAGGTTGGCGGCGGTTTTGGCGATCGCGGTTTGGATCTCCGTCGCACAGGTAACGGCCTGTTCGGCACGGTTGAAGTACATCAGCAATCCGTCCCCCAGGGATTTGATCGTTTTTCCCTCGTGATGCTGACAGGATCGCCGCATCATTCTGAAGTCCCGGTCTAGCAAACCGAGGGTATGTTTCTCATCGGCCGCCATTTTGGGGGTAAACGACTCAACATCCGTAAAGACGATCGCCGCTAAGGTACTTTCACTGCTGGCATTGTCTGGTTGTTCCATTGGTGATCGGGCCCCATATAACATCCAGTATAGCCCTCAGTGTACAGAATCCGAACAATTATTGATCGAATCAACAATCTCGAATCATTTTTTTGAAATCTAAATCTCCAACACTTCCCACTTTTCCCGCCATGGACAATAGGTCGAATCGTTCCGATCGCCACCAGCCTCGAACGCGATGGGAGAAGTTCACATTGACAAACACTCGAATTTTCCCGCCCATTCTACCGCAGGCCTCCCATTCCCATCTGGAAGCGCTATTCCGAACCGCGAAAATGTTACTATCAACAGTTCAGAATCGAATGTAGAGCAGAGATTACACCCCAGCAGATGCAAAAAACACACCCGATGCGATCGCCCTCTCCGGGATGGCATCGCCGCCGCCGAATTCCCGCAATCGCCCGATTTCTGGCTTTATTTTGTTTGGTCGCCTTCGTTGCGATCGCCTGCGGAACCGGACCCGAGGGCCAAACCCCCGCCACTTCGGACACCGATCGCATTGTCGTCGGGACGACCCAGAACCTCCGCACCCTCGACCCGGCGGACGCCTACGAGGTGATCTCCGGAACCCTCCTCTACAACCTCGGCGATCGCCTCTACGCCTACAAACTCGGCACCACGGAACTCGAACCGGAACTGGCGACGGATTTTCCCATCGTCGGCGACGACAACCTCACCTACACCATCCCGCTGCGGGAAGGAGTGGTCTTCCACGACGGGACCCCCTTCAACGCCGAGGCGATGAAATTTTCCCTGGATCGGTTCATCCAAAAAGGCGGGCCCCCCTCGTCCCTGCTGGCGGACACCATAGACACAATTGAGGCGACGGGGGAATACGAACTCACCATCACCCTCAAACGGCCCTTCGCGGCGTTTCCGTCCCTGCTGGCCTTTTCGGGCACCTGTGCGGTATCCCCCGCCGCCTACGCCATCGACGGAGCCTTCCAACCCGATATGTTTGTGGGCACCGGACCCTATGTGTTGGCGGAATACGGCGTGGACGTGATTCGCCTCGACCCGTTCGAGAATTATTGGGGGGAAAAACCCGCCAACGAGGGGATCGATTTGCAGCGATTTACCAGTTCCGCCAACCTGTTCAATTCATTTCGCAGCAAGGCGGTGGATGTGGCTTACGTTTCCTTGGAACCCGACCAAATCGCGAGTTTATTGGAAGGGGCCGAAGCGGGGAACTGGCAAGCGATCGCGGCGGACGGAAATACGGTCAATTATATGGTGTTGAACGTCAACGCCGAACCCCTGAATCAACCGGAAGTCCGGCAGGCGATCGCGGCTTTGATCGACCGCAATTTAATCGGCGATCGCATCTTGCGGGGACAGGCCGAACCCCTCTACAGCCTCATCCCCACCACCTTTGAAAGTTACAGCCCCGTCTTCCAACAAACCTACGGCGACGGCAATTTTGACCAAGCCAAACAACTCCTCGCCGAGGCTGGATATACCCCGGAAAATCCCGCCGTCGTGGAACTGTGGTACGGCGCCAATTCCAACAAGCGAGCCTCACTGGCGGCGACCCTAAAAGCCCTAGCCCAGGAAAATTTGGGTGGCGCGTTGCAACTCGAACCCAAGAGCGTGGAAACCACCACCGCCTATCAAAATTTGGACAAGGGAATTTATCCGACATTTATGTTAGATTGGTACGCCGATTTTTTGGATGCGGACAATTACATCCAGCCCTTTTTGGACTGCGCGAAAGGTTCGGAAGAAACGGGATGTGAAGAGGGGGCGAGTCAATATCAGGGATCGTTTTATTATAGCGATCGCGTCAACGAATTGATCGACCAGCAGCGGACTGAACAAGACCCCCAAAAGCGTCGGGCGATCTTTTTAGAAATTCAAGAAATCCTCGTCCAAGACGTTCCTTTTATTCCCCTCTGGCAAGATAAAACCTATGTCTTCGCCCAAAATAATATCGGGGGAATTCGCCTGCAAGTCAATCAACAGTTTCCGTTCTGGCCCCTGGAAAAAGAGACACCCGAGTAAATCGGAAATTTTCGTTACTCAGCCGTCTTTGAAGGCGGCTTTTTTTGACACTTAAGAAAAGGGAATTGATTCCCAAGCGGTGTGGATATCCAACCGGCTGTTGTCCGGATATTTCACCGGATTTGATATGACAATCGAACTCCCCCCTTGTTAAGCAGAGCCGGGGGAATATCCAATTGTCGGGCAAATAACCGGATCTGATATTAATCAAAAATATTGTTGGTTTCGATGAATTGTTTCAATTCTGCCGCCATTTTTTGGGATTCGACGCGATCGGGGTGTCCTTTTTGCGTTTCAAAAGAATAGTTATAAAACCAGGTGTTGTAACCCTCCTGTTTGAGTTCGTTCGCCACTTCTTCCGCGTACTTGTCCGCATTTCTCGCCCATATGGGAGCCGGGGCAAAAATGAACGGGCGGTTTTTGTCATTTCCATATTTTTCGTAAAGATCGCGGACGATCGCTTTGTAGGCATTTTTCCACGTCGGCACGTCGTCCAAACCGTTGCCATATTCGTCGTTGACACCCATCGCCATAATCACCAAATCGGGGGTGTAGCGGCCGAAATCCCAGTCCGTCCGAGAAAAGCCGCCCTCCGACGAAGGGCTGAGTTTGTCGTAGGTGGCATCGAGTCCCGTATTGCCGCTCTCAAAATAGCCGGTTCCGCTCCGCACAGCCAAACCGGCGATGCCGTTATTGTGAATGTCCGCATTCAAATCTCTCGCCAACGTATTGGCGAAACTCAAATAGGCATTGTTATCGCCACAATCGCCGTCGCCTTCGGCACAACCGGCACTGGCCCCTTCGGTGACGGAATCGCCGAACACTTCTATTTTTAAAGCCGGTTTCTCGCCGGCGAGAATCCCTTTTCCTTCGTCGAGTACCAACCCGTGAAAGACTAAACCTAGGTTGCCATTTCCCGGCCCTTCCAATTTGATGATTTCCAAGGTGTGGATGCCGTCGGAGAGTCCGGTGGCGACGGTTATTTCTTGTTCGGAAGCATTTCGATCGACCTCTTTGATCATCAGATCGCCGCCGTCGATGATAAATCCGACTTTCGTATCGTTTTTGGAGTTGTCGGAAAATTTGGCTTTCAGGCTGGTGCCTTCAAATTTGACGTTGACGATCGAACCCCCATAGAAAATGACGGGGTTTGCACTGTCGCTTAAATCGATTCGGCCGGAATATTTGTAGTGAGAATGGGAGGGATCGGTTTCGTCTCCGACTTCCGATTCGGAGGCGATTAAATGGGTTTGCATATTGCCGTCGGTCGCGCCGCAACCGAGCAATAACGAACAGGCTGTCATCAAGCTTGCCCATCGAATTATTGTTGGCGATAGTGTTGTCCGATCGCCATCCGAAACGCCTTTCGAGGGGATTTTAGGGCGATTCAGTACACCAGGGGAATCAGTTTTTTGACCCGCTGTTTGTACTCCGAATATTCGGGATATTTGTCGATCAACCATTGTTCCTCCCGCCGAGATTTGATATCTAAAAATACAAACAGGATCGCAGTTATGGCAAAATGGGAGAGGCTGAGAAAAAAGAGCGTCCAGCCGAAGGTGATGAAAATCAAGCCGCTGTAGAGGGGATGGCGGACGAAGTTGTAGACGCCGGATTGAATCAAATTTCCGGTGTCTTTAGGGTAGGGGAGGGGGGTGAGGTTCTCGCCCAAATCCATCAATCCCTTGACCATTAAAAAGACGGCGATCGCGTCAAATAGAATGGAAAGTCCCCAAATGAAATACATCCACGGTGACGACTTCAGAGCCTCCAATCCGGGGATCGGATAGACGGGAAGCAGGACGAATCCGACCAGGATAAGTCCCTGAACCGCCACCAAATATTCCCCCCGCTTTCCGGTTTTCAAACCCTCCCAGGTCAGTCCCCAATCTTTAAAAATTTCGTTCATGATTCCAACAGTTTTTCATCCAATTCTCGAAGGCGATCGAGGCCAATTTTCGCAGCTTACGACACCTGCCGATAGCCGTCTTTCGCCCGGTATTTGAGAGCTGCCACACTTTAGGAAGTCGGGAGATTTCCGAGGGCTTCCGCGAGTCGCTGGCGGACCCGCCAATCCTCCGCTTGGGCGAAATTTAAAATTCGGTCGATCGCCTCCAAATCGCGAATTTTTCCCAAGGCCGCGATCGCAGCCTGTTGCCGGATCACCTCGTCGCTATTGAGGGCACAAAGGAGCACCTCGTGGGCGCGGATCTGCTTCAAATTGCCCAGAGACACAGTCGCGCTGAAGCGCACCAGCCAATCGGTATCCTCATCAAACGCCCGCATCAGGGGTTCGACGGTTGGGCGATCGCCGAGGTATCCCCAAGCCCCCGCCGCGTCGGCGCGGATGCCGTAGTCCGGATCGCTTTCGAGCAATTTTACCAAAAAATGCGAAAAGAAGGCTCCCGCCAGACCGCAGGTGGGCGGCGAGATGAATAGCCGACAAACAACTGATCCGAGCGGGTCCATAGAGAAAATCCAAAAATTGAGTCGTCTCCCCCATCCCCCAGTGTTACGATACAGGAAAAACAGCAAATGGCTCTCAAGTGCGACCCGCACCAGCCAACGTCTCCATCAGTTATGCCTTACTCAGCGCCTCACTATTCGTCCGCCCTCGAACAAGCGGTCGATCGCTATCCCCTCACGGTGACGCCGGACACCTCCCTGGCGGACGCCATCGCACTGATGGGTCAGTTGCTCAACCGTTCCGCCCTCCCTCAAAATCAGGCAGACAACTCCGACCACTCCGAAAGTCCGACGACACCAGTCCAGCCAGCCGAAGGGCTGCGAGCCACCTGCGTGCTGGTGGTAGACCAGTCGGCCCCCGGCAGCACGGAAATCCTGTCCCCCCCGCCGGAGAAGGCGAACCTGTTGGGGATCTTCACCGAGCGAGATCTGGTGCAACTGATCGCCACGGGCATTTTGGACAACCCCCGAGAAGCCCCCCTGCACAAAATCCGCATCGGGGAAGTCATGTCCGAGGCCACCCACCAACTGACCGAATCCCAAGATCAGGATATTTTTACGGCCCTGTCCATGTTTCGCCAGCACCAGATCTTGCACCTCCCCGTCCTCGACCGCGACGGCCATGTGGCGGGGGCAATCACGCCGGAGCGAATTCGGCAAGTCCTGCAACCCTCCAACATCCTCAGAACCCGGCGGGTGGCCGACGAGATGACCGCCGACGTGCTCAGGGCACCGGCCAACACATCCGCCCTGAGTTTAGCCCAGCGGATGGCGACCCACCAGACGAGTTGCGTGGTCATTTACGAAGCGTCCCGGAAAAAGAAAGTCAAGCCCCTGGGGATCGTCTCGGCCCAGGATATCGTCCTGGCTCAGTTTTTGGAATTGGATCTCGGCCGCACCCCAGCGGCGACGATCATGGGAAAACCCCGCTTTTCCCTGACGCCCGAGGATTCCCTGTGGGTAGCGCACCAGGAAATGCAGGCCCGCCAGGTGCAGCGGTTGTTGGTGTGCGGCTCCGACGGGGAACTGCAGGGGATCGTCACCCAGATGAGTTTGCTGCGGATGCTAGACCCCACGGAAATGTACCGGGTGGTGAAACAACTACAGCAGTCCGTCTACCAGCTCCAGGCGGAGAAGATGGAACTGCTCAGGAGCCGCAACGTGCAGTTAGAGAAGCAGGTAGCCGAACGGACGGCGCAACTGCACGAACAGTTGCAGCGGGAACGGCTACTGGCCAAAATCTCCCTCCAGATTCACCAATCCCTGAATTTGGAAGAGATTCTCAATGCGACCGTAGCCGAGGTGCGATCGCTCCTGGAGGCCGATCGCGTCGTGATTTACCACGTCGTCAACGACGAAACCGGACAACTGGTGGCCGAGTCCGCCGCTTCAGGATACGGTTTCCTTTCAGACCCCCACCTCACCCCAACTGCGATCGCCCACTACCTGCAAGCCTTCGAGCGGGACTACATCTACACCGTCCAGGATATCCGCACCGGCGACTTGCCCCCGGCGGAACGGATCCGCCTGCTCGATGAACAGATCGAATCCTATTTGGGAGTCCCCATCCTCCAGGACGGGCAACTGTGGGGCGTCATCGAGGTGCAGCAATGTCAGAAATCCCGCCACTGGCTACCCGCCGAAACCAACCTCCTGCAACAACTGGCGACCCAACTGGCGATCGCCATCTACCAGGCCCAACTCTACCACCAAGTTCAAGCCCTCAACACCGACTTGGAACAACAGGTACTCGACCGCACCGCCGAACTGCAACAAAAAGTCCAGGAACTCCAGCAGTTGAATATCCTCAAAGACGACTTTCTCAGCACCGTCTCCCACGAATTGCGGACGCCTTTAGCCAACATGAAAATGGCGATCCATATGCTCAAATTAGCCCCCACGCCAGAGCGGGGCGAACGGTATCTCAACATTTTGGAGGCAGAATGTTCCCGGGAAACCAACCTGATCAACGACCTCCTGGACTTGCAAAAATTGGAGGCCTCCACCGCCCCCATCAGCCTGGAAGTATTGAACCTTTCCAACTGGATTCCCCGCATCACCCAACCCTTCTATTCCCGGGCTCAGGAACGCCGACAAGTGTTGACCGTGGAGTGTCCCCCCGACTTGCCGCCCGTCCGCACCAACACCGGCAACCTGGAGCGGATCATCGCCGAACTGTTGAATAATGCCTGCAAGTACACCCCCGACGGCGGGGAAATTCACCTACAGGTTGAACGCCACGCCAGCGGGATCTCCGAATGGTCTCCAAATGTCGCCCAATCCGGCGATCGCCTGCGGTTTACAATTGCCAACCCAGCCGAAATCCCGGAAAAGGAACTGCCCCGCATTTTTGACAAGTTCTACCGGGTGCAAAACGCCGACCCCTGGAAACAGGGCGGGACGGGTTTGGGGTTGGCACTGGTGGAAAAATTGGTCGAACAACTCGACGGCAAAATTCAGGTGACAAGTCAGGACTGCTGGACGACATTTACCGTCGATTTTCCAGTTTAATCTCGATTTTAAGATTGCATATAATTGGTTTGAATGGAAACCGAACGACTGTCTTTTATTCTGGAATTCCAAGATGACGAAAGCCAAAACCGAAAAACCGGGCGAAACCCCCGCCACCTCCCAGCCCACCCGTACCCCGCCCTGGGGCCACGTCACGGTTTTGGAGGAGGGCGATCGCTACCGAATCAATCGGATCGTGATCAATCCGGGCTACCATATCAGCACCCAAATGCACTACCACCGCAGCGAACACTGGATCGTCGTGGCGGGGACAGCCAAGGTGGTCTGCGGCGGGGAGGACATCACCCTCACCCCCAAACAGTCCACCTACGTTCCGATGAACACCCCCCACCGGGTGGACAATCCCGGGGTGATTCCCCTGGTGATGATCGAGGTGCAGAACGGGGAATATTTGGGCGAAGACGATATCACCCGCTTTCCCGAAGAAGATCAAAAAGTTGACGACAAAAAATAAAAAAATCAGATCCAATTCCGACCGCAAAAGATCTGGGGGCGGGGGGCGACCGGAGGAAAATCCTATCTGTGTTCTTCCTCCGCTTGACCCTTGCTCCCTCCGTCCCCCCGCACCCGACACTCTCTCTGGAGGGTGAGTCGCCGCATCGGTCACCGGGTTAAAATCAAAAGTTGAATCAATCGACAGAGCAGCGGTTGATCTCGGCGATCACGCCCACTTTTTTAACACTATTTGGGGGAAAGACACTTGAACCGTCCGACCTCGGCCGTCACCCAACCCGATCCGGTGTCGGAAGTCGAGCTAATCCAACAGTTTTCGCGAGTGAGCCGGTGGGCCGCGATCGCGGCGGTCGGGTTGTTGGGGTGGGTGGCGAACGTCTGGGGAGCGGCCCCCGCCGTCCCCCACTGGCTCACCATCCGAGGGAACACCGCCCTAGCCACCATCGGGTCGGGGGTCGCCCTCGACCTGTGGCACCGCCACCACCGACTGGGCCTCAGCCCGCCCCCGCCAGTTCGGGGATTGATTTGGGGGTGTTGCGCGATCGCCATTGCGATCGGGGCGGCCGGCCTGCTGGGTTTCTCCGCCGGCGGCGGAGTCCCGGCCATCAATTTAGCCGTCGCCCCCAACACCGCCGGCGGCGTGATCGCTCTCGGGTGCGGGGTGCTGCTGTCGGTTCGGGACTGGAACGCCCCCGCCCAGTCCTGCGGCCTGCTGACCCTGTCCATCTCGATTTTGGCCCTCGTCGGCCACCTCTACCACGCCGCCCCCTTCTACAGCGCCGGCTCCCCCAACCCGATGGACGCCCAGACCGCCACCGCCCTGCTGCTGCTCTCCGCAAGCATTTTGTGCGCCCGCCCGGAGCGGGGGTGGATGGCGGAAGTCAGCAGCCCCTACGCCGGGGGGATCGCGATCCGCCGACTGCTGCCGGTGACGGTCGCCATTCCGACCCTGCTGGGATTGTTCATGTTGGCGATCGCGGTTTACTTTCCCGTCGGCATCGAAACCTTAACCGCCCTCCGCACCATTCTGGGCATCCTCGCCTTCGGAGCCTTCCTGTGGTGGAACGGCCGCAGCATGAACCGCATCGACGCCCACCGCCAAGACATCCAAATTTCCCTGCTGAATGCAGAACGGCGCTATCGGGCTATCTTCAACCAATCCTTCCAATTCGTCGGGCTGCTAGACCTAGACGGCACCCTCCTGGAAGCCAACCAGACCGCCCTCGAGTTCGGGGGCCTGACGGCGACAGACGCGATCGGGAAGCCCTTCTGGGAAGTCCCCTGGTGGCGGGGATCGGCCGAGAGCCGGGAACAACTGCGGGAGGCGATCGCCCAGGCGGTGCGGGGGGAGCCGGTACGCTACGAAGTTGACGTTCTGGGGCAGAATGATGCGATCGCCACCATCGACTTTTCCCTGCGCCCCATTTTAGACCCGGACGGAAAAACCATTTTCCTGATCCCCGAGGGGCGGGATATCAGCGATCGCAAGCGCCTCGAAGAACAAATCAGACGCGATCGCGCCCAACTCGAAGTTCGCATCGAGGAGCGCACCCGGCAACTCGAAATCAGCAACGACCGATTGCGGCAGGAAATTGCCGAGCGCCGGCAGACCGAAATCGCCCTGCGGGAGTCGGAAGAACTGTTTCGCTCCACCTTTGAACAGGCGGCAGTGGGGATCGCCCACGTCGGACTCCAGGGCAGTTGGCTGCGGGTGAATCAAAAATTGTGCGACATCGTCGGCTACACCCGGAAAGAACTGCTGCAATGCGCTTTTGGGTCTATCACCCACCCCGAGGATCTCCCCGAGGATTTGGAACGGATGCGGCAACTGATGGCGGGTCAGATCGAGAGTTATTCGATGGAAAAGCGCTACATCCACAAAGACGGTTCTCCCCTGTGGATCTCCCTCGTCGCTTCCCTGCGCTACCGCCCCACCGGGGAACCCCATCACTTTATCGCCGTTGTTCAGGACATTTCCGAACTCAAACGGGCCCAGGAAGAACTCGAACGGCGTCACCGGGAGCTCAAAGAGTCCGAGGAAAAATTCCGGCAGTTCGCCGAACACATCCGGGAAATCTTCTTCAGCTTTACCCCCGACTACGGCACCCTCCTCTATGTCAGCCCCGCTTACGAGGAGCTGTGGGGGCGCAGTTGTCAGAGCCTCTACGACCGCCCCACGAGTTGGCTCGAAGCCGTTCACCCCGAAGACCGCGATCGCGTCGGAGCGGCTTTTGAGCGAACCCTCGCCGGCGCCCCCTTTGAAGAGGAATATCGCATCTGCCGGCCGGACGGATCTCAGATCTGGGTCCGGGTCCGCACCTCTTTCGTCCGCGACGCAGCCGGGGAAGTCCTGCGGGTTGTCGGCGTCACCGAGGAGATCACGAAACGAAAAAACGCGGAACTCTGTCTGGCCGCCCAACTCCGCCAACAGGCCGGTATCGCCCTGCTGTCTCAAAAGGCGCTTTCGGGTTTGGATCTGTGCCAATTATTCGACGAGACGGTGGCGGAAGTTGCCGAGAGTCTCGATGTGGAATACAGCAAAATCCTGCAACGACTCCCCGGAGGAGAGGGTTTGCTGTTGAAGGCGGGGGTGGGTTGGGCTCCGGGCTTGGTGGGGCAGGCGATCGTCGGGGCCGACGGGGATTCCCAGGCGGGTTACACTCTGCTGACCCGCGAACCGGTCGTCGTCGAATCGTTGGACTCGGAAACCCGGTTTTCCGGCCCGGAGCTGTTGAGAGATCACGGGGTCGTCAGTGGCATCAGCGTGGCGATCGAGGGGGCCGATGACCGTCCGTTTGGGGTTTTGGGGATTCACACTCGCCGCCGGCGTCACTTCGACCGCTCCGACGTTAACTTTCTTCAGTCCGTGGCGAATTTGCTGGCCTCCGCCATCGCCCGCCGGGAGGCGGAACGGGAACTCCGGCAACTTAATGCCCACCTCGAAGAGCGGGTGCGGGTGCGGACGCAACAACTCCAAAAGAGCAATCAAGAACTCGAATCTTTTTCCTATTCCGTCTCCCACGACCTCCGCGCCCCCCTGCGGGCGATCCAAGGTCTGACTCAGGCGCTGTGGGAGGATTACGGTAGCCAACTGGCGGACGACATGGCCAGGGAGTACACCCACCGGATCATGGCCGCCGCCACCCAGATGGATACTTTGATCCGGGATTTGTTGACCTACAGCCGCCTGGGCCGGGCTGAGATTCACCTGAACCCCGTGGCCCTCGACGGCGCGATCGAGGAGGTCTGGGATACCCTGGATCTGGAACTGCGCGACGCGGGGGTGCAACTCAAAATTGCCCCCGATCTGCCCGTCGTCTACGGGAACTACAGGATTATCTACCAGGCGATCGCGAATTTGCTCGCCAATGCCGCCAAGTTCGTCGCCCCCGACGTCCGGCCAACCATTTCGATCTGGGCGACCCAGACCGACGGCTGGGCGCGGTTGTGGGTGGCAGACAACGGCATCGGCATTGACCCTCAGTACCACGATCGCATCTTCCGGGTGTTCGAGCGCCTCCACGGCGTGGAATCCTACCCCGGGACGGGGATCGGGTTGGCGATCGTCCGGCGCGGTATCGAGCGCCTCGGCGGCCGCTGCGGGGTCGAATCGAACCTCGACGAGGGGAGCAAATTTTGGATCGAATTGCCGACCTCCCCCCCCGGGGAGGGCGAATGGAATTCTACCCCCGATCCATTGGTTTCGACGGACTCTCAGTCGGTCAAGTCTTAATGTCTTTGAAAAACGTGAAAAATTTGGGCAAAATTATGAGATAATTGAAAAAACTCAGGAATTGAAATTTTGATCTTCAGATGACCTGGAAAGGATAGGCAACAGTCGGGTTCCCGATCCATTTCTGGCTCATTGTTTCAATCAATTTTGAGTGGATGGCAAGTGGCGGGGTTGATTCATTTTTCAAAATCGCTTTTTTGACTTTTCGGTTGGGTGAAAATATTTTAAAATTTTCAGCTTGTCAGATCGATGGAATCGAGGGGGGATATTCAATTCCGACACCGAACCGGAGTCCGACATTTTTTCGACCGCCGGGGTATTTGTAGCAGTGCGCGATCGTTTGTTGACAGTTTCCTTCCGATTCCCAGCCTCGAAACCCTAATTCCCAGGGAATTTTCCATCCTCACACCCTACACCGGGCGCGCAACGCCATACCATTTCGGTTAAAATCGCAAACTTGAAGGAGCTATCAGCCATGTCCCGCACCAGTTTTCACGCCCCGCACTTCAAAAGGAGATTGATACCCGTGTTAGAACGGAACCCATCCGAAATTTTGTTGATCGAAGATGACTCCAACGACGTGTTTTTGATTCGGCGCGCCTTCGGGCGGATCGATTTAAAGTTGTCCCTGCGAGTGCTCGAAGATGGAGAAGTCGCGATCGCCCATTTGAACCAACTGATAGCTGAGGAAAACCGCGAGCTGCATCCTCTACCCCTGTTCATATTGCTCGATCTGAAACTCCCCCGACGCTCGGGACTCGAAGTTTTGGAATGGCTCAAACAACAGCCCGCCCTCTGCCGCATCCCCGTGGTGGTGCTGACCTCATCCCAGGAAAGTGTGGACGTCGATCGCGCCTACGATCTAGGGGCTAATTCCTATTTGGTCAAACCCGTCACCTTCAACGCCCTGCTGAATATGATCCAGACGATCGAAACTTACTGGGTGAAATTTAACCAGTTTCCATCCATCCAAAAGGCGTGAAATATTGGCCGCGAACCCCGTCAAATTTATCGTCAGCATTCACCCGTTCGACAAGCGCGTGAAACGACTGAGAGCAAGACAATGTATCAAGAGCAACCGCTACGGCGCATTTTATTAATTGACGACAATCCCGACGACCGCCTCCTGATCGACCGGGCTCTCAAACAAGAATTTTCCGACACCGCCATCGAAGAAGTGGGGGAACCGGAAGGGTTAGAACAGATCCTGGAAACGGGGGATTTCGACCTGGTGATCACCGACTACCAACTCTGTTGGGGTACGGGGTTGCAGATCCTCGAACGGGTCAAGTCCCGCTACCCGGACTGTCCCGTGATCATGTTTACCAACACGGGGACCGAAGAAATCGCCGTCGAAGCCATGAAAGCGGGTCTGGACGATTACATCATCAAATCCCCCCAGCACTTTCACCGCCTCACCCAGGGGGTGCGGTGGGTGTGGGAGCGGGTCCAGAACCGGCGGCGGGCCATCCAATCTGAATATCGCCTCCAGTGCCTGCTCGACCAACTGAGTTTGGGGGTGTTTTTCGTGCACTCCGACGGCAAGTTGTTGCGGTACAACCCGGCATTGTTGAACGTGCTCGGATTAGAGTGCGCCGAAGAAGTGGAAACGTTCATCCGGGAGCGGCTGCGGCTGGATCTGGCCGATGCCACCCTGCGACGGCAGATCGGCTCCGACCAAGCCCCGCAACAGTACCGGGAGATCCAATTCCGCCGGGGAGACGGCCGCTTGGTTTGGCTGCGGGTGAGTACGATGCCGGAGCGGTTCGACGGCAGCTTTATCATCGACGGGTTGATCGAAGATATCAGCGATCGCAAGCGGGCCGAAGCGGAAATTCGCCAACTCAACCAAACCTTAGAAAGCCGGATTCGAGAGCGGACCGCCCAACTGGAGGCTACCAATCAGGAGTTGGAAATTTTCGCCTATTCCGTCTCCCACGACTTGCAGGCCCCGCTGCGCCAAATTAACGGCTTCGTCAGCTTATTGCAGGAACATTTCGCCGCGACATCACCCGACCCCACGAGCGCCAGCTACTTGGAGACGATCGCCAATTTGACTCAGCAGGCTGGTCGGATGCTCGAGGAGCTGCTCCGGTTTTCCCGCACTGGCCGGGTGCAGATGTCGCCGACGTGGGTCGATCCCATGCGGTTGGTCGAGCTGACGAGACAGCAGGCCGAAATCGATTTGGAGGGGCGAGAGATTGTCTGGACGGTGGAACCGCTCCCCCGGGTGTGGGCCGACCGGGAGCTGTTGCAGACGGTCTTTCAAAACCTGTTGGAAAATGCCGTCAAATATACGCGCCTCTGCGAACGGGCCGAAATTGCGATCGCCGCCACTGAAAGCGAAAAAGAGGTGATTTACTCCGTCCGCGATAACGGGGTCGGATTCGACATGAAATATGCCGACAAACTCTTCGGCCCGTTTCAGCGTCTCCACTCCCGCAAGGTGTTTGAAGGCATGGGGATCGGCTTGGCTAACGTTCGCCGCATCGTCCACCGCCACGGGGGGAAGGTTTGGGCTCAAGGCGAGCCGGGAAACGGGGCGACGTTCTATTTCTCGCTGCCCAAGGAATCTTCGCGCTCTTCCGACGATCGCCCGTCGTAGGTGAGGCGGCTCGATTCGTAGTCCGGGGGCTCGACGTGGATCAAAATCCGGGCGGGGCTGTAGCGCTTTTCCAGTTCGGCCTCCACCGCCTCCGTGATGTCGTGGGCTGTCTCCACGTCCTCCGCCTCGACGACCATGTGCATTTCGATGAACACCTGCCGCCCGATCATCCCCCGGGAGGCGATGGCGTGGCAGTTGACGACGCCGGGGACGGACATGGCGATCGCTTTGATCTGTTCGGGGGCGATCGCCATCTGGTCCACCAGCCAGGGCAAGTTCTCCTCGATCACTTCCCAACCGCTGCGGAACACCAGCAGCGCCACCGGAAACGCCAGCGCCAGATCTAAAAGCTGCAGTTGTGGCCGATCCCAGCGGTTGCCCAGCCACACCCCAATCAACCCGGCGATGACCATAATCGTGATCCAGACGTCGCTCATGGTATGTTTGGCATCGGCCACCAGCAGGGCGCTCCCCACCCGCCGCCCCACCCGACGCTCGTAGTAGGCCACGAAAATATTCACCCCCAACACCGCCAACAAAATCCACAGTTGGCGCGGGGAGATGTTGACGGCGTGGCTGTCTTCCGAAAATAACCGCCCCACCGCGCCGCTGAGAATTTCAAAACAGGCGATCCCCAAAAAGGCGGCGATCCCCAGCGCCCCCACCGCGTCAAATTTTTGGTGTCCGTAGGGATGTTCGCGATCGGGTTCCGGGGAGGCGAAGTGATTGGCGACCAACCCCAAAACGTTATTGAGGCTATCGGTGACGCTGTGGAGGGCGTCGGCTAACAAACTCAGGGAACCCGTGATCCACCCCACCGCCGCTTTGATCGCCATCACCAACAGATTTAAAATCAGGGTGATGACCAGCACCCGCCGCACTTCGGAACGTCGATCGCTCGCCATCGCTTCTGCTCCCAGTTGAAACCTTTCTTGAAATGATATCGAAAATTGACACTCTCCGCCCTCAAGGGACGGGGATTCTGGGTTCACAGACCGACCTTCCTTGACCGGGCCGGATCTATCCAATTCCCTCAAG
Organism: Limnospira sp.; assembly: GCA_050045915.1. Taxonomy (GTDB): domain Bacteria; phylum Cyanobacteriota; class Cyanobacteriia; order Cyanobacteriales; family Microcoleaceae; genus Limnospira. The sequence continues at coordinate 62,400 of JBNGCR010000006.1, forward strand.
AACTGCGGATACAGGATGGCATCATCGTTCTGAGTTTTGATGAAAAACTTCAATATTTTACTACGGACAAGCTCGGATAAATTTTCGCATTGTTTGGTAATGTCGATCACAGCGATCTAACTGATTTGTGGAAATCCAATTATGTCTGCCCCTCCCCTGACTCTCAATTTAATTCAAGGCTCCGTCTCCCTGCGCTTCACCCCCGAAGCCGCCCGCAATTTAAAAGCGGCCCTCGACGAACTGATGCAAAAGCTCAAAGCCGTTGCTGCCCAAGCAACGGCGGGCACGGGACGGCCCGCCCCCCAAAAACCGATCGAGTATCAATATACGGGGGAGGTGTTCCTGGAAGTGTTCTGCAACCCCAACATCTGGCCGAGCCCCTTCGCCGCCAAAGTTCTGGTCACAGTCCGCGACGAACGCATCAAACTCACGACGGAGGCGGAGTTAACTCGGATTGTCGATGATATTCAGCAGTACATCGAGCAAACCGGTTGAGGTGGACGGCAGGATTTTTCCGGGTCGCCTAGCTCACACCGGTCGGCGAGTGCTAGAATGGGCTTCCAAGTGCGATGGGTCTATTGGGCAACAAGGAAAGGGAAATCACCAGAAATCTCGAACCGAGCAGCCCGATTGCTAAAAGACCAGAAAGGCAAATGCAATGGATGCGGGCAACACTTCACTATCGAAGACCAGTTGGAAACCGACCACATCATCCCTAGATGCCTCGGCGGAAAGGATGATTACAAAAACCTCCAATTGTTGCACCGCCACTGTCACGATGCCAAGACTGCCATAGATGGCAGTCAAAGCAAGAGTCGTACTCATGACAATGAGACGACTGAACGAGGAGCCGTGTGAGGTGAAAGTCTCATGCACGGCTTTGAATGGGAGGGGGGGAAGGCGATTTCTCTCTCGACCCCTAATTTAGCCGACCCGATGGTTTCCGATACCCGTCCCCCAAAACTTGGGAGCGGTGGGACATCTGGCCCCTGTAATCTCTCGACGAGTTTCGATTCTCATGAATGTCGATAACCTGACTCAGATGTTACACCAGGGATTTCGCGTCACCCTGGGCGCGACTTCCTCTTTAATTGAAATTTTGCAAGATCCGCAAAAGCGGGATGAGAATCTTGAAAAAATTCAGTCCCAGTTGAGCCAGCTTGCCGAAGAGTGGGCCGAGAAGGGAGCTGTGACGGAAGAGGAGGCCCGCAGTTTCGTGGATACGATCCTCTCTAACTCGGGCCAGTCTGAACCGGGCACGACGGTCAATTCGGGTGCGACTCCCGCCCCGCCCCCTGCCCCTACGGCTTCCTCGTCCGGCGAGATCGGCGAAATTCAGGAACTCACCAACCAGATTGCGACGTTGAGGGCTGAGTTGAAAAACCTGCGAGAGTCCGACTCGTCAACTTGACAACTTGGAATTTCCAGCCGTTGGCCCGTCGAAGTCCGACTCGGATCAAGCTAAGTAGAATCCCCGTACCTTCAACGGAGGTCGGGGAAGATGTCAACAAATACTCGCTGCATTCGTGCGGTTGGGTTTTTCAGGTGGCTGAGTTGAATGGGTCTGCAAATTTTAAATGCTGCATTAATTAAAGTATCACGACGAATTGAATGTTTGGCACGAATTGAGTTCCGTTGCCATGCTTTAATTGATGGAAAGTTCGGGAAATCAACCCGATTGGGTATTCGATTGAACTGTCGCCATCAACTCTGAAAAACCCAACTTTTTGATACTCTGCGGGTTAAAACCACGCAGATTCTTAAGTAATCCAAAGCTGGATTCTCAAAGGCATTATCAAAGTGCCTCTACACGCTCAATAATTGCGCTTACTTTACTTTTGCTTTCAGATATTATCACTAGCCAATTTGGTACGCTCCTCGACCTGCCATTGCTTGCAGTGGTGTAGCCACACTGACGCTAGAAAATTTCTAACCGCTGGACTTACTTACCGGGATTTCTCCGTACTAGGACGATTCTTCACGCAGATTTTTTCCGACTTGCTTTTATGAGCATAGCTCATAAAATAGAAACTTTCAAGGCGACTGAAGTCGCCGTTCGCTTTTCATCCGTGCTTTAAAAAGACACGGCTTTCAAGCTCTCGTCCTTTTCTCGTAAAACTTGCTTGAGTCAACATTGGTGTCACTCAACCTGCGATCGCTTCAAAGGCAGGATTGAGCGCTGACTCTAATCATTCTCCCATTTTTCAGATCCGATCAGGTCGCCGACTCGATCGCGCAACAGGAAGTTGCAGGCTTCGAGTTCGCACTCGACATAAGCCCATTCCCGAGCCGGAATATATTGGCAGAGCGTGTAAATCGGTTGCTGACGACCGATCGCGCCCTTGTTGATGAGATCGCGTACTTCGTCTTTGATGACGTCAAGTGAGTATTGAACAGTGGTGTAAGTCATAATTCGCCCTCATGGGGTTGCCTGAGTGATTTGTGGCATCGATCTCAATATAATCGAAAATTGAGATTTAGGGAAGGGATTTTTTTCAGTATAAGCGAATACAATTTTCCGCCAAACTTGCATAAATAAAACCAAAATGCCTCGACCCCTGGGGCAGGGGCGATCCCGCCTCCGCACACCGGAGACTTGAAGAATTCAACAACTTATCAGTCGATAATGGCGGGGGATTTAGAATCTCAAAATGACCACAATCGATCGTTCGAGCCATCTTGAAAGGGCATTTTGCCAGGTAATTTTCGATCGCCGCACCTCAATTCCATCATCGGTTCGCTCGTCCGGCCATCAATTAAAGTCTGAGATTTTAGTATGACACACCCGTTTCGGATCTGCCACATTTGTTATTTGCACGGGTCCATCTGGCGGACGCGGCCGGCGGAGGCCACCGGAAGACGGGAAGAACGGGACTCGAACAGTCGAAAACCCGCCGGGAATCGCCGAATCCGAATGCAGACGCGATCGGGAACCGTCCCCTCCGAGAACCCCCAGGGGACACCTCAGTTCCCTCATCCAAACAGGAGTTCGAGGGCGGTCGCCTGGGCTACCGGAATCTGACCGTAGGAAAAAACGTAAGGTAAAGTTGACGGAATTTCAGGTAGAAATTGTTCCAGGGTATAGGGACTACCGTAAATGGCGAGGGCTTGAAGTTCGCCCGTTTTTAACAATTTCTTAAACCAAGTGCGGGCAATTTCCGACAACCCAGCCGAGCCCCGGAAGGGGTTTCCGCGTATAAATAACTGTAGCAATGTCGGACAAAATGTCGCATCTTCTCCGGGGAGAGTGTGGCTGTGGCGGTCGAGCAGTTGCAGCGTGAAGCCCAAGCCCTCGGGAATGGCGATCGCGGGGGTGTGGTGTCCCAGGAGGGCACAGTTGAGCAGGTCGTCCACCACCACCAGATTCCGCCACCCCTCCCGTCCGGGACTCGGTGGCAGTTGCAGGGGAACGGCGGCACTCACCCGGACGGACTCCCGCAGAATCGACTCCACCGTTTGGTTGGCTTCGGGTGTCGATAAATCCTCCAACCCGAATGGTTGCCCCGTTGCCGGTGGGGATATTTTCCCTTTCATATAGGCGATGCGATCGCACGACATTTGAATCCGTTCCGGCGAGATTCGTCCAGCCTCCACCGCCTCACAGACAGCTTTGATGGTGACTTCCGGATCTTCGGGCATCAATAAAATATCCGCCCCGGCTTCCACCGCCAGCACCGACGCCTCAGCCAAACTGTAGCGGTTGGCGATCGCCCCCATCACCAAAGCGTCAGTGACGATTAATCCTTCAAACCCCAATTCTTGCCGCAACTTTTGGGTCAAAATTTCCCGGGACAGGGTGGCGGGCAACGTCTCGTCCCAGGCGGGGATGAGCAGGTGGGCTCCCATGACGCTATCGACCCCCGCCGCGATCGCCTCTTGAAACGGCGGCAACTCCACCGCCGCCAGCCGTTCCGGGCAGTGGGGGATCGTCGGCAACTCAATATGGGAATCCACCGCCGTATCCCCGTGGCCGGGAAAATGCTTGGCCGAAGTCAACACCGGATACTGATGGGAGCCGCGGATAAACGCCGCCGCCAGTCGCCCCACCGTCTCCGGCGTCTCTCCGAAGGCCCGGACGTTGATCACCGGGTTGTCGGGGTTGTTGTTGACATCCACCACCGGGGCCAAAATCCAGTTCAGACCGATCGCCAACGCCTCCCGGGCGGTGACGGCGCCCATTTGTTCCGCGTAGCGTTCCGCCATTTCCGGATCTCGACCCGCGATCGCCCCCAAAGCCATCGGCGGGGGAAACTCGGTCGCCCCCGCAAACCGCTGGCCCACCCCTTCCTCGATGTCCGCAGCCAATAATAAAGGTATTTTAGCCCAGGACTGGAGCAGTCGAGTCCGGGCCGCCAGTTCCGCCGCGCTGCCGTCCACGAAGATCACCCCGCCGACGCCCAATTCCTGCAGCCAATACCGCAGGCGATCGCGCGGCGGTTCCCAGGCCGGATAGCGAATTTGGTGGTCAAATAAGTAGCCCGACGCCCGCACCACCACCATTTGGGCGACCCGTTCGGCCAGCGAAACACCCATGTTCGTTCCCCCCACACCCCGTCAGTTCAAGTTATTCGGCTTCGGCGGCGGTTCCGGGTTCCTCTCCCCCCTCCGCCTCCGAGTCTTCGTGATCCTGAGAGATCTGATCGATCAGGGCCAGAATTTTGTCCCCCCGCTCCAGGGAGCGGTCTTCGAGAAATACCACTTCCGGAGTCCGCCGCAGCCGCACCCGCTGTCCCAAATAGGAGCGGATGTAACCCGTCGCTGACCGCAACCCTTCCATCGTTTCTCGGCGGGCCTCTTCCGTCCCGTAGATGCTCACGAAAATTTTGGCGTGCTGCAAATCCCCGGAAACGTCCACGTCGGTGATACTCACCATTCCGGTTCCCACGCGATCGTCTTTGATATCGTGGAGCAATATCTGGCTGACCTCCCGCTTGATCAGCGAAGCCACTCGGGAAACGCGACGATCTGTAGCCATGATGATTACCCCCTAGCGAGCTTCTGTGTCAGTTGGGCATTGTTACCGATCCGGACATCCGCTCGGGTCGGAGATTTAGTCCCATCTCCTTCCCGCTTTGTCTGCGGCAACCGCTCGGGTATCCGAATTCTGGGGTATGCCCGACTCTATCTTACCTGAAAATTGGGTCGAAAGCCTCGCCCTTTGAGGGCGACTTTTTTTTCAACCTCTGCTAGAATTAAAAAAACAGCATTCTTTTTTTAAGGTCTGCTCTCCGGATGTTCAATCTCACCTACCCGTATCGGCTCCCACTCAATCGGCAACAGGAACAGACTTATTCTGAGTGCTTGGAAACCTCTCGCCCGGTCTGGAACGACACCTTAGCTGAACGGAAAGAATTGATCTCCAATTCAATCCCATCTTTTGTTCACATGATTTAAAAAAAACGGTAGAAAAATAAATTGTTGGCAGTTTTCAATTTTATTCAAAAAATAGATGGGGCAACTATGGAAAAAGAGAAAGAATTTACAATCCATCAAAAAGTCCGGGTGGTCGCTCTGCCCCCCTACCTCAAAACCGCCGAACCGATGCCAATTCTCAGACCCCCCGACGCGATCGCATTGGGCGAAGTTGGTACGGTTCTCGATCGCCGTCCGGGCGGTTACTGGGGCGTCCGGTTCACCAAAGGTGCATTTCTGATGGATGCCCAATATCTCGAAGCGGCGGAAGAGAATCAATAATTGATAATTGATAATTGATAATTGATAATTATTAATTTTTCTCGGTTTCCAAAACAGGCGCGACAGCTTCTCCGAGCGGAGAATGCTGTCGCACTGGCATCGGTCGAATGCCATCTCTAGGTCGGGACAGATTTACCAGAGTCCTCGAACGGGAGGAGCCGGCGGAGGTACCGGAGCCGGAGGTGGCGGAACCGGGCGCGGGGGTGCCGGACGCGGGGGCGCCGGGGCGGGTCCGGGAAGATTGACCTCCTGTAGGGAGCAGCCGCCGACGATAACGGTTCCGTCGGAGAATTCGGTGCCGAACCCGGAAGCCTGCCTGAACAGGGCACCGAGTTCGTCGCTCAAGCCCTGAATTTTGTCCACCGTCGCGGGGATGTTGGCCACATCGACGTACATTCCCGGTACGGGGTAGTAATTCAATAAGTCCAGGAAGGAGATTTTGCCGTCGTCGCTGACGGCGTTGATCAGCGCGGCCCGGATCGCCTTTCCGTTGGCAACCCGGCGGTGGGTGCGGACCGTTGCGCCGATGTCGTCGGTCAGTTCTTGGCCAGTGGGGGTGTAAATCATGCAGGCGAACGGCACGAGGTCGAAGCCGATTTCCAGGCTCATCAGACCGCGCAGGGTTTCTGCATCGAGTCCGGAGGCGCCGACGATCTGGCGGATGGTTTTGGTGGTGACTCCGTCCACCGCAAATGCTTCTAGGTCGCTGACCGCGATCGGAGCCTGGAATGGGCCGTAGGTGAGAACGACGCGCTCGGCGGCGTTGACACTGGTTTGACCCAGGAGGATGCCGGCGATCGCGGCCAAAACCAATCCCGGACGAAAACGTTTCAGATTTGGTAGTTTCATTCAGTCAACCGATTGGTAAAAATCGATAGTGTTTTGCTGGAATTGGGGTGTGGGGTGTAGGGAAATTTGACAATTGACAATTGACATGACAATTCACTGCCCTTTCCCGACTCCCGACTCCCAATTCTGAATTACAGCTTAAATGCACCGGCTCCGTTTCACAAGGTCGGGAACATAAAATTTTGAGGAAATGGCTCAACTTGGGAGCAAAATGAACAGGGATTTCATGGCGTTGAGGCTGAGGAGGGCCACCACTCCGCCGGCGGCCAGGAGGGTGATCGGGATCAAAATTCCCTGCATCACCCGCAGCGATCGCTCCAATTCCCCTTCGTAGTGGGTTCGGATCTGGTACAGAGCCCAGTCCAACTGGCCCGTTTCCTCCCCAGCGCGGATCGTGCGGATGGCCGTGGCGGGGAGGCGGTCTTCCAGACTTTGGCTGAGGGTTTTGCCGGCGGGGATTTGTCCCAGAGCCACGGTCAGAGTCCCGGCCATTTCCGATTTGGGGATGCGATCGCGCACCAATTCGATCGCCATCAAAATCGGCAACCCGCACCGCAGGGGCAATTCCAACTGTCCCAGGTAAAGCATCGCCCGGGCCGTGCGGGCGCGGCGCACCCAGGGCAGGCGGGGAGCCAATTTGGGCAGCGCCAATCCCACAACCGCGACCAGCAGACACCCCAGCAGCCAACTGCCGGAGCTGGCTTTCGTGGTGTACAGCAGGGTCGCCAACAGCAACAGTAGGCTGACCCCGCTCGTCACCGCCGCCAAGCGGACGGAGCGGTAAAAATTTTGTCGGTCCCATTCCTGCCGTTCGAGTTTGGCCAGTTGCCAGAACATTTCCGGCAGCGCCCCACTTTGGGCCGCGACATTCAGCAGGCTCGTCGTCCAGGGATCGAAGATGCGGGGCACCCGCCCCAAAGCCGCCGACAGTTCTTCCCCGCGCCCCAGGGAGAGGATCGCTTTCCCCAAGTAGCGGCCGAGGCGGCTCGGGCTCTTTTTGGCGATCGCGATCAGGCTTTTGTGTACCGTTAGACCGGAGTCCAGCAGCACCGCCAGTTGAGAAAATAATTGCGCCTTTTCCAGAGGAGTCATTCGTTTAAATAAAGCACCTGTATGGCGCCGCGTGGCGGGTGGGGGGTGGGGGGGGCGGAGGGAGGCAACGGTCAAGCGGAGGGAGCAACGGGAGCCGAGGGAGCGGAGGGAGGCAACGGTCAAGCGGAGGGAGCGAAGAAACGGGTGGAACATCCCAACCGCTTGGGAATGAATTCCCAAGGGCGCAAGCCAGGGGCCCCGACAAGCAAAAATCATCGGTCGATGATTGGGGAGTTTGTACGAATCTGACTGTAAATTTGCCTCCCCGGCCTCCCCGGCCTCCTCCGCTTCCCCGGCCTCCCCTGCCCCCCCGGCCTCCCCTGCCTCCCCCGCCTCACGGGGTCGCCAGTTTTCGCTTCACCCGCTCCCGGTGGGCGAGGAGGGTCGGGGCGGCGGGTTGGAGTTCCAGGGCGACTCCGTAGGAGTTGAAGGCCTCTTGATAGCGGGCCATCTGCTCGAAGGCTTGCCCCCGCCTCACCCAGGCTTCGCAGGCGTCGGGTTTGATTTGGATCAGGCGGTCGTAGGCAGCGATCGCATCTTGAAATCGATCCAATTTTTCCAGGACCGCCCCCTGCCGCAACCAAATCTTATAATTTTCCGGCCAGATGGCGATCGCCTGCTCGAAGGCATCGACGGCCTGGAGGTACTGCCCGAGGCGATCGAGGACCTCTCCGAGTTTCACCCAGCCCTCGAAGTTGTCGGGTTGCTCCCGCACCACTTTCCGGTAGGCGACCACGGCCTCCTCGTCCCGCTTCAGGTATTCCAGAGCCGCGCCGCGCTGGAGCCCGGCTTTGGAAGCCAGATCCGGGTCGGCGACGGTCATCTGAATCACTTTATCGTAAGCCATCAGAGCCTCTTCGTAGCGCCCCAACCGCTCCAAAGCCAGTCCCCGGCGGTTCCAGGCGTCCAGGAAGTTGGGCTGGATCTGCAGGGCGTTGTCGCAGGCGACGATCGCCTCCGGGTGGCGGTTCAGGTGGTAGAGGGCCGTCGCCCGCCCCAACCAGGCTTCGGGGAAGTTGGAGTTGAGTTGGGTGGCCCGGTCGAAGGAGGCGATCGCTCCCTCGTATTCTTTGATGTCCAGGAGGGTCTGGCCGCGGCCGATCCAGACGGCGGGGGAGTCGGGGTTGATTTCTAAGGCGCGGTCGAGGTTGGCCAGGGCGGTTTTCGGCCACTGGGATTTTAGGGCCATACCTTTGTAGAACCAGGCTTCGTAGTCGTTGGGTTGCAGTTCGATGACGCGGTCGTAGGCGGCGATCGCATCTTCGTAGCGACGCAGTTTTTGCAGGGCGATGCCCCGGTTGAACCAGGCCGGGTAGCGCTCGGGTTGCAGTTCCAGGGCTTTATCATAGGAGGCGATCGCTTCGGTGTAGCGGTACTGGCTCATTAGCATTTCGCCCCGGTTGAACCAGGCGTCGGAGTTGGCCGGCTGGAGTTGCACGGCGCGATCGTAGGAGGCGATGGCGTCGGCGTAGCGCTCCTCGTTCATCAGGGCGTTGCCCTGGTGGTACCAGATCGCCGACAGGTCTGGTTTGATTTCGATCGCCCGCTTGTAAGAAGCTGCCGCGGCTTGGAATTGCAGGGAGGCTTCTAGGGCTAGACCCCGCTCGTACCAAGCCTCGAAGTTCTCGGGCCGGATTTTTAGGGCCTTGTCGAAGGAGGCGATCGCTTCTTCGTTCCGCTCTAGTTTGGCCAGGGTGATGCCCCGGAAGGTCCAGGCCCAGTAGTGGTTCGGGCGCAGTTTGATGGCGCGATCGTAGGACGCGAGGGCTTCTTTGTGGCGCCCCAATTTTCGCAGGGTGTTGCCCCGCCGCAGCCACGCGGAATACCAGTCCGGCTTCAGTTCCACGGCGCGATCGTAGTGGGCGAAGGCTCCCTCGTACCGCCCCAGTTTGTAGAGTCGGTTGCCCCGGTTGAATTCGGGAAAGGCTTTGAAGATATCGAAGGGCCCCGACCTCGGCCGCGACGGCGATGTTTGGGGGGGTGTCGGGGGAGGTGCAGGTGTGGACTCTTCGGGCATCTGCAAGGTGTCTGTAAACGACGGGCTGACGGCTGATGGTAATTATTTTAGTCCCAAGCGATCGCTCTGTCGCATTTAGGATATGTTTCGGGCGATCGCCATTTGTCAACCCCCCAAACATACAAATATCTTATAGAACACATATATTAGATTTATACTTGTGATCCGAATTCCGCCCGAAACCCAAAAAATTGAGGCAAAATCATTCATGGGATATCTCGGGGATTCAAGCCGTCTTCCGACAGCAAACATTCCATCTGAAAATTCACCCCCCGGGAACCCGGCGGCGATCCGAACACTGACTCGGTGCGGATCGTCCGAAATTGTCCTGTAAGTTGAATTTAGAGCGTCCTTTGCACCTCGTTTTACCCCGAGGAATTGAATCATGAATTTGGCATATTATACCCTGCCCCGCCGGCTCCTTGCCAGTTGGGCGCGGTTTCGTTCGCGACACCCTCTCGTCAACCCTTTGAAATCACTCCCGTCCGGATTTTTACACCATCTCCCCGAACCCCTTTCTCCCCTGCGGCGGCGGCTCGATCTCGTCGAGGTCAACAACCCGAAATTCGCCCAGTTTCTCTGTCGCTTCATCCCCACCCAATGTCCGTTCGAGCGGGATCTGAAAGTTTGGGGTCGCGTCTTATTTCACATTCCCCCCCTGTGCAAACTCAACCCCTTTTACGAGGAATTGGTGGCATTACGATTTCGCGCCCTCTGTTACCTCGCCGACGAATGTGGCGAAGATATCGGCGCTTATATCGGCGGTTGAACGAGTTGAAAAAAACTGAGTTTGGCGGGGATTGCCCGCCTTATTTTTTTCGTTTCAATCCCGTTGCCGGGATTCATTGATTTGAAAGCGCCTGGATTTTCACCGTCATCGCCCGCTTGTCTTCGATGGTTTCAATCCCGTTGCCGGGATTCATTGATTTGAAAG
>JBNGCR010000007.1:0-24324 GCA_050045915.1 Limnospira sp.
AATTGGGGGTTTGGGGGCAAGAAAGCCCCCAGAATTGGGGGTTTGGGGGCGAGACAATTATTTACCATCGCCATCAAACCCCTCCAAAAAAGGGAAGCCGGGGGGGTTTCCTCAACTTTAAATCAAATCACATCTTTGCGCTTTTGAACCACCACTAAAAAGGCGAACATCGCGCCGATAAAGCCCAGATTAATCCCCCAATATTTGCCAACATTCACGTCAAACATAGAGCCGTAATCCCGGTTAAACCGCTCGATCGTACCTTCCGCCTCGCCCAAAGCCCCCTCATAATTTCCCCGCCAATCTCCATACTGATCCTGCCACTCGTCGATCGCCGTTTTGTACTCGTCCACCCGCTCCTGATAAGCCTCCATATCCGCTTGATACTGGTCCATCTCCTCCTCATACTCCTCCTGGGCTTCATAGGACTGGGTATCCGGTCGGGTCGGCTGTTCCGGCGGGTCCCCCGGATCTTCCGGTTTGGGCGGTTGATCTTCATCTACGGCCGGATTGTACTTCGACAAAATACCGGGGAAATTACATTCCTTAAACAGGCTCGGGCCGAAACAGGAGCAATCCTGTTTTTGTTCCTCCGTCAGGGCATCCCGTTCCGCTTCGGACAACTGCCAGCAGGCATCCGCCGCCACATCTTGTCCCGCCCCCGTAATCGTGACCAGAGCTTCAAACGGCCATTTTGTCAGCGTCAAATTGTTGATCATTTTCCCCGGCAAACCGAAGGTATTGATAGGCAACATCCCCCCGCCGAACGTAATTTGGGGAACCAAAAATATAATCGTCAACAGAGGCGCAATATTTTGGTTAGGCGAAATCGCCGACACCAACAATCCCATCACCATCCCCGCCATCGTTGCCAACAGCAAGGTGACGTACATCGCCCCGTAAACGGAAATGTCTCCGGGAATATTGATGGCAAACAACTTGAAGATCAGGAAGATCGCCGCCTGATATAACGCGAAGATCAACGCGATCCACACCTTCGACAAAATATAGGGCAAAATCTGCAAGCCGATGGTGCGTTCCCGGCGATAAATATCCGCCTCTTTGACGATTTCCCGCATCGTGGCGATGCTGCCCACCATCACCGCCACCAAAGCGGTGACGAATAACATGGTAATCACCTGGCCGAAGTCACCCTCCGTGGTGTCGAACATCTCGGAATTCCAGGTCAATAAATCCAGTATCCCCAGAATCGGCGCGATCGCCAACATCAAAATCAAACTGGCGCGATCGCGCATGAAAATCGCCCAATTCCGCTTAGAGAGAATTAAAAACTGACGCCAACCCGACACCCGCTTCAACTGGGCAGCGGGAGCCTGTTTGGACGGGCGGGTGCGACTCGTTTCCGACTGTTGAACGTCCAACGACTGCTGTCGTTGCGCCACGAATCTTTGGTACTGGGAAGAATTGAGATAATCCTGCTGCCATTCCTCGGGCGATCGCTCCCGTTCCACCTTGTGATAAATTTCATTAAAACGCTGCACCCCGAAATAATCCAGCGCCTCCTGGGGCGGGCCGAAATAGGCCACCCGGCCCCCAGCCCCCAAAAACACCACCATATTACACAGCATCACGTTGTCCGTGGCGTGGGTGATCAACAGCACCGTCCGGCCCTGGTCCGCCAGGTTCCGCAGCAGGTTCATGATATCCGCTTCCGTCCCCGGATCGAGTCCCGACGTCGCCTCATCCAAAAAGAACAAACTCGGCTTCGTCAGCAACTCCACCCCGATAGACACCCGCTTCAGTTGCCCGCCACTCAGGGCTTTGACGGCGACATCCCGGCGGTGGGACAGGCCGAGTTCCTGCAGGACTTCATCCACCCGCTTCCGGCGTTCCGCCACCGTCGTATCCGCAGGCATCCGCAACTGAGCCGCGTAGTCGAGGGCCTGGGCGACCGTCAACTCCATGTGGACGATATCCTTTTGGGGGACGTAGCCAATTTCCGTGCGGTAGGCGTTGTAATTTTTGTACAGATCCTCCCCGTTCACCAACACCCGGCCCCCCGTCGCCGGACGGAAGCCGTTGAGGGCGTCGAGGAGGGTCGATTTTCCCCCGCCGCTCACCCCCGCCACCACCACAAATTCCCGGGCTTGGACGGACAGGGAGATATCGTTGAGCAGATTCACCTCTTTGGACACCTGTTTGTTGAGGTGCAGGGCATCGAGGCGGAGGTTGCCCTCTTCGTTGACTTGGACGAGGGTTTCATCGACGTTGAACGTGAAGCGACAGGGCCCGATGCGAATGGTGTCCCCCACCATCAAAGTGCGATCGCCGGTGACGGGTTTGCCGTTGACAAAAGTGCCGTTAGTCGAATTCAAGTCCGTCAGGATAAACGAACCATTTTGGCGGGCGATCTGGGCGTGGTGGCGGGAGACGGAGGGGTGGTTGACCACCGTATCATTGCTCTCATCCCGGCCGATAGTGAGGAGATCTCGCCCCCGCAAGTCGAGAACACAACTGAGCAATGTCCCTTGTTTTTCTGGAAGTTGGGAGACGACCTCCGTGGCGTCTTCCTCGGCGGAAGCGGAGATTTGGGTGGGAGCCGTCGCCAGAGAAGTGAGGCCAAATTTTAATTGGGTATTCCCGATCTGGATGATGTCACAGTCCACCAAAGGATGGGGAGAATGGGGGGAAATTTTGACAGCGTTGACCTCGGTGCCGAGGGTGCTGCCGAGATCGACGATCAGGTAGCGATCGCCCTCCGCTTGAATTTGGGCGTGATGTCGGGAAACGCTCGGATCGTCGATCACGATCATATTGTCAGGCGATCGCCCGATCGATGTCGGCTCGCCGTCGAGGGGAAATTCTCGAACCGATGTACTCCCTCGAATTTCGAGCCTTGCACTGGGTTTTAAAATACTCATTGGACTTTACCCGTGGAGCTGAAAATAGTAAAAATCGGGAAGCGAGACACGTCCGCTTCACCCCGGTATTTTGACCACAAAAGAACCGAAATTATTGACCTGGGTACTGACATTACCAATCATAATTCCGAATCTTTCCCTCGCCTCTTAAACTTAATCATTTTTAAAATTTGCTGTCGGTTCGACCCCCGACCGAGAGATTGAACCCTCAAAAAAGACGAGCTGGACACCACCACCGATCGCACTTCCTTCCGACCTGCCCGAATGATAAGATCGAAAAATTCACATCCCAACTTCTACCTGCTTCCCCATGAGCCACCCTGCTACAGGTACCGAGATCTGGTCAGAACTTCTCCAACAACTGCTCGACCATCAGTCCCTCTCCACCACCCAAGCCTCGATGTTGATGGAAGGATGGTTGAGTGAGTCCATACCCCCGGTCCTCTCGGGGGCCATTTTGATCGCCCTGCAAACCAAAGGCATCTCCGGGGAAGAACTGGCGGGCATGGCCTCCGTATTGCAAGCCCAGTCCCTCTCCGAAAGCCTCCCGTCCCCCCCGGAAACGTCCGCCCAATTTCAATATCCCACCATCGACACCTGCGGAACCGGGGGAGATGGGGCCTCCACCTTCAACATTTCCACCGCCGTCGCCTTCGTCGCCGCCGCCGCCGGGGTCCCAGTCGCCAAGCACGGCAACCGCTCCGCCTCCAGCAAAGTGGGTTCGGCCGACGTTTTGGAGGGGTTGGGCGTGAATTTGACCGCCCACCCGGAACAGGTGAGCGCCGCCCTCGATGCGGTGGGCATCACCTTCCTATTCGCCCCGGGCTGGCATCCGGCGATGAAAGCCGTGGCCCCGATGCGGCGAACCCTGAAGGTGCGGACGGTGTTCAACCTGCTCGGGCCCCTGGTGAATCCCCTGCGTCCCAAAGCCCAAGTCATCGGCGTATTTGACCCCACCGTTTTGGACGCGATCGCGGCGGCCCTGGGACACCTGGGCATGGAGACGGCGATCGTCGTACACGGCCGGGAACGCCTGGACGAGGCGGGTTTGGGCGACGCCACCGATTTGGCGATCCTCTCGGGAGGGCAAGTGAAGCGATCGCTCCTCCATCCCGAAGAATGCGGCATCGAACCCGCCCCCCTCGCCGCCCTCAAAGGCGGAGAACTCTCCGAAAATATGGAAATTCTGACCCGAGTCCTGCAAGGCCAAGGCACCCCCGCCCAACGGGATGCCGTCGCCCTCAACGCCTCCCTCGCCCTCCAGGTCGCCGGGGCCGTCCCCCTTCTCGCCCACCAAAAAGGCTTCGCCCTCGCCCGCGACATCCTCGACAGCGGAGCCGCCTGGTCAAAATTGCAGGAATTGGTGCAATTCTTAAAAGGATAAATGGGCGGATGGGGATTTTAGATTTTAGATTTTAGATTCCTCTCGGGGAGGAGTGAGAAATGAAGAGTCAAAAGTCAAAAAACGATTCCCTACTCCCTACTCCCTACTCCCTACTCCCTACTCCCTACCCTCGGGTACGGAACTCGACGACATCCTCCTTGATCGTGACATCGTACTCGCCGAAAAAGTCCTGTCCCAACAGTCCCACATCCAAAGCGGGGGCGATCGCGACGGCGATATTGTTAGCCGTCGCCCCCCCGACTTCGATCGAATCCACCAAACCGACCTCGAATTCCACCCCCCTTTGGCTGGGGGTGTCAGCCAAGCCCCGCCCCGTGGGAATCACGCCCAACACTTCGGCCATGATCGGGGTGATCACCGTGCCGCTGGCCCCCGTATCGACCATCATCTCGAAGGGTTGACGGCCGTTGAAAACGACCTGAATCACGGGAATTCCCGCCTGGCGGCGCAGAATCTGGGCTTGAAACACCCCCGTCTCCCCCGGCAGAGCCGCCGTACCGGGTAGGGGAGTTTCCATTTCCGGAAAGTTGCAGATCTTGTCGAGATTGATGACCCGGCCCGATTCCGTCTTGGCGAAACAGCCCGGATGCTCCTGGGCGATCGCGCCGGAGATCCCCAACAGGGACAAACTCAGGGCGATCGGTAAGGTCAGCACCCGGAGCGGTAAATGAGATTGAGCGTTCATGGCGGGGTTTGGCATGAGAGTGATGGCGGCGATCGCTCCTTGACCCCCACCTGTTTCGAGGTGCGGGTTTGGGCATCGCTATTCTGATTCAATTTTAGCCGATGCCTGCCCAGTGCCGCCGGCCTCCGTTTGCCGTCAAAAAACAGCCCGGACGCTCATCGTTTTGGGGGTCGGCAAACTTTTCCGTTGGGAAGGACGGCCCCGGCGAGCCGTACACCTTTGAATTGAATCCCAGTCAAGTTCGCCGAGTGCAGATTCGCATCTCGCAGGTCCGCCCCCGTCAAGTCCGCCCCCGTCAAGTCCGCCCCCGTCAAATTGGCTTCCCGCAAATCGACCCGCTCCAAATTGGCCCCTCGCAGGTCGGCGGCCATCAAACAGGCTTTTTTGAAATCTGCACCCTCCAAGTTGGCAGAACTGAGGTTGGCTTCCATCAACAGCGCCCCCATAAAAGTTGCCCCGCCCAAAAAAGTGCCGGCGAAGTTGATACCCGTCAGCAACTTTTTGCTCAAGTCCACCCCCGCCAAATCCGCCCCGCTGAAATTCACCTGAGTCAGACAGGTGCCGTTGAGACAGATCCCCCGCAAATAGGTTTTGCTCAAGTTGGCTTTGCTGAGGTTGGCGCGGGTCAGGTTAGCCTGGTGAAGGTCGGCTTCCACCAGGGTGGCGGAATTCAGATAGGCACCCATGAGATTGGCACCCCGCAAATTAGCCCGATTCAGGTTGCACCCCCGCAGGTCAGCTTCCATCAGGTTGGCACCAGTATTGGTTTTCGCCAGGTTGATCCGACTCAGATTTGCTTCGACGAGCTTGGCATCGGTGAGAATCGCCCGAGCCATATTGCACTCGGAAAGATTAGCCCGACTCAGGTTGATCTTCTGGAGGTCAGCCTCACTCAAATCGGCCCGGCGCAGGTTCGCGTCGCTGAGGTCGGCTCCGCTCAGGTTGGTGCCGCTCAAGTTCGCGCCTTCCAGGTTCGCCTGGGTGAGATTGGCCCAACCTAGGTGGGCGCGGGTCAGGTCGGCATCGCTGAAATCGATGCCGATCAGTTGTATCCGGTTGTCGAGTTGTAGGGGGCTCCACCCGGAAGCCGAGATGAGATTTCCCGCGCCGGTATCGGTGGCGAGGATAATTCCGGGCAGACGAGCTCCCTTGAAGTTTCTTTCCCCAGAAATATATCGATCAAGTAGTTCCGTGGCATTCAGTTCTGTGGCATCCATAGCTTGAGCGGTCTCATAAATTGGGCCAGATGACGGGAGTGACATGACACGAAAGATGTTGCTTGCCTGCCTGTTGTCGCGTGACGATTTGGGGCTGGGGTTGACAAAATCTATGGTTCGTGTATATATCGCCGTCGCGATCGGGTCAGACTTCCCCCCGAACTCCGTACCGTACCGATGGGTATCGGATGGTTCTCTACCGAAAGATTGGGTTTCAGTCTGTCACTGATGAACCGAAACCCCAATGGGAATCCCGATCGAAAGCTGTCGCAGAAAGCCGAGGGGATTGGGAAAGGCACGAGTCGGCTAAACTGGGAATTTTACCCAGTGAAATGGGGTTTAAAAGTGGGGGCATGACGTGAAGTCGAACTCAACTTGGGTTGATTTGAGAACCAATGTTGCAGACAGTTAGACCTCCAATTCTGAGGTGTGGAAAATCCCGTTCTCGCCTGGGGCGATGGCGGGCTGAGATGCCAGAATGATGATAGCTAATGGAGGGGCTGGCGATCGCCCGAATCGGTTGGAATTGAGTTATAACTTTTCTAAGTCCGATAACAGCTATTGGTTGAGATTCCATACAAAAATTTAGGTTTAAGTGTAGCACCTCAACAGGCGATCGCCATGCTCCACAAGATATAACTCGTAAGTTTAAGGAAATTTTCAATTTTTCTATCAAAATTGATCCCCTGTCCTTCCAGTCCAATCTTTATTTAATAAAAATTTAATAATTATGTTGTGTCCGCGATCACATAATCGCTGTGATCGGAAAATTATCCGTCCGTCGGGAAGGCGGCGGGGCAAAACTTGTCATGCAATGACAACAGGAGCCGCGGGTCGATCGCCGATTTCGTCCATTGTCTGGCAAAATGATGGAGTATTTTCACAAAGCAATAGCAATTGGGTTTCATGTCGCTTATCTCTGCTCAACCGGCTCTGCTCGTTCTCGTCGATGGCACCGCCTATCGCGGTTGGTCCTTCGGTGCCCCCGGTACGGTCGTCGGCGAAGTGGTGTTCAACACCGGAATGACGGGCTACCAGGAAGTGCTCACCGATCCCAGCTACTGCGGCCAGATCGTGACGTTCACCTATCCCGAATTGGGGAACACCGGGGTCAACCCAGAAGACGAAGAATCCTCCCGGCCCCAGGTACTCGGCGCGATCGCCCGCAACATCTGCACCCGCCCGAGTAACTGGCGATCGACACAATCCCTCTCGGACTATCTCAAACAACACCACATCCCCGGCATCTACGGCATCGACACCCGCGCCCTGACCCGCAAACTCCGCACCGTCGGGGCTATGAACGGCGGCATCTCCACCGAAATCCTCGATCCAGGCGAGTTGTTGTCCCGAGTCCAGCAGGCGCCGAGTATGGACGGACTCAACTTGGTTAAGGAAGTCACCACCTCCGAAATCTACGAGTGGTCCGACCCGACGGAAACCGTCTGGGAATTCAGCCCCAGCCTCCAATCCCCGGGCGAGAACCAACCCGCCACACCCCGCTACACCGTCGTCGCGATCGATTTCGGGGTCAAGCGCAACATCCTCCGCCGCCTCGCCAGCTACGGCTGTCGCGTCATCGTCGTCCCCGCCGACACCCCCCCCGAAGACATCCTCAAATACGAACCCGACGGCATTTTCCTCTCCAACGGCCCCGGCGACCCGGCAGCCGTGACCGAGGGCATCGCCACCGCCCAACAGTTGGTGCAAAGCAACAAACCCGTCTTCGGCATCTGCATGGGCCACCAAATTCTCGGCCTCTCCCTCGGCGCCAAAACCTTCAAGCTCAAATTCGGCCACCGGGGGTTAAATCAACCCGCCGGCCTGAAGCGCCAGGTGGAAATCACCAGCCAAAACCACGGGTTCGCCATCGACGCCGACTCCCTGTCGGACGGGGTGGAAATTACCCACCTCAACCTCAACGATCGCACCGTGGCCGGATTGAAACACAAGTCCCTGCCCCTGTTTTCCGTCCAATACCACCCGGAAGCCAGCCCCGGCCCCCACGATGCCGACTACCTGTTCGAGCGTTTCATCCAAGAAATGGAAAACAGCAAAAGCAAACCCGTCAGTTCGGAGTCTTGAGTCCAGGCAAAATCAGGGCGGTTCCCGGCCGTCTCAAAGGAAATGGGTCGGCATCCCCGCCGCCCCCTTCCGCCCTTCCCCCAGAATCCATTTCGCCGCGGACCGATTCTAGACAATTGCCGCAAAAAAAACTATACTGGTGAGGCAGTATACGTGCTATCAAGTTAGGAGGGGGCTATTCCTGAGCAACTAAACCTGACCGTTAGCCTCAGAGGGACTCGAGACGTTCAAGAGAATTATCAACTATTTCGTCTGACCGGATTGCTGGATGCCTTCTCAGAAGGAACCTTCCGGAAGGTGATGTCCAAGTGTATCGACAATGGACCCAAACACATCGTGTTGGACTTGTCTCAGATAGACTTCGTAGACAGTTCCGGTTTGGGCGCTCTGGTACAACTCGTCAAAAAAGCCCAGACTAACGGGGGAACTTTACAAATTGTTTCTAATCCTCGCGTAACCCAAACCGTGAAACTGGTTCGCTTGGAAAAATTTCTATCTCTGCAGCCTTCAGTTCAAGTGGCCGTGGAGAATGTCAAAGACGGTTAAGCTGGACGGGTTGACTCAGCTTTTTGTCAGCACGCCGACGAGGAGAAGGCTCCCCGTCGGTTCTGCTTGTCTGGTGGAGTTCGGGGGGGCGCGGAGCCGATGTCGGATTTGAGGGGACTCTCGGATGAGACTTTGACCCCGCAGCAGGTTCGGCGGCTTTCACCTTCATCCTGGGCTTATTTGGGAGATGCCGTCTATGAGTTGCACGTGCGCCGATTTTATGTGATGCCCCCAAGCGATCGCAACTGTATCACCACCAGGTCGTCAACCAAGTCCGGGCCGAAAGTCAGGCCCGCCACCTGGACGCCCTCCAATCCCACCTCACCCCCGCCGAGCTCGAAATCGTCAGGCTCGGCCGCAATGCCACGTTCCGCCGCCCGAAACGCATCGATGCGGAAACCTACCAGAAGGCGACGAGCCTGGAAGCCCTATTGGGCTACCTGTACTTGACCGACCGCCCCCGCCTGGAAGAACTTCTCGGCTACCTCGACCTCGAAATCGATTGAGAGCCTCCCCGTTAAACCAGGGCCGTTTCATTTTCCCCTAAAAAATGGCCGAGGGAGCAGAGGAAGCAGAGGAAGCGACCGGGAGAAGAGGGAGATTTTTCGGAATCAAAAGGTATTTTTAAGGGGCTTTGAGTTGTCCCGACTCCCGACTCTCGATTCTCGAGGACCGCGCGCAGCGCTATATCGTTGACTGTTGACTATTGACTATTGACTCTTGACTTATGACACCCCGCCCACCTTCCCGCCGCCCCTCCGAAAACCGGGGCAAATCCGCTCCCTCCCCCTCCCGACCCCGCAACCCCGGCGATCGCCCCGCCGGTGACATCCCCGAAGACGATCTCATCTACGGGCGTCACACCGTCTTGGCAGCCCTAGAAAATCAGCGCTCCCTGAATCGAATTTGGGCGATCTCCCAACTGCGATCGGACGCCCGTTTTCAACCCCTCCTCCAAGAAGCCAAAGCCCGGGGCGCGATCGTCGATGGCGCCAGCTACCAACGCCTCGACCAAATCACCCGGGGGGCCAACCACCAGGGCATCGTCGCCCAAGTCACCCCCTACCGATATTGGGATCTCGAAACCCTGATCGCCACAGCCAAATCCGCCACCCCCCAACCCGTGCTGGTGGCAGTGGACGGCGTGACTGACCCCCACAACCTCGGGGCGATCGTGCGGACTGCCGAAGCGATGGGGACCCAAGGTCTGATCCTGCCCCAGCGGCGGGCCGTCGGGGTGAATGCCACCGTCATGAAAGTGGCCGCAGGCGCCTTGGAAATCTTTCCGGTCGCCCGGGTCGTCAATCTCAACCGGGCGCTGACGGAACTGAAATCAGCGGGATTTTGGGTCTACGGCACCGCAGCGGGAGAGTACCCGCCCCTGCACACCGTCGATTTGACCGGTGCCGCCGTGCTGGTGGCGGGGAGCGAAGGGGAGGGACTCAGCCGAGGCATCGCTCAAAACTGCGACATCCTCGTTTCCATTCCCCTACGGGGGGCGACCCCGAGCTTGAACGTCTCCGTCGCCACCGGCATGGCCCTGTACGAGCTGTTTCGCCAACGGGGTGCGGATTGAGATTGAGGCGCGATCGCACTATCCCGCAGTCGGGGAACTCTCCAATAAGTTTGCTAAACTCAACTTAAGGTCGGAGAACCGGTTCTCGGGCCAACACTCCCAAATCGACCGATTGGAGTAATTGGTTCCAAGCCGCCGACACCGCCGGATCGTCACCGCGATCGGGCTGTAATTGCGCCAAGATTGACAGGGCATCGTACCAAAGTTCAGCTTTCAAGTACAGGTTTACTTGCTCCAATGGCGTTCCCTGATTCAACTGAGTGACCAGAGTCGGCTCCAAATCAGTCCGCCGAATTCTGCCTTCGACGACCACATCTCCGGAGCGATCTTCCGGATCGCAGACAATCGAAAAATACCACTGGTAATCGCGATCGGTTTTTAGCTCGAAATCCGTCCGATTTGAAGGAATCGTCACGCCGATAATCCCCGATTCTCCTCCAATTTGCAGGGTCTCCTCGTAAACGACTGTGTCATCGGTGCTGTCGAGCAATACAAACTCCCCCACCTGGTTTGTTTCCATCGGAGGCAAATAAAAATAGAGCGTCGGAGAACCTTGAGCCGTCAACCCCGTCGCCGTTTTCGGTACGACCGCCATTAAAGGGGTTTGATTGAAGGTACAGCTCGGGTTCCCACTGCGGGTTCCGCCACCCGCCCGCCGGCCGGGTATGTCGTCGTCAGCTCGAACCCATTCGGCGCCCGGGAGTGCGAGAAACAGGGTCAGCAACGAGACAGCACCGACTCGGGCGAAGGCAGGCTTCCATATGGGGTTGAATAACATAAGCTTGACCAGATTTATCCCTGATTCGTGTCAGGTTCATTATATCAAAGCAGTTCGCTCCCCAAAATCAGTAAAATTACGGAATATAATTGATCGCGATCACATAAAAAGTCCGGGATCTGGGAAGCCCCGCGTCTTTAGACGGGGGTGAACTGACACCCAATTAATAATATTTGATCTTCGGTCACTGTCGAGGTAAACGGGAAGGGGCGATCGTTAAAATTTGTGCAAAACTGTTAAATTATTGCCGTGTTTGTTAAAGTCTTAGTCAAGATTAGATCTCTGTTGCCAAATACTTCAGATTACGGTCATCAGCGAGAAAATGCCGGCAACCTGTCAGCGAAGCAAGTCGTCACCGTCTTGCTCGCCAGCCTGTTGAGTACCTCCGTTATCTGGGTGATTCGTTCCTTGAGCATCCTTGAGTCCGTCGAATTGCAGACCTTCGATCGCATGGTGCGGCTGTACGGCAACGGCGACCCCGACCCCCGGCTGACAGTCGTCGCCATCACGGAAACGGATATTCGGGTCGAGCAGACCTGGCCGTTGCCCGATCGCACCATCGCCGGGGCTCTGGCAACACTGCAACAATATCAACCGAGAGTTATCGGTTTAGACATTTACCGCGACGTTCCCCAACCCCCCGGCCATTTCGAGTGGGTCGAACAATTGAAAGCCGACAATCTGATCGCCATCAAACAGGTCGGTGTCGTGTCGCCTCCCCCGTCCGCTTCCCCCGACCAAATCAGTTTTAACGACTTGGCGATCGACCTCGACAATGCGGTGCGTCGCAACCTGATGTATGCCGAATACGATGGAGAAAAACTTTACTCATTTGCGTTGAAAGTCAGCCAAAAATATCTGGAATCCCGACTCGATCGCCCCGTCCCCATCCGAGTCGAACCCGACCTTCTCCGACTCGGCGACACCATCTTTCCCACCCTGAAAGCCAACTCCGGCGGCTACCAACTGCCCCCCTCAGAAGTCGGGGGGCGACAAATTTTGATCGATTACCGCTCCGAACAGATCGCCCGCCTCATCACGCTGACCCAACTGTTGGACGGGGACTTCAATCCCGACTGGATTCGGGATCGAGCCATTTTGATCGGCACGATCGCCCCGAGTTTGAAAGACCTCTATCCCACCCCCTACAGCGCGGCAAAGACGGAAGATCACATGATGCCAGGGGTCTTGATCCACGCCCAGATGGTCAGCCAAATTCTGGATGTCGCCTTGGAGGGAAAATCCCTGTTTTGGTTCTGGCCGCAATGGGTCGAGATCTTGTGGCTGTGGGGTTGGTCAATTTTGGGGGGAATTTTGGCGATGCGGTTCGATCGCCCCCTCTCCCTGGGATTGCTGGGGGGGGCCAGCGCCGTCGCCCTGTGGGTGATTTGCTTTGTCGCATTTATGCAAACCGGGTGGATTCCCCTGGTTCCCCCCGCCCTGGGCTTGGTAGCCACCGCCGGCATCGTCCTGGCCTACAAAGTCCTCTACGGTTTGTCCTACGACCCGCTGACGGGTTTGCCCAACCGGATCTTGCTCAACCAACAAATCCGGCATCTCAGCCGCACCCGAAGCGCCAATCCCGCCCAAATCGCCCTGTTGTTCTTGGATCTCGATCGCTTCCGAATCATCAACGAGGGATTCGGACATCAAATCGGCGATCGCCTGATCCTCTCGACGAGCCACCGCCTCAAAACCTGCCTGCCCCCCCAGACCTTTTTGGCCCGGGTGGGGGGGGACGAATTCGCGATTCTCATGTCCGGCGTAGAAAATAGCGAGGAGGCGATCGCCCTGGCCCACCGGGTGCAAAAAATCCTCGCGGCTCCCTTCAATCTCGGCGGCCCTGAAATGTACACCACCGCCAGCATCGGCATCGCCTGCAGCCCCCCCTCGCAAGAATTGGCGGCTCAAGACCTACTGCGCGACGCCCACACCGCCATGTATCGGGCCAAAGCTCTGGGCCAGGGCCGCCACGAAATCTTTATCTCCACCATGCACACCCAGGCCTTGCAGCAGTTGGAGTTGGAGTCGGATTTGAGAGAGGCCATCAAAAACCGGGAATTTCAGCTCCACTACCAACCTATCATCAACCTGAGAACGGAGCAGATCGTCGGATTTGAAGCCTTGGTGCGCTGGATCTCCCCCAAACGGGGATTCGTCTCCCCGGGAGAATTTATCCCCCTTTCCGAAGACACCGGGTTAATTATTCCCTTGGGGGAGTGGATTCTGGAACAAGGGTGCAACCAGCTCGCCGCGTGGCACGAAAAATATCCCCGCATTCCCCCTTTCGTTTTGAGTATCAATCTTTCCACCCGCCAACTGTCTCAGCCCAACTTGGTGGCCTGCGTCGATCGCATCCTCGACCGCAGCGGTGTCAACCGCGAGTCTATCAAATTGGAAATTACCGAAAGTGCGATCATGGATGATGTAGATGAGGCGATCGCGCTCTTAGAACAATTAAAAACCCTAGGAATCAAACTCAGCATGGACGATTTCGGGACCGGTTACTCCTCCCTGAGTTACCTGCACCGCTTCCCGATGGACACCCTGAAAGTCGATCAATCGTTTATCCGCCGGATGGACGAGAGCCGGGAGAATACGGAAATCGTCAAAACCATCATCATGCTCGGACACAATCTGAAGATGGATGTGGTCGCTGAAGGGATCGAAACAGAACAAAATGTCAAACTTCTCCAGACCCTGAAGTGCGAATACGGACAAGGATACTATTTCTCGAAGCCCCTGCCGGTTGAAGCTGTAGAAAAACTGTTGACTTGCACCCCTGATTTCCAGTTTCCGTGAGAATCGGTTACGACCCTTTGCCGTGGCGCTTCCGCAAGGTGCCGAAGCCCAAAGCTCCCAAACCGAGGAGTCCCATCACCGAGGTCGGTTCCGGCACGGACACCATTTCGCCGCTCCCGGACTCCGCCGGATTGGGGGACGTGGAATCCGGGTCGAGGGATGAAAAATACTGGGTATTGGGGGTTCCGTCATCGGTCTGCATCCACCATCTCCAGTTCCCGACAGACCAACGATTCCACCAACCGCTCATCCAACTCATCAAGGTGTCGGTCCCCTGTTTGCCTTGCATCGTCCGATTCGGACTATTGCCGCGACTCAGGTTCGACAACTCCAAATCCCACCCCGTCACGTCCAGCAATTGGCGATCGATGGCGCTGATATCCAGGATTTGACCTTTTTGGAGGGTGGGGTGCATGATTCCCAGGGGATTGTCCTGTTTTTCCCAGTGGCTCGTTTGGTAGCCGTCCCCGCTGGCCCTGACACCGCCGGCAAAGTTCCCCAGGTTGGTTGCCCCCCCGTCCAGGGAAAAATACTTGCCGGTGCCGCCGGTCCAATCAAATACGTTGGCATCTCGGCTGGTTTCGGAGTGGCGGAACAGATCCAGGGTGCTGACATAGGTGAGGTCGGTTTCTTGGACGGGGGCCCCCTCGCCACTGTCAGCCAGCATATACAGCAGGTTCGCCGTGTCGATGCCGCTCACGAAGCCGAGGGAGTGGCCGATTTCGTGGAGGGCGACGCTCATGAAGTCGAGTTTGCCGTTGGCGATCGCGACATTATTATTGTAGACCCGGGAGAAATCCCAAATGTCCGAGTTGCTCAGAACGTTGCTGTTCATGGCGATCTCGGAGTCGAAGGCGACGGTGTTATCGTAACCGGGCATCAGTCCCAGGGCTTTGGCGTTGGCCCTTGTCAGCCAGATGGTGCGGTTGTTGGCGTTGCCGTTGTCGTCGAGGACGATTCCGCTGCCGTCGGTGCGATCGCGCAACATTCCGAAGGTTTCGGTACTCAATGCGATCGCCTCCCGGTTCAGCCTGAGAACTTGGCTGAGGGTGAGTTGGGAGATATCCGCCAAGCCGAATCGGTCGAGAATCGCCGCGATCCCGGTATCATCTTCGTCGAACTGCAAAGTTTTGAACGCCCTCAGATCGTCTTCCGAAGTGATATCCCGGAAAATGCGATTCAGATATTGGTTGTAGCTGACTTCCACCATCTCGGGACGGGCGCCCCCCAACACCGTGTCGCTTGCCATTTGATCGTACTTGACGAAGATGTTGATCTCGACATCATCGTAGAGGATGGAAGACCAAATGTCACCGGCGCGATCGAAAGCGTCCGCGATTTCCTGGGAGGTTCCAAAATCGTGGACGAAGTTGAAAGTCGCCGCCTGCCCCGGGGAAGCCAGGGCGATACCTGAAACGACACAAAGCAGATGTAACGGTATCTTTTTCAATTTTAGCTTCGGTTTTAGTTTAATCATTCTGGATAACTTTTGTTAGAGTTACGAACAGCTCGGACTTCTTTACTTTAGCTCACAAATTGCTCGATCCGCCCCATCTATACCCCCTATTTCAAATGATTTTACCCAACTTTTACAATTTGTAAACACATGGAATTGGATGACAGAAAAATCCGAGGTGATCCGTGAAAACCCGGAATATTTACCAGAGCTTTACACGGAAGAAGGGATTTTTATACAATTTTCATAAACGGCGATCGCTTTCCTGGCTATATGCAGTCAGACATCACATCTAATTTTTTGATATACTTCCCTGTAGAATTCAATACCAATCCCATGCCCGACGAATCCAAGGGAGAACAATCTCGAATGCCGAACTCTACGACTCGCCTGGTATTCGGGGTGTTCTCATCCGTCCTCCTGTCGGCCTTCCCCGCCCAGGGGCAGCCCATCCAAGCCGATACGACCCTGACTCCCAACAATACCGTCGTCGTCCCCCTCGAACCCGATATCTACGGCATCACCGGGGGAACGGAAGCCGGACAAAACCTCTTCCACAGTTTTCGGGAATTTTCGGTTCCCGAAGTCGGGGGTGCGGTCTTCTTCAACGACAATCCCGCCATTCAAAATGTGATCGGCCGGGTGACGGGTTCCTCAATTTCAGCGATCGAAGGATTCATCGAAGCCGCGGGGGGTTCGCCCAATTTCAATCTATTTCTCCTCAACCCCAACGGGATCGTTTTCGGCCCCAACGCCAGTTTGAATGTCGGGGGCGCCTTCGTCGCCACCACCGCAGATAGCCTGGTTTTCGACAATGGCGGGGAGTTCAGCGCGGCGAATCCCCAACCGCCCCTGTTGAGAGTCAACGTCCCCCTCGGACTCCAGTTCGGACAAAACCCCGGCCCGATTTTAGTTCAGGGGGCGGGGTTGCCCGGGCCTCCCAACCTGATCCCCCAGGGCAATACGTTCGCCCTGGTGGGGGGAAATGTCACGTTGCAGGGGGCCGCTTTGGCGGCGCCGGACGGACGCATCGAGGTGGGGAGTGTCGGTGGCGGGGGGCGCGTGGCTTTGACGCCCCATCCCCAGGGATTTGAGTTCCGGTATGCACCTGGGCAGAATTTACAGGCGATTCGACTCCAGGAGGCTTTGCTCGATGCCAGCGGGCCGAATGGGGGGGGAAGTATTCAACTTCGGGGAAATACGATCGCGATCGACAATTCCGGAATCTTCGTCGCGCCCTCCCCGATGGCGACTCAACCGGGGGGCGACATCACCCTCCACGCCGATCGCGTTTTGACGGTGGAAAATGGCTCGGCTGTCCAAACCATCACCTCGGGTCTGGCCGCGGGGGGAAACATCCGCCTGCAAGCAGAAACGGTGAACGTCCGCAACGGATTGTTGCCTCCGCCGGGAAGTCCCCCCGACACCCCACCCACCCCCACCCAGGTGGCGGCGGAAACCGAAGGGACGGGACGGGGCGGAAATTTGGCAGTTGTAACCGATCTCCTCCAAGTCGATAACTTCGCGCTGATGGGGACGGAAACCCGAAGCTCGGGGCGGGGGGGAGATGTCACCATCGCAGCGCGGCGGTTGGGGGTCAACAATTCCCAGATCGGCGCCAACAGTTTGGGCGGCGGCGATACCGGGAATCTCACCGTCAATGTCTCGGAGGCGATCGAATTGCGGGGCAATCTCGGCCGTTTGATTACAGAAACCGGTGCCGGAGGGACTCCCGGCAATATTGTTGTCAATACGGGACAACTCAACATCCAAGGCGGAGCCGGAATCGCCACATCCACTTCCACCTCAACATCCGGACTCCAGGGGAACGTGCGGATCTCGGCAACGGAAATTAATATAGAGGGCGTTTCCCGCGAAGGCACGCCCAGCAGCATCACGACCCGAGTGGAGCCGGGAAGTACGGCTAAAGGCGGTGATGTCGCCATCGAAACGGAAGTGTTGCAAATCCGCGATCGCGCCCTCATTAATACCAGCACGGCGGACGGGGGTTCGGGAGCTCCTTCCGGGACGATTTCCATCACCGCCCGCGATCGCATCGACATCCAGGGCGATCTCGGACCCGACGACCTCCCGACGGGGTTATTCAGCCAGGTCGAACCCGGGGCGATCGGTCGGGGCGGCAACATTTTCCTCAATACGAACCGATTGAACCTACAAGGGGGCGGAGCGACCATTTCCAGCTCCACCGGAGGACTCGGAAGCGGGGGCGACATAGCTATTCAAACCGGAGAACTCCGAGTCGGCGGCGGGGCGCAGATCGCCGCGGCTACCCTCGGCGAAGCCCCCGGGGGAACCATCGACGTGATTTCGGAATCGGTTCGACTCGCCGGCATCTCCGCCGACACCCAAAGTCCCAGCGGATTATTCACCTCCACCGGAACCCCCGATCGCCCCGGGGAAGGGACAGCCCGGGCGGGCAGCATCCGAGTCCGAACCGGACAACTGCAAATCTCCGACGGCGCCCGTATCTCCGCCTCCAGCCAAAACCGGGGATTGGGCGGAACCGTCGCGGTGAACGCCTCCGAACGGGTAGAACTGACCGGAACCTCCGCCGACGGCTTTTTCCGCAGCGGTATCTTTGCCGAAGGCCGCAGTTCCGGTCAGGCGGGAAATATCAGTGTCGCCACCCCCAACTTGCAACTCGATCGCGGCGCGACTATCACCGCCGAAACCGCCTCGGACGACGGGGGAAATCTCAACCTCCAGGTGGGAGATACCCTGGAATTGCGCCGCGGCAGTACCATCTCAGCAACGGCGGGACTGGCCAGCGGCCTGGGAAATGGCGGCAACATCGATATCGTTACCCAGTATCTCTTCGCCCTCCCCGAGGAAAATAGCGATATCACCGCCAACGCCTTTTTCGGGCGGGGGGGCAATATCGATATCACCGCCGAGGGGATCTTCGGCATCGAGTTCCGGGAACAGCCCACCCCCCTGAGCGATATTACCGTCAGTTCCGCCTTCGGGGTGGATGGGGTCGTTACTATCAACAACCCCGACACCGACCCGAATCAAGGTTTGGTGGATCTGCCCGATCGCCCCATCGACCCCACCCGACTCGTCGCCCAGGATTGCCGCCAGATTCCCGGATTTGCCGACAACCGATTCATCATCACCGGCCGGGGCGGCCTGCCCCCCAACCCGTCCGACGTTTCTAGTTTTCAGACACCATTAGAAGACTTGGGCGAAATTGCATTAGAAGAACGAGATTCCGTCACAACCCGCAACACCGAAGCATCGCCCCCCAAGACTTCTATTGCTCCTCCCGTCGAAGCCCGAGGATGGGTCGTCCATCCCGATGGTAAAGTTATCCTAGTCGCCCACGCCTCCGGTCAACCCGTCTCCATCCCCTGGCTGGCTCCTCAATGTCGAACAATTAACAATTAATCATTGATAATTGATAATTATGAAAGATAATGTTGTGAAGGATAAGTCGTTTTTGTTTGCGTTGCGGATTGTTAGATTGACGCGATATCTGAATATTGTTAATTACAGCAATTTTCAAGTCTGTGAGGTACGCTGGCAAATTCAAAGTCCCCCTTGTGAAGGGGGATTTAGGGGGATCGTCCGTATCGTATTGGATCGAAAACTGCTATATATCAGATCCGGTTATTTACCCGCCCCCCCTCGATCCCCCCCCAGCCCCCCTTTTCAAGGGGCCCGGCTGTTTCATTCTCCCCAGAAAAATGGCAGGGGGAGCGGAGGGAGCAGAGGGAGCGGAGGGAGAAGAGAGAGATTTTTCGGAATAAAAAGGTATTTTTAACCGGAAAAAATCCTTGCTCCTGTCTCCCATCAACGGTTTTCATTGTCGCCCTCGACAATTTTTAACCGAGAATGAAACGGCCCACCTTTTCAAGGGGGGAGCCGGAATTGGCTTTGACTTCTGGGTATTTACCGGATTCGATATTATTAATTGTTAATTATTAATTGAATTATGAACAGTCGTCCTTCAATTGTTAGCCTTTTAGTTTTGTTGGGTTTGTCGGGTAGTCTGCTCCTGTCGGATGGCATCCGATCGCCCGCCGTCGGCAAAATTGCGGGGGCGGAAACTGAGGTGGTCGCCCCGGTGGAAGACGGGGTGCGACAGGAACAGCAGGGGCGCGATCGCTACGAACTGGGGGATTTTGAAGGGGCGATCGCACTCTGGAAATCCGCGGCGACTATCTACGAAACCGAGGGATATCCCATTTCTCGGGCGCGGGTGTTGAGCAACCTTTCTTTGGCTTATCAACAGTTGGGATTGTGGCGGGAGGCGAGGGAGGCGACGCAGGAGAGTTTGAATTGGCTACAAAATTCGGGCAATCAGGGAACATCGGTTCGGGCTCAAGCGTTGAATACCCAGGGGAAATTAAATTTGGCGACGGGAAACGCGGAAGAAGCCCTCGCCAATTGGGAGTTGTCCCAAAAATTTTACGCCCGGAGTCGGAATCGAGACGGCGTATTGCAAGCTCGAATCAATCAGGCGACCGCCTTAGAGCAACTCGGACTGTTTCGTCGCTCCCTGCAAGTGCTCGTCGATGTGAAGACCGAGCTCCAGGAGCAAGAACCTTTCCCACTGCAGGCGACGGTCTTAATTCGATTGGGAAATCTCCTCAATACCCTCAATCGCCCCAATGATGCTCGAGAGGTTTTGGAGCAGGGGTTGGCAGTGGCTTTGGATTTGGAATTAAATTCCGAACGAATTGCGGCTTTGTCGGGTTTGGGAAATGTGGCGCGATCGCTCCCAGATTCGCCCGCGGCTTTAGATTATTATCGACAAGCCCTCGCTTTGTCTCCCGACCCAGGCCAGCGGGTGGCGATCGAACTGGCGCAACTGGGGCTATTGGTGGATACTCGAGACTGGGAAACGGTGGCGGAATTGCTGCCCGAAACTCTGGCCAACCTCGATCGCCTGCCCCCAAGTCATACCACCATCTACTACCGCCTCAATTTGGGACAGGCTATGTCAGCCTTCAAACGGGCTGAAGAACCCAACTCCTCCTGGGAAATTATTCTCGACCTTTATAGTACCGCCGCCCAACAGGCGATCGCACTGGGCGATCGGCGGGCGGAAGCCTACGCCCTGGGTTATTTGGCGAACGTCTACGAGGAAACCCGACAATTGCAACTCGCCGAACGCCTCACCCGAGACGCCCTAATTTTGAGCCAGGGAATCAATGCCCCGGATATCGCCTACCGCTGGCTGTGGCAGTTGGGGCGCATCAAAGGGCTGCAGGGACACAAACAAGAAGCGATCGCAGCCTATTCCGAAGCCGTCACCCTGTTGAGTTCCCTCAGCGAAGATATCGCGGCTTTGGGCCGAGAATTTCAGTTCTCCTTTCAAAATAGCATCGAACCCGTGTATCGGGAATTGGCGAGTTTGTTGCTCGACTCGGCGCCGGGAGAGTCCGTCAGCCAGGACAATTTGGGAGCCGCCATCAACGTGATGGAGTCCCTGCAAATTGCCGAATTGGATAACTTTTTTCAGGCCGCTTGCGTGACAGCCGAACCCCGAAATATTGACGAAATCGATCCCCAGGCGGCGGTGATTTATCCGATTATTTTGAGCGATCGTCTGGAAGTCATTCTCCGCAAACCCGATCGCCCCCTCATTCACCGTCGCATTCCCGTCTCCGGTTCCGAAGTCGAAAACGCGATCGATCAACTCTCTAAAGGTTTGGTCGTCCGCTCCCGACGCCAATTTTTTACACCCGGACGGCAACTCTACGATTGGCTGATCCGCCCCTTCGCCGACCAACTCGACCCGGAAGAAATCAAAACCTTGGTATTTGTTCCCGATGGCTCCCTACGAAATATCCCGATCGCCACCCTTTACGACGGGGACAACTATCTGCTCGAAACCTACAATATCGCCATCACCCCGGGCTTACAACTCCTTTCTTCTCGCCCCATCCAACAGTTAAATTTACAAATTTTGGCAGCCGGACTCACGGAAGAACGGCAGGGGTTCAGCGCCTTGGATTATGTCGCCAAGGAAATGGAAATTCTCAAAGCAGAAACATCAAGTAAAGTCCTCCTCAATCAGGAATTTACCAGCCAATCGATCCGACAAGAATTTGAACGTTCCAACTACCCCATCGTTCACTTTGCCACCCACGGTCAATTTAGTTCCCAACTCGACGAAACCTTTATTCTCGCCTGGGACAGCCGCATCAGCATCCTCGAATTGGATACCTTATTGACCGAAAAAACCCTCGACGGTCGCAATCCGATCGAACTGCTGGTTCTCAGCGCCTGCCAGACGGCTTCAGGAGACGATCGCGCCGCGTTGGGACTGGCGGGAATGGCCGTCAGGGCGGGCGCCCGTAGCACGGTCGGAACGCTGTGGTCGGTAAACGACCAGGCCACCAGCGAATTGATGAGTCGATTCTACCACTTGTTAAATCAAGAGAACCTCACCAAAGCCGAAGCTTTGAGGGCGGCTCAATTGGAATTGCTCAACAATGATTTCTACGAGCATCCATTTTACTGGAGTCCCTACATTTTAGTCGGAAATTGGCTGTAATATCAATTAACAATTAACAATTAACAATTAACAATTAACAATTGAGTGCTTCGGGTTTGATATCATATCAGATCGGGTTATCCTCTCCTTCAACCTCCCCAATCATCGACCGATGATTG
The DNA here is from genome assembly GCA_050045915.1 of Limnospira sp. Taxonomy (GTDB): domain Bacteria; phylum Cyanobacteriota; class Cyanobacteriia; order Cyanobacteriales; family Microcoleaceae; genus Limnospira. The sequence goes on from JBNGCR010000007.1 coordinate 22,078, forward strand.
GAGCGGGTAGGGGCCCCTGGCTTGCGCCCTCCGGAATTGATTCCCAAGCGGTCTGGATATCCAACCCGTTTTTTTCCGAGCATTCAACCGGATTTGATATCATATCAGATCCGGTTATCCTCTCCTTCAACCTCCCCAATCATCGACCGATGATTGGAGCGGGTAGGGGCCCCTGGCTTGCGCCCTCCGGAATTGATTCCCAAGCGGTCTGGATATCCAACCCGTTTTTTTCCGAGCATTCAACCGGATTTGATATTAAACCTTCGCTTCCTTCACCAACTGATCCCAACCCAAATCCTTGAGATTATTGTTCCGACGCAGCGGACGAGTCACCAACTCCAGAATATCTCGGGCGTTAGTAAATCCGTGAATTTGCGCGAAGGTAAACTCCACAGACCATTTAGTATTGATCCCGCGAGCCTCCAAAGGATTGGCGTGCGCCATACCCGTAATCACCAGATCGGGACGCAGTTCGTGAATGCGTTGGATCTGATTGTAGTTATCCGGTTTTTCGATAATTTTCGGTGCCGGAACTCCCATTTCATGACAGGTTTTTTCCAATAGATCCAACTCGGCTTTTTGGTAGCGCTTATCCATGTAAGGAATGCCGATTTCCGAACAAGTCATCCCGCAGCGGATCAAGAAACGCGCCAAAGAAATTTCCAGGAGATTGTCCCCCATAAAGAAAACCGACTTGCCCCGGATCAATTCGATATAATCCTCCAGATTCGCCCAAATTTGGGCTTCCCGTTCCTCCATCCCCTTCGGTTCGATGCCGAAAACGGAGCAGATTTTCTCGATCCAAGCCCGGGTTCCGTCCGGTCCGATGGGGAACGGGGCACCGATCAATTTGCACTTGCGACGGCGCATCAAAGTGGTGGCGGTGCGGGACAGGAAGGGATTCACCCCCGCCACATAATAGCCTTCTTCCAGGACGGGTAATTCAGTGTAGCGCTTGGCGGGGAGCCATCCGGACACTTTTACGCCCTGCTTTTTCAACTCCAGAGTCAAATTTGTTACCACCGGGTCCGGGAGGGAACCGAACAAAACCAGGGGCGGATGATCGACGTATTCCGACTCTTCCCGGGCGACTTCTTCGTTCTTTTTCCCGAAACTGAGCAACTTCTGAATCGCGTTGCGATCCGCGACAGCGTACCTATCGCCTTTCGCTTCCTCTTCAACTTGCTTCGGACAGCGATTCGCCATCGCCGCCAAAACGGTATCTTCACCCTGAGTAAAAGCATAATCCAAACCGTTCGCCCGGGCTACGACGATGGGGATTCCGATTTCGCTTTCGAGTTTCGGCGCCAACCCTTCCAAATCCATTTTGATGATTTCGGTGGTGCAGGTTCCGATCCAAACGATCACGCTCGGGTTGCGATCGCGCTTGATTTGCAAACACAGCCGCTTCAGTTCTTCGTAGTCGTTGAGTTGGGCTGAAATATCCCCCTCCTCTAACTCTGCCATCGCATAGCGAGGCTCGGCAAAAATCATCACGCCCATCGCATTTTGCAGAAAATATCCGCAGGTTTTCGTCCCGATTACCAAAAAGAAACTGTCTTCGATTTTTTGATACAGCCAAGCGACGCAGCTAATCGGGCAAAAGGTGTGATAATTCCCAGTTTCACATTCAAATGTGAGTGCTTCAGGTTGTGCGGCGGTCATCGATTTCTCCTCGTAGTTAACTTCAGTGCCTTTTTTTAAGCTGTTGACACTCAGCGATTCTGTCAACCGCTCCATTAATACGGAGACAATGGCAGAAATTTTGACATTAGGAACCCTGGACTTGGGATGCTGACACCCCAAAATCTGAAATCATGAATGCGACAACCCGAACCAACTGGGAAATTTATTTGATGTCCGATATGGAAATATCATCATCATCGGTCGAGTCCGTCAGACTTTCCATATCAAAGTCATCAAACTCATCTTTGGTTCCGGTCGTCACTTCCCCCAGGTCGTCTAAACTGATGTCATCCAGATTTCCCAATTCGGTTTCATCATCGTTCAAATCTCCGAGATCTAGGTCATCATCGGCAGATGTCTCTAAATCTCCTAAGTCATCTAAGTCATCATCCCCGCCCAGGCTTAGATCCAAATCCCCAAACTCATCATCGGAATCATCTTCAAAGGGATTTTCTCCTTCTAAATCCAACTCGTCATCAACGCTCAGATCTTCGCCAGTTTCCAGACCCAAATCCATCTCGTCGGTGGTCAGGTCTTCATCTCCCGCATCGAGTCCCAAAT
>JBNGCR010000007.1:24541-70905 GCA_050045915.1 Limnospira sp.
CTTCATCGCCAGCGTCGAGATCTAAATCCATCTCGTCGTCGGTGGTTAGGTCTTCATCGCCAGCGTCGAGATCTAAATCCATCTCGTCGTCGGTGGTTAGGTCTTCCTCAGCTTCGAGGTCGAGTTCTTCCTCAGCTTCGAGGTCGAGTTCTTCCTCAGCTTCGAGGTCGAGTTCTTCCGGAAGCGGTTCCGAAGTTGCTTCAACTTCTGGAAGTGGGTAATCCGGCGTCACCTCAACGACATCCCTGCTTTCGATCGCGGCATCCGGATGGTCGTCCGGAACTGCCGGTACGGGGGGGGCGGTTGCCGGTGCGCCAGCAATTCCGATCGCGATATCCGGGTCGAAGTGCAACCCCAGAACTTCGATCAATTTTTCCGGGTCGGGATTGAGTTTGGAAAAGGGCAGCATCAACTGTGCTGCATCCGGATCGAGGGCGTTGATGGTTCCCAAGATCATGGCAGAGGATGGCCTTCGACCTCCGTCAGGAGTGGGGATGGAACTCAAGTCCATTTGTAAAACCAACCAGTCGCGGTTTTCTTGGTAATACTGCAACCACTTTTGTTTGAGGGCAGTGGTAAACTCCTGGAAGAAAGCCATAACCTCTTTTTCCTTATCCTGAGTAGCTAGACTTATTAAACCATCATCAGGTCTAGCTCATCTTCGGGAGTTTGAACAGGGGGTTGTGTGGGATTGAGGTAAAAGTCCGACAGCAGGGAGAACAATTCCCGGTCCGGAGCATCGTGGGGAACGACACCTTCCGGTTGGGAGAGAATTTGATCAGCGATGTTGAGATAGTAGTCGCAGACGAAGTTGAGGGAAGGGTCGGTTTCTGCCATCTCGAAGAGGGTTTTTCCTTTAACCCGCGAAATGCGGATATCTTCGATGAGGGGAAGCACTTCCAAAATGGGCATGGGGACGGATTCGACGTATTTCTCGATCAGATCCCGCTTGGAGGTACGGTTACCGATCAGACCCGCCAGACGCAGGGGGTGGGTGCGGGCTTTTTCCCGGACGGAGGCGGCGATGCGGTTGGCCGCGAACAGGGCGTCGAAGCCGTTGTCGGTGACGATCATGCAGTAGTCGGCGTAGTTGAGCGGTGCCGCGAAACCGCCACAAACCACGTCCCCGAGCACGTCGAACAGGATCACGTCGTATTCGTCGAAGGCGTTGAGTTCTTTGAGGAGTTTGACGGTTTCTCCGACGACGTAGCCGCCGCATCCGGCACCGGCGGGGGGTCCGCCGGCTTCGACGCAATCGACGCCACCGTAGCCTTTGTAGATGACGTCTTCGGGCCAGATGTCTTCGTAGTGAAAATCTTTTTCCTGCAGGGTGTCGATGATGGTGGGAATCAGGAATCCGGTCAGGGTGAAGGTGCTGTCGTGTTTGGGGTCGCAGCCGATTTGCAGCACTTTTTTGCCCCGCTTGGCCAGTGCGACGGAGATGTTGCAACTGGTTGTCGATTTGCCGATGCCACCTTTGCCGTATACTGCGAGTTTCACGATTTTTTCTCCTCGGGCGTGGTTTTCAGATGGGCGGGTTTGGGGGACGATCGCGATCGCCGGTCCGCCGGAATCGGGGATATCGCCTCCCGTCGATCGCCATTATTGATGAAGTTTCCGGGAAATGAAAGGGACTGTTTCGGCAGATTGGGGTGAAAATCTGCTCTTTTCAATTGATTAGAGATAATTTCGGCTCTAAAACCCTTCAAAGCTTTCTCACTTTGTTTTTTGATATTTTAATATTTTTTTATTTACTTTTTTTTAAAAAAGAGTTACAATAAACAAAAGTTTTCTATCCGATCTAAAGGCTAAAACTCCTACCCAGAATGGAATCGAGCCGGTTTTGATGTCGTATGCGGGGGATGAAGAGTGGCGATCGCCTGAGTAAACATACGGAGCGATCGCGGCAAAGTTGTAGCTGTCAGACCCCCGACGGGAAGCGATCGCACCCCGGTCGAGGTCAGTTATGAAGGGGACGGGCTGATTTGTAAAAAGTTATGAATTTTCCATCAATTGGGGTTTGAGGTATAGGGGATACAGGAAATCGAATCTTCCCCCCTGCCTCCTCCGCCTCCCCACTCCCCACTAATCGATCGTATAGACGACATTGAAATAGAGGCCGTCGTCCTGGAAGTTGTCGCCCCGGTCTTCGAGATCCATGAAGGGGAAACCGTAATCGACGCGCAGATTGAGATTGGGGATGGGTTCCCAGAGCAGGCCCAGACCCGCGCCCACCAAAAACGTCTGTCCGAAGAGTTCGTTAGGGTTGTCAGGGTGGTTCCAGACCTTGCCGACATCGACGAAGGGCGCCAATTGCAGGTTGGGCAAATCGGAGCGATCGCGGCTGAGGGTGATGCGATTTTCCACCGAAAACCGGAACCCGTTGTCCCCGGCCCGCACGTTCTGGCGATAGCCCCGCAGGGACAGTGCCCCGCCGACGACGAACTGCTGGGCCGGAAATAGGGGGTCGGCGGACAATTGCAGGTCCCCCTGGAGGATCAGCAAGTGATTTTGACCGAGACGCTGCACCCGCTGCACCTGTCCCAGCCAACTCAAAAACTGCCCGTTGGGGAGAAACGCCGTGTTCGTAGCATCCAAGATTCCCAAACCCAAACTGAACTGCGATCGCAGCGCCCAGGCCCCCCGAGGGTCGCGACGGATGTAGTCCTGTCCGAATTTCAGGACGCTCGTCCGGGTCACGCCGTCATCCTCCGGACCGAACCCAAACCGCAGCCCCTCGCCATCCACAAAAGTTTGGGAGTCCTGATAGGCGAACCCCAGCGATAGGGCAAATTCCTCAGCCGGAGTCCGGATCAATGGCTGGCGGTAGCTAATTTCGTACTGTATCGAATTGCCCTCGATGTTGAGATCCTCGAAGTCCTCCTGAATCACCCGATTTTGGTAGGGGGGAATCCGAAACTGGATCGTGCCGTTCATGGCGTTGACGGGGATGCTGTAGAGAACATCAAGCACATCCGACTCCCCCCCCGTCACCAGGCGGGTGGTGTTGTAAGACACAAAGAGTAAATCCCCCCGCCCGGTCAAATTCAGGTGGCGGACGTTGAGGCCCAAGCGCTGGCTGCCGATACTGGGGGGAGAATAGTTGTCCATACTGAAGCTGACTTGGAAGGCATCCGCCTCCGTCACCCGCACCACCAAGATGCTCTGTCCCTCGTCGGTTCCCGCCCTCAGACTCGCCTCGACGCTCTCGAAGAGGGGATCGACGCGCAGGAGTCGCAGTTGGTTTTCCAGGCGGGCCGTGCTGAGGGGGATTTGAGCTCCCAGGCGAATGCGATCGATGATGTAGTTGGGGTTGAGGCGGCGGGTACCCTCCACCTCGATATTTTCCAAACTCCCTTCGATGACGCGAATTTGAACCACCCCATCGACGATAGTCTGTTCGGGGACGACGGCCCGGGAGGTGATGAACCCCTGTCGGAGGTAGATTTCCGTGATGGAGTCCGCCGTGGCTCGCAGTTGAGAGAGGGTGAGAGTCTGATTTTCGAGGGGAGTGATGATCGCCTCAATTTCTTTCGGGGTGAGGAGGGTGCTGCCAGTGACTTCGATTTTCCGGACGGGGAAGGGGGTGTCATCCGGGGGGAGTCGGGGGTCTTCGGGGGGTTGTGGCCGCAGTTCCGGTTGCGGCGGGGGAACTTTGTCCGGTTTGGGGAGGGGTTGTAGGAAGCGATCGCGGTTGGGATCGGGACCCGGACTGATTTGACTGATGGCGGGACAATCGGGGGGATCGCAAAAAGAGAAAGATACCGGGTCGGGGCGGGCGATGGCGAGGGCCGAAACTTGAAAGCCGAACCAGACGGCCCAGGGTGCGATCGTTCCACAGCTCAGGACGGAAAGGCATACACGCATGGCGGTTGATGGGAAATGGGGAAGATTTGGTCGATGCCCCGAGTTGACCTGTCCCGCCCGTGGCTTCCAAAGAATTAAACTCCCGGTTCCAAGACGAGTTCGGCGGGGACAAACGGTTCTTTATACAATTCGACCCGGTTGCGCTCCGTAATGTAGAGATCGGCGGATTTCAACAAATCCGACCACGCCGCTTGAAGCGCCGGATCTCCGGGTTCAGACGAGAGCAACTCGGAAAATGTGGCGACCCTATCGTACCAAAGCTCCTGCCGGGTATAAAACTCCAGCCGTTCTTCGGGGTCGGACTGTTGCAACATCTCGGCCTGTTCGGGATTCAAGTCCACCTTTTTGATCCAGCCGTGAACCAACGGGTTGATCGCCGGGTTCGCCTCGTCACAGATGACGGTAAGATACCAGTGATAATCTTGACCGGTTTCCAAAGCCGGGAACCCGTCGAGGGCGGCCAAGTCGATACCCACAATTCCCGGATTGTCGATCTCGAGTTGGAACGTCGCGCTGTGAACGAGAATTTCCTCGTCCGGGTTCTCTGCGGACTCCGGGGGGAGTTGAGTCAGGAGCAACTCGACGGGGGTATTTTGGGGAACCATCGGGAAGTAGAAGAAGAGTTTGGGCCGCTCCCGAGCCGTCAGGCCCATCGTCGAAACGGGGATCAGACTGATGAGGCGGGCATATTCGGAACATCCCCCCCGAGTTCCGCCCCCTTCTCGCCGGCCCGGAATGCCCCGCTGAGGGGGCTCAAACGCCATCAAAACCTCCCGGCGGGCTTCCGCACCGACGGGGGACGGCCGCCCCGGTCGAGAGACGCTTTCCAATGAATGGGCGGCGGCCGGTAGGATAAAACCACTGAAGACAAAGATTTGAGTACACAATGTCCAAAAAAAAGTTGTCCGCGAGAAGGAAAACGCCGTCTTAACCATAAGAGTCAACCCGAAAATTAAGGAAATACAAGACCTAAAGATAGGTACATTGTATCCAATGTTTCTGTCCGGACGGCTAAAACCTGATCTCAACCTTAAAATGTTGAAAGTGCCAGTTGATCCGACTTAGAGGGATTCAAACTGGGTTCTTAAAAAATGTCCAAGCCCCGGTTTTTGCCGGCGGGGGATTGTCTCTCAGTCCATCACCGATTATATTCAGCATGAATCTCAATTCACCGGCTCCCGAACGCGATCGCAGACCCATCCACAGAACCATTCGACCGATGGGGGTTTCGGCTATCCACGGCCTGACATTTGTCGGACAAACCCTGTACGCCGTGGATTCGCTGCGGGGATTTCTACTCCAGATCGACCCCCACACGGACAATACAATTGTCATCAATCCCTGCCACACTGCGGAATTTACCGATGCCACGGGTTTAGCCTTTTGGGAAGGGACGCTGTGGTTTACCCGGGAGGATAGCGTGTACGTTTGCCGGGATGCCCTGGGGGGAGAGACGGTTGAGATCGACCCCGAGCATTTCGCAACCCTCCCCTACAAAATTGACGGCATTGCCGTTTGGCACTCCACCCTCTACCTGAGTTCTCGAGAAGCGGGTTATATTTTTGTCTACAGCGCCGACACGGGCCGGGAGATCACCCGATTTTACGCCCCGGGAATTGGGGAGGAAAATCTGACCGTCCGGGATGAGGAATTGTGGGTTTGCGACAAGTTGGAGCAGACGGTGTACTGCCTGGAACGGGGGACGGGAGAGACGCGGTTTAACGTTTTGACCCCCTTCGAGTCCCCGAGCGGGTTGGCGTTCTACCCGGACCCCCAGACGGGGGAAACGGTGCTCTACGTCGCCTATGCGGGGGACGAATTGTTCATCCGGGACGACCCCAACTCCCTGGAACAGTTCCAACTGGCCAAGCGCGATCGCACCTTCATCCACCCCCTCTATTTTCACTACAACGAAACGGAGCGCTACGCCACCTCCAACGGCTATTTGATCGAGATGTCCTATGTGGAGGAGATCGAACCCCTCGACGAGGTCTATTTGGAGGACGTGGAATGGCGCATCGCCCTGCCCTCGGAAACCCACCGCCAGAAGGTGCGGGAAATTTCCTATATCGGAACCCCGTTTACCGAAGAGGTGGAAAACGGGGAACGGGTGGCTGTGTTCAAGTTCAAGCCTCTGAGTTCCAAAGAGCGGCGGATTTTCGGCTGGAAAGCCCTGCTGGAGGTACACGCGATTAAGTACCAGATCCACCCCCTCGACGTGGAACAGGTGCCGCCCCTGCCGCTGGAATTTAAAGATCGCTATCTGGTGGACAATGATAATTTGGCGATGGATTCCTACGTCGTCCGGGAGGCTGCCGAGGATGCGGTGGGGACAGAAACCAACGTCCTCCGCAAGTTGCTCAATGTCCGCAATTACGTTTACGATCGCCTCGACTACAGCCTCACCGCCAAAATTGAGACGCCGGACGTGGTACTCCGGCGGGGGGTCGGCTCCTGCGGGGAATATGTCGGGGTGCTGCTGGCTTTGGGGCGCCTGAACGAGATCCCCTGCCGCACGGTGGGCCGCTACAAGTGCCCTGCCTTCGCCGATCGCCGCAACGTATCCCTGGAACCGGAGTACAATCATGTTTGGCTCGAGTTCTATATCCCCGGCTTTGGTTGGGTGCCGATGGAGTCCAACCCCGACGATATCGGCGACGGCGGTCCCTATCCCCTGCGGTTTTTCATGGGGTTGGCGTGGTACCACGTCGAGATCGGCCGCGGACTCAAGTTTCAACGCCTGACCAATAACGGGGTGCCCCTCAACAAGGAGGAGATTTCGGTGGGAAATCTGGCGATCAACCACGTCCGGTTTACCATTTTGGACGAACTTCGAGCCATTTGAACAAAGTCCGTCGCACTCGACCTCCTCGCGTTAGCAGGATGGAGTCAAGACGGGGCGATTTGGAGTCCCCTTCCTCGCCATGCCGAACTGCGTTCGGCCGCAGAAAAGGGAGACGAAAAATCGCCAAACCCTGATCAAACAGCGACAATCAGACACCTATGGAGTTTACGACCCTCAACATTTTATTTCTAACCGCGATCGCCCTGCTGCTACTGGTGACGGGCGGCGTGGGCTATCTGACAGTTGCCGATTGGCGCGATCGGCGCCGCCGGGAACAGGAGCGACGGGGCAAGTGATAATTGATAATTGATAATTGATAATTATCAATTTGGGTTCCGTTCCCGATGTTCGGTTTACAAAGAGCTCGAATCCAAACTCTTGGCTTCGTCGTCGGTTTGGGGGAGGTGCAGGCCGCACTCCTGTTTGAGGCCCCGGAAGCGGGTGTCGCGATCGCTCTCATCCCCGGCCATCAGGGGGCGGCTGGAGTGCCAGTCCCCTACGGTGGTGTAGCCGAGGTTGAAATAGGGGTGGTAGGGCAGATCGTGGGCGGTGAGGTATTGGTAGATGTCGCGGGAGTGCCAGTTGAGGATGGGGTAAACTTTGTAGCGGTCTGACTGGCGATCGACACGGCGGAGGGTTTGGCGGTGGGCGGTCTGGTCGGCCCGCAGTCCCGCCAGCCATGCGGTGGCGTTCAATTCACCCAGGGCCCGCTGCATGGGTTCGACTTTGCGGATCTGGTCGTAGCGGTTGAGGGCTCCGACGTCATCTTGTTCCCACAGGCGGCCGTAGAGGGCTTCCATGCGGGCGGGGCTGATGGGGGATTGGTAGACTTTCAGGTTGAGGTTGAGGCGATCGCTCAGTTCCTCGGCGAAGCGGTAGGTTTCGGCGGGGAGGTAGCCGGTATCGACCCAGATCACGGGGATATCGGGGACGACTCGGGTGACTAAATGCAGCATGACGGCGGATTGGATGCCGAAACTGGTACTCATGACCAACCCTGACCCGAAGGTGTCCGACGCCCACTCTACCACCTTCGTCGCGTCCGCCGTTTCGAGGTGGGCGTTGACGCGATCAAGATCCAGACTCTCCGAAATGCGATCGCCGCAGCAGCAGTTGCCGTCCGTTTGGCTCGATGCGGGTTGTCCCTTGGAGTTGGAATCGATGAGATTCAAATGTGGCATGGTTTCGGCTTCTGTGGTTGTGGACATCAAGTGGACATTCTTTCAATCTTTGCGGTGGCTCCGACACCGGCCTGCGATTCGAGCCACAGTTTCTATTTTCCGATCGGGCGTGTCAGCTCCGAACCCTCAGAAAGTGGGAAATTGCAATCCAGATAAATTCTACCAGCAATGTTCGCGTTCCTCGGGCGGGAAACCGAAGCGCCCTGGAATCCTCTCTCAGAGGGGCGATCGCTGCTCCGGGGAGCAGATTCCCGCCACACTGGCCACGTCCCTCAATCGTCGGGGTGGTGGGAGGGGAGAATTTTTTTTCAAATTTGGGGTTCTCTCCACAAAATCTTCACTTTTTCGTGGTTTGCTAAAAATAAGCTCTTTAGTAAACCGCCGGCACCCAATTGATAAGATTGCCGGTTTATAACGGTACGGCCCGAGTCCTCCGGATTCGGGCCGTACTCTATCTTTAGGAAGAAAAAAACTCGATTTTCGATTTCTCCACAACATCTTCACATTTCTATGGTTTGCTAAAAATAACACTTTTAGTAAACCGTCGGCACCACCCCCATAAAATCGCCGGCAGATCATGGCGCAGTCTGGATCGCTGGGATTCGGACTGTGCTATTTTTAGGGGCAGCTACGCCAACGCCGAGCGATCGCCATGTCACCGTCCCAACCCCTGTTTTTCGTCGCCCTCCTCCCCCCGAAAGCCATTCAAGAGCAAGTCACGGCTATCAAACAGGACTTCGCCACCCGCTACGACAGCCGCCACGCCCTCAAATCTCCCCCCCACGTCACCCTTCAACCCCCCTTCAAGTGGCCAGCCGACGGCATCGAACGTCTCGAAAACGCCCTGGGTCAGTTCGCAACAACTCGGCAACCTGTCCCCGTCACCCTGTCCGGTTTCGGGGCTTTCCCGCCCCGCGTCATCTATGTCAATGTCCTGAAAACGCCGGAACTCCTCGATATTCACAAGCAGTTGACCGCCCATTTTGAAGACACTTTAAATATTGTCGATGAACGGTCAAAAAAACGGGCGTTTTCTCCCCATATGACCGTCGCGTTTAAAGATTTGACCGGGCAAAATTTTCGAGCGGCTTGGCCGGAATTTCGGGAGCGATCCATCGCATTTGAATTTGAGGCAAAAACCCTGACCCTGCTGCGTCACGACGGCCGGCGGTGGGAAATTTATCGAGATTTTTCATTGGCAAAGGGGGATTAGTCGCGATCGCGATCCGAAATTTTTTCCGTCACTACAGGCAAATTGGGGTATTGGCAAATGTCGGCTTCTCCCGCACCGCCCAGCCGATTTTCGGCCGCAATGCCAGAGTGTTTTGGTCCTGGGTATAGGAGGTGAAGCCGGCGATGAATTCCATGTCGTACTGTCGGCTATAATACAGCCACTCAAAGGGGGCGACGGACAAGCCACTGGGAAATTGAGAATGAGTCAAACTGCCCGATAACGTGATATCTTTTAAACCGGCGATCGGTGTTCCTTCTACCTCAAAACTCTGATTTTTATAGATGCTGTCGTCATGGTTCCTCAAATAAGGAAACCATTGAACAATCCAACCGCTAATAAACGGCCCGCCACTGCCGTCCTCAATTTTGTATAAGTTCCGCCACAGGAGGGACTCGTCAAGACCTTTGGCGGTTTTTACGATGCGATCGAGAACCGGCAACAAATGCCGAGTCCACCACTGCAAACCGTAAACTTCGCCCGTGGCGGCGACTCGCTCTCTGAGCGACTCCCAATCGGCAACCTCTCCTTCCAGGGTGATTTCGGGAATGCCACACATCGTCATCAAAGAATAGTCAAAATAACTCTGCAAAGCGTCCATCAACACAATTTCTCCGGCTGCCCGCTCGATGTTGCCCGTCGTGCTAAATTCAGCCACGATATGGCGATGGTTGTCCTCACCGATGAGGGTTTTTATCTGCTCTGAAAACTCGGAAAAAACCTCCTCCCAGGGGTTTTCTGGACTGCCTTTCACAAAATCATCTCTCCGGACTTGGATGAGTCGCTTTCCCGTTTTTTGGTCGGCAAAGAAATGGCGCATTTCTTCCGAGTTGAGGTGGATATGATGGGCTAAACCTTGAGTGAAAAGCAGCCAAAACATATCGGGGGAAAGGAGCAAGGGATAATGTTGGGAATAGGCTTTATGGCAGGCATTGACAAAGGGATGATACGAACAAGAGATGACTTCTCCGTCCAATTCCGAACAGGATTCGACGGCGATGTTCAACCAATGTTTGATCGCCCTTTTCGGGGTGGTCGTGCTGGCGATCTGCCCGGTTGCCTTGGAGACCGCATCCACCGGCAATGTAATCATAATTAAGTTGTCCGATTGACTGTTGCTATTGAATCCCGATCGCCAACTCCAAAATATCTGCGGTGGCCGGAGTCGGGCGTCGGGAGTCGGGGAGATAGAAGGAGTCTAAAATGCTCCCAACCCGAGAGAAGGCCGGCAAACTTAGAATGGCTCAATCCGGTGAATCCAGTCTAACATTTTCCGATTCACCACATCCGGACATTCGTCGTGGGGGCAGTGGCCGGCATTTTCGAGTTCGACCAATTCGAGGTTCGGGTGGTATTCTCGGTATCTGTGGGGTTGGGCGAGTTTGAGGGGGATGAGCCGGTCTTGCTTGCCCCACAGGAGCAAGATGGGAACTTGGATTTGGGGGAACAGGGTGCGGACGGCAGGCCCGAGTTTGGAACTGCCCATAATCCGAAACAAGCGCGAAAACGCCCGGGCCGCGCCGCGATCGCGGGGAGGGGTTGCTAGAATATCCACGAGTTCGTCCGTGACCGCCTCGGGATTATGGTACGCCAACCCGACCCAACGGCGGATGACGGACGGGCGTCGGACCAGATAGAATAGCGGGCGTAAAATGATCGGAGAGGCGACCAAACCTTGGACGAACTCGACCCCGGGAACCATCCAGGGCGGCAGCATATCCGTTTGGGCGGCTGGATCGGGTAAATTGATCATCACCAGACCCTTGGCGGTTTCGGGGTGTCGGGCCACCGCCGCCAAGGCGATCAGGGAACCGACGGAGTTTCCCACCCAGATGGCTGGACGGCGGACGAAAGTGCGCCAGAAGTCCCGCACCAACTCGACCCAGAGGGAGACATCGTAGGGGGCGATCGCTTTTTCAGAGGCACCGAACCCCAACAAGTCCAGGGCATACACCGGATGGGATTGACTGAGAACTTGCAGATTATGCCGCCAGTGACCCAAGGAGGCGCCGAACCCGTGGAGAAAGATCAACGGTGGCGGGGATGCGGCGGGATTTTCGGCGGGCGATCGCTCGAACGTGTAGCGAATCCGCCACCCTCGCCAGATCCAATTCCGCTGAGAGCCGACCCGCCGGTGCCAGTGTGACTCATCCATTCAACTCACCCCCGAGTGCAACATAACTTTACAAGTTGTCCCTGAGATCTTAGCGTTTCTAGAGTTTAGATTAAATCTCGACCGCATTTCGATTCGGAGTGAGTAGAATGTTGGAATATTAGCACCCGTTGAGATGACAAACTGCTGACATCCTTACTTAAAATGCCTGTAATGCCTGTGATAGAAAGAAAAAACCGCAACTTACCCCAAATCAACGACAATATCCGCTTTCCGAAGATCCGCCTGATCGATACCGAAGGGGGTCAGCTCGGGATCATGACCCCTCGGGATGCCATGAAACTGGCCCAAGAGAAGGAACTCGACCTGGTTCTGGTGAGCGACAAAGCCGACCCGCCGGTTTGTCGGATCATGGACTACGGAAAGTTCAAGTACGAACAGGAACGGAAGGCCCGGGAAGCCCGTAAAAAGCAGCACACCGCCGACGTCAAGGAAGTGAAGATGCGCTACAAAATTGACGAACACGACTACAACGTGCGCGTGAATCAGGCGAAACGCTTCCTCAAATCCGGAGATAAAGTCAAAGCAACGATCATGTTTCGGGGTCGGGAAATTCAGCACAGCAACCTGGCGCGGGAACTCCTGAATCGCATGGCGGTAGACTTGGAGGAGCAAGCCGAGGTTCAACAGTACCCCAAACAGGAGGGGCGGACGATGATGATGCTGTTGTCCCCGAAAAAAACGACAACCTGAACGACTGAGTTCTCTAATTCCCAAGATCTGTGAAGGCGGGCGCAAAGAACCCCGAAAGGGGATGTGGCGGCAAACCCAAATCGTGGGGTTTGGAAATCCCCGTCCGTTTCACGGCGGGGATGATGTCAAGGGTGCAAGGACAGGTTTGGCCGAACCGAAACTCCGGTTCCGTTCCGATTCCCGATCCAATTTGAACCTTGCAATAATTGTAAAGAATCGAACGTGCTGAGGACTTCGAGACGGCATGGAAAAGCGAATTGGCGAGTCCGGGGGAGTGGGACTGGGGTTGATGCGGGGGTTGAATCTCCGCCCCGAGGAAGTCGAGCGAACGCTGTTGATGTTCTTCGTCTACACCTTTTCATCCGTCGGACTGATTTGGCTGGAACTGAGTACCGTCGGCCTATTTTTGGACGAATACGGGGCCGACAAACTGCCCTGGATTTACATTGCCAGCGCCGGGATCGGGTCGAGTTTGGGGGTGGTCTACTCGCGGCTGCAAGCGTTCCTCCCCCTGCGGCGGGCGATCGTGGTGATTTTGCTGTTGATGGCGATCCCCCTATTTTTATTTCGGTTCGGACTGGGGCTGCAAAACATTAAAATCTTGGGGTTGAGCGTACAGTTCGTGACCCTATTTTTGATGTGGCTGTGGGTGGAGGCTTGCTACCTCCTCAACGACCTTAACACCTCGATCACCGCCAACCAGCTTTTCAACATCCGCGAGATCAAGCGCACCTATCCGATCATCAGCAGCGGTTTCCTGGTGGCGGGGGTGGTGAGCGGGTTTTCCCTCCCCGTACTGCTGAAGGTGGTCGGACTCAACAACGTCACCCTCGTCTCGGGGGCGATGGTGTTGGTGAGCGCGGGTATATTATTTTACCTGTCCCAAACCTACGAACAGTCGTTCCCGGACTCCTCCCGGTGGACGCCGGAAGACGAACTGCCGGAATTCAGCACCCGCAGCCTCAAAGGGCCCCTGCAGGGTTACGTCATCCCCCTGGTGGTGTTCTTCGTGATGGCGGAAGTCCTCTATGTGATGGTGGACTTCCAATTTTTCAGCCAACTGGAATACCGCAGCGCCGCCGGCGGGGCGAGCGGAATCGTCAGTTTTCTGGGGGTGTTCGAGGGGGTGCTGAGTACGTTCCAGGTGGCGACCCAGTGGTTCGCCTCCTCGCGGCTGGTGGAAAAAATCGGGGTGTTCGGGACGGCGTCGGTGCTGCCGGCCGCGATCGCCTGTCTGGGGTTATTTTCCCTCGTCGGCGGGATCACCGGTTTATTCAGCGTCTTCGTCGGCTTTTTCATCCTCCGGTTTTTGGACGAGCTGTTCCACTACACCCTGATTGAGACGACGGGGGCGGTGCTGTTCCAACCCCTGCCGGAAAACATCCGCAGCGACATTCAAACCCTGGTGAACGGGGTTTTTGAGCCCCTCTCGACGGGGTTGAGCGGGGTGGGAATTTTAGCACTGCTGGGGGTGACGTACTGGATCTTGCCCCACGCTTCGGAAATGGGATTTCGGAGCCAGCAAAGTCTGATCTTTGTCGTCACCATTATCCTTCTGGCCCTGGTTTGGCTGTGGGTGGTGTGGAAGATCCGATCGCAGTACGTCCGCCTGCTGGTCCGTAGCGCCGAGCGGGGCCGACTGGGGACGACGGACATCGACATGAAGAGTTTGAAGCGATCGGTGGTGGAGGAGCTCAAGCAGTCCGCGCCGGAGGCGGACAAGCGATCCTGCATCGAACTGCTCACCCAACTCGACCCCAAAAACGTGGGGGATACCTTGGTGCCGCTGCTGGATATCTTGCCTCCGGCGCTCCAGCATCAGGCTCTGGAGATCATGCTCAACTACCCCAACCCCGAACACTTGCAGGCGATCCGATCGCTCTCGGCCCAGAACCTGCCCCCGGAAGTGCTGGCCCTGGCTCTGCGCTACATCTGGATCACCGAGTCGAGCCCCGACATCGAACAGTTGCGGCCTTACCTGCAACCCAAGGTCGATCCGGTGGTGCGGGGGACGGCGGCGGCCCTGATCATGCGGCGGGGCGATCGCGAACAGAAGGCCGTGGCCACCAACATCATCCGGCGCATGATCGTCTCTAACCAAGAGCGGGAAAGGGTCATGGGTGTCCGCGCCCTGGGGGATGCCGACTACCTGCAAGGCCTGAGACTCTACCTCAACGACCTGTTGCAGGATGAGTCCCTGAGAGTGCGCTGCGCGGTTCTGGAGGCGATCGCGGCCACCCACATGGAGGAATACTACCAATCCCTCCTCAAGGCCATGTCCTACCGCTCCACCCGGGACACCGCCCGCCAAGCCCTGGTGCGCCTGGGTAACGAGGCGATCCCCCTGCTGATGACCGTGGCGACGGATATCTACCGGTCCGACCTGGTACGGCTGCAGGCCTGGACGGCTCTGGGGGAAATCGCCACGCCGGAGGCCCTGGACGCCCTCATCGACCACCTGCTAATTTCCTGGGGGACGACCCGCCGCAACATCCTCCGCATCCTCCTGAGCATCCCGGACGAGGCGGGGATCGAGCAAACCCTGGACCGGATCGGGCGCAATGGCCTGGAAACCTTGATCGAGCAGGAGTTGATGTTCGTCGGCCAACTGTACGCCGCCCTGCTGGATTTCGGGTGGGACGAGACACCGCGGCCGGCTGAAGACGGGGAAAATGCCCCTCCCCCCAATCCCACTCCCCGGGAGCTCCTGTGTCGGTCTGTGCAGAATCTGGAATTCGATGCGGTCGATCGCTGTTTCCTGCTGATGAAGTTCCTCTATTCTCTGGGGTCGATTCAGGCGGCGGCCTTCAACGTGCGATCGCACCAACAGGGCAACGTCGCCCGGGGGTTGGAAATTTTGGACAACACCGTGGATATTACCCACAAACGCGCCCTGATCGGCGTATTGGACAACCATTCCCTGCGTCAAAAACTCGAGGATCTTTCCCCCCTGACCGCCTACCGGCCGATGGAACCGAGCGATCGCCTGCGATACCTGCTGGAGTTGCGCCACTTCCTCTCCGACTGGTCCCTGGCTTGCTGCTTCCATCAAGCCCAGGACGCCCGCTGGAGCCTCACGGCCGAACAGGCGCTGATGTGCCTCCGCCACCCCAAAGGGTTCGTGCGGGAGGCGGTGCTGGCCTATCTGCGAGTCGGGGCGCGACAGGCTTTGATAGAATTATTGCCAATGCTGCAAAGCGATCGCGATCCCCTCGTGGTTCACCAAGTCGAACAAATGATGGCGGAGTTGGGAGTTCGAGGAACAACAGGGATCAAAAAGTGAAGGGATCAAACCGATATCATTTCCGGGGTTGAATTGTTCCTATGCTAACTAGCGTCCAACGGCTACTATTTGTCAGAAAAGTCCCGATTTTTCAGGAGTTGCGGGACGATTTCTTGGTGCGTCTGGCATCTGTGATGGATGAGTTGTCCTTTCCCGCCGATCACAATATTTTTACTGAGGGACAGGAGGGGCGATCGCTCTATATCGTCGTCTCGGGCCGGGTGAAGGTTCACCACGGCGACCGGATTCTGGCTCGCCTGGAAAAGGAGAGTTGCTTCGGGGAAATGTCGCTGTTCGACGCCGAACCGCGATCGGCCTCCGTGACCACCCTCGAACCCTGCGAGTGCCTGATGCTGACCCAAATGCAGCTTTATGACGCGATCGACGAGACGCCCGGAATTGCGGTGAACATCATCCGCTTGCTGTCCCGGCGGATTCGCGAACTCAACCAGCAGGTTAACACCCAGGCCCCTCCAGAACCGTCCCTAGCAGAAGTGCGATCGCCCAAAGGGTAAACAATTAATCATTAATAATTTTTCTCGGGCTATTTTTAGGGTGCGTCCCCGCGCCATCTATTATCGGGGGGAACGCACCACCACCGACTCAATGAAATGAATTTCAGACAGACAAACAATGACTCGTCAGCCCTTACTCGATCCGGATCGTTCTTATACGTTCAGCAATTATTTTGAGTTGGGATTTGCAGCCGATGATTTGGCAGCCGAGTTCGGTTACTCCTTGGAGCGAACATTTCTAACCTTACCCCAATATTCGGGAGAATTAGACCGAATCGCTGATTTAAAGAAACGCATTGAGGAGATACTACCTTATCTCGATCTGGAGAATGAGGCAACCCGTCGGGAGATGCTGATCGCACCCATTATTGCCGACTTAATCCACTATTCACGCGCCAAGTTAAGAATAGAATATTCCATTCAAGTTGACAATCAACTGCAAGGAAAATTAGATTACTTGTTACGTTCTATCCATAACAATTTAATCGTTATCGAAGCCAAACAAGCGGATATCAATCGAGGATTTACCCAATTGGCGACGGAAATGATCGCCCTCGACCGGTGGACTGATTCCCCACAGGTGGAAATTTTGGGGGCGGTGACGACGGGTAATATTTGGCAATTTGGCATTCTAGATCGTCGATCAAAATCGATCTGTGAAGGACTCAATCTTTACCGTGTCACCGAAGAATTAGAAGCCATTATTAGAATTTTATTGGCTCAACTGGTTTGACGGAACGGGTCGTTAAAGTCCCCCTTTTAAAGGGGGATTTAGGGGGATCGTCCGTATCTCATAATTTTAAAGCCGGGGCAGAATCTGTGATAAAATAGATAGACCCGTTCTCCGCAATGGGTAATTCACGAAAAGTCCCCCAAATCGATCGACCCTATGCCCACCGAAATTAAGGACGAGTTACAAGTTGCAGTCGAACGACGCCGTAACTTCGCCATCATCTCCCACCCCGACGCCGGGAAAACCACCCTCACCGAAAAATTGCTGCTGTACGGGGGGGCCATTCACGAAGCGGGCGCCGTCAAAGTGCGGAAAGCCCAGCGACACGCCACATCGGACTGGATGGCGATGGAGCAGCAGCGGGGGATTTCCATCACCTCCACGGTGTTGCAGTTCGACTACCGCGGCGCCCAGATTAATTTGCTCGACACCCCCGGACACCAAGATTTCAGCGAGGATACCTACCGGACTCTGGCGGCGGCGGACAATGCGGTGATGCTCGAAGATGCCGCCAAGGGACTCGAACCGCAGACACGGAAGCTGTTTGAGGTCTGCAAGCTGCGGAGCCTGCCCATTTTTACCTTCATGAATAAGATGGACCGGCCCGGCCGCGAACCCCTGGAACTCCTGGACGAAATTGAGAAGGAGTTGGGGTTGCAAACCTACGCGGTGAATTGGCCCATCGGTATGGGCGATCGCTTCCGGGGGGTTTTCGATCGCCGCAAAAAGCAGATTCACCTGTTTGAACGCAGCGAACATGGCTCCCGAGAAGCTTTGGATACGGTACTCGAATTGGGCGACCCCCGCATCGAAGACTTGTTGGATCAGGATCTCTATTATCAACTCAAAGAAGATCTGGAACTGTTGGAAGAATTGGGATCGGATTTGGATCTCGATGCTGTGCATAGCGGCAAAATGACGCCGGTATTTTTCGGCAGTGCCATGACCAATTTCGGCGTGCAATTATTCCTGGATGCGTTTTTGGAATACGCCCTCAAACCGGGTTCCCACAAGAGCACCATTGGAGATGTTCCCCCGGATTATCCAGAATTTACCGGATTCGTGTTTAAATTGCAGGCGAATATGGACCCCAAACACCGCGATCGCGTGGCTTTCGTGCGGGTGTGTACGGGTAGATTTGAGAAGGATATGACCGTCAGCCACGCCCGGACGGGGAAAACCGTCCGCCTCTCCCGCCCCCAAAAATTGTTCGCCCAGGATCGGGAATCCATCGCCGATGCCTATCCGGGGGACGTGATCGGTTTGAACAATCCGGGGGTATTCGCGATCGGCGATACGATTTACAACGGCAAGCGGCTGGAATACGAGGGGATTCCCTGTTTCTCTCCGGAACTGTTCGCCTACCTGAAAAATCCCAACCCCTCCAAATTCAAACAGTTCAATAAAGGCATTTCCGAACTGCGGGAAGAGGGGGCGATCCAGATCATGTACTCTCAGGACGAGTCGAAGCGGGACCCGATTTTGGCGGCGGTGGGGCAGTTACAATTTGAAGTCGTGCAGTTCCGGATGCAGAACGAATATGGAGTAGAAACCCGCCTGGATATGCTGCCCTACAGCGTCGCTCGCTGGGTGGCGGGGGGATGGGATGCCCTGAAAAAAGTCGGGCGTCTGTTCAATACCGTCACGGTTAAGGACAGTTGGGGGCGCCCGGTTTTGCTGTTTAAAAATGAGTGGAATTGTCGGCAGGTGGAGGGGGAACACCCGGAATTGGAGTTGAGAAATTCTGCTCCGGTGGCGTCCGGACAGGAACCGGAATAGTTGAGGATTTGGCGGTCGGGTGCTGGGGGCAGAGCGGGAGTCTATCCCGACGCTCAAACCGGGCATCCGGCCGCTTTTCTTAATCAAAATTTAAGCCTTTGGGGGGCGATCGAGGGGGATAATGATAAAAGAGCGATCGCCCCTCTCCAACCCATGTCTATCCTTGCCGAAAGCCCGTTTGAGCAAAATCACAACCTCATCAACAAAGCCTTTCGAGAGCTTTTAGCCCCCGCTCTGGAACGGTTTATCAAGGCAAAATTGCGGCAAAAATTGGGCAACAACTGGCAGCGTCATCCCGACTGGCGGAGTTTTTTTGATAGGAATCGAAGTTTTCATCAAGGTAAAAATCTCAATTGGGCGGACTCTTATATTGTTCTCAAAACAGTTAACGACCCGAGTTTGTGGAATAAAGTTTTTCAGAATCGCAACAGCATCAAGGGGGATAACTTCGACCAATACGAGCGTAGTTTGATCAATCTTTTGTTGGCAACGAGAAATGCGATCGCCCACCCCACCAATACAGAAAATAAAAAACACATCGAAAAATTTATGGGAGAAATTGATCCTGGTAATCAAACAGTGGTGGATATAATGCTTCTGTATTATTGTCAAAATAATGATGATTTAGCTGGTTATTCTGCTTGTGTCGATCGCAGTAAGTTTATCGATCGCCACAACCCCGCCGAAAAAATCTATACAGACATGGTGAAAGCCGGACTGCCCAAATCTGGGGAGGGAACACCCAAGACGATGGCGGAATTGCAAACCTATTGGGAATTGCTAGAGTGCGATCGCACCCCGGTTTTGATTCTCTACGATCCGGCGGAATTGGAAGGGGGCGGGGAAAAAATGAGCGATCGCCTCCTCGAAGATCTCGGCAAATTTGACGGTTCAATCTGTGCCGTTACCGAACACAACCCCACCCACCTGCAAACCTTTTCACCCCGCGATCCGAAATTGGTGCAAAATCTCATCAAGTGGATCGCGGCCAGACAATTGGAATGCTAGAGATGGGATGCCCTGAAAAAAGTCGGGCGCCCGTTCAATACTGTCACGGTTAAGGACAGTTGGGGGCGCCCGGTTTTGCTGTTTAAAAATGAACAGAAATCGGAAGAGTTGCGTTATTTGGTGTCGGGAGTCAGCGGGGTTTCGACGATAGAAGTCTCGGTGAAAAGGGCGGTGTAGGCGTATCCGGCGACGATCGCACCCAAAATCGGGGCGATCCAAAATAGCCACACTTGGCTAAATAATTCCACCCCGGCGAACAGTGCCGGCCCGGTGCTGCGGGCGGGGTTGACGGAGGTGTTGGTGACGGGAATGCTGATCAGGTGAATCAGTGTGAGGGACAAACCGATCGCGATCGGGGCGAAACCTTGGGGGGCGCGGGCATCCGTCGCACCCAAAATCACCATCAAAAACATAAAGGTGAGGACCACTTCCGCAATCAGACAGGACAGCAGGGAATAGCCCCCCGGAGAGTGGGCGCCGAAACCATTGGTCGCCAGGGGATTGGAACCCGTCAGGGCGAAACCGGGCTGTCCGCTGGCGATCGCGAACACCAGGCCCGCCCCCACGATCGCCCCCAAAACCTGGGCGATGATATAAGGTAGCAAATCGGAAGCCGAGAACCGCTTCGCCGCCCACAGCCCGAAGGAAACGGCGGGGTTGAGGTGGCAACCGGAAATATGGCCGATCGCGTAAGCCATCGTCAATACGGTCAAACCGAAGGCGATGGCGACCCCCACAAATGCGATTCCGAAGGGGTTGGTGGCATCCTCGCCCCCCGGAAAGTTGGCAGCCAGGACGGCACTGCCACAACCGCCGAAAACCAACCAAAACGTACCGAGAAACTCGGCGATACAGCGTTTATTCAGTGGCACTTTTTTAACCTCACATCAATTCAATGGCCATGATAATTAAGCAGCAATGATACCACGGGTGGTTAACATCCCTTTGTTTTATACAAATTTTTAACATTAATGCCCGATTTTTAAGACTTCCCACAGGCCACGATCGCCCGAACAAAGTCGCCAGTTCGGATTATCAAGTGTCCCAGTCCTCCGGCTTCAGCCCCCGTATCCGACCCCGATAACTGACCGCAGAACATGAGAGTTGAATTTAAGAAAAGACCGATCTTTTGAGTTATAGCAAAGTGCGCTGGTATGTTTACAGTTAGGGAGCGACCGGGAGCGGAGGAAGGCAACGGTCAAGCGGGTCAGATTTATGGGAATATAAAGGGATTTTTCATTTTTCATTTTTCATTTTTCATTTTAACCTGTAACTATACCAGCGCACACTGCTATATAGCAGTCGCCATGACGCTTAGAACTGATCTGCCAATTCAGACCCGCCTTGAAATGAATTTCAAGGCTAATAGCAAAAGTCCACTTAAGTGGACTGGGTTAGAGCATAACTGTCCCAATCGCCTTGGCGGTTGCTATAACACGCTCGTATGGTGACAACCTGCGCGCAGCGCTATCAATCGCATTTTTTGATGATTATATCAAATCCGGTTATTCAGCCGCACCAACTCCCCAATCATCTTTAGATGATTTTTGCTGTTAGCTTGGGAATTGATTCCCAAGCGGTCTCGATATCCGACCCGTTTTGTTCAGGGCATTCAACCGGATTTGATATTACTGCAATTCGATTTGAAAATCTGGGGTGATTTGGTCGGCCACTTCTGCGACCCGTTCCCGGACATTTTGGGGGAGGCGAATATAACCCAACTCGGGGCTGATATCTTGACCTTCATTCAAGCCGAACTCGACAATCCTCTCGATGGCTTTTGCCTTCATCGGATCGGTATAGTCTCAGTAAACGAGTAACCAAGTGTAGGTGACGATGGGGTAGGAATTCTCGCCTTCCGGGTCGTCAATAAAAGCCCTCAAATTTTCGGGCAACTCCACGGCTTCCAAAGCGCTCGTCGCGGATTCTCCCGTCGGTTCCACAAAGTTACCCGATTGGTTTTCGAGTGTTGCCGAAAGTAAACCCGCATTTCGGGCAAAACCATATTCTAGAAATCCGATCGCACCCGGAGATTGGCGAATTTGGGCGGCTACGCCGTCATTTCGGGCACCCCCGATTCCCGTCGGCCAGTTGACAGCCACACCCTGTCCGACGCGGTTTTTCCACTCTTCGCTGACGGCACTCATGTGCTTAGTAAAGACCCCCGTGGTTCCGCTTCCGTCGGAACGAAAGACGACGGCGATGGGTTGGTTGGGCAGTTCGACACCGGGGTTGTCTCGGGTGATGACCGGATCGTTCCAGTTGGTAATATTGCCGAGAAAAATATCGGTGTAGGCTTCCCGAGATAACCTCAGATTTTCGACTTCCGGAAGGTTGTAAGCCAATACGATACTTCCCGCCGTCATCGGCAGTAGCAAAACGCCCCTTTGAACTACGTCGATTTGTTCGTCCGTCATGGCGATATCGCTGGCACTGAAGTCCACCAACCCCTGGGTGAATCGCTCGATCCCCGCCCCACTCCCCACGGACTGATAGTCGATTTGCAGGTTGGGTGTTTTTTGAGAGAGTTCCTGGAACCAACGCTGATACAATGGAGCCGGGAAAGATGCGCCCGCACCCACCAAGCGAAGGCGCTGATTGAGGACGAGTCGGGCATTTTCATCGACGGTTTCATCACCGCCACAAGCCGCCAGGGTGACGACCGATGCCGCCACCAAAAGTTTGGCGATCGCCTTAAGAATGGGGAGTTCAAAGTGAACCGAACTCAGCCAATTGTTAACAGATTTTATCATCAATTATCTTTACTCTGTCGGTTTTCTTTGAGAGAGGATTGTAGACAGAGTAAGGGGTTTTTGTTAAGAGCAGGTTATCTTCAATTAAAATTTTAATTATCGTAAAAGATAGGGCGTGCCGATTTCGTTTCCGCCAGCAATTGTCCGCGACTGAATACCGGGCGGACGGGCGATCGCGTCCGGATGGCTTCGTAGCGGTTTCCCTTCCAATGGCGGTTCATAACTTTAGGTATTGATTCCAGAATCGGTATGGCATCGGGACCGGGGTCGGGAATGTTGACCGAACGGCAAAATTGTTGCCAAAAATTCAGCATTCAGTTGATGAAAACTATGGTAAAGTTAGCTCGTCTCACAAAAGTGATCTGTTATTCATTACAGATCTGGCATCGAAAACCACTTGATTGCCCGAATTATTCATCATGAAAAAAAAATCAGTCACTCCTGAATTTTCTCGACGCAGCCTCATTAAATACGGTGGCGGAATGATTGGTACGAGTTTAATTGCAACGGTTCTCGGTTCGGGGGTCATTCGACCCGAACTCGGAATGAGCCAAACGGATCTAACCCCGGATGAAGCGTTGGAAAAATTAATGCAAGGAAATCGGCGGTTTGTCAAACGCAAGCAAGAAAACCCCAACCAAACGACCGTTAATCTTCAACAAGTGGCTTCCGGGCAAACTCCTTTTGCGGCTGTTCTCAGTTGTGCGGATTCTAGAGTTCCCATTGAAATTCTGTTTGATCGCGGTTTCGGCGATATTTTTGTTGTTCGAGATGCCGGTAATATCGCCTCAGAATCGGCGATCGGAAGTCTTGAATTTGGGACATTGGTCTTGGGAGCGAGGGTCTTGATGGTGATCGGGCATCAAGATTGTGGAGCCGTCATTTCAACCATGAATGGTGCGGAAGTTCCGGGTCAAATTGGAGTGATTTTGGATCAAATCAAACCGGCGATCGCAAACTACTTGGGACAAGGAGACGATCAAACAGCGATCCGAAATGCGACCGAGGCTAATATTTTATATCAAATCAATTTGCTCAATCAATCGCCCGTTATCTCGCAACTCCAGGCCGATAACAAACTCCAAATTGTCGGCGGATACTCCGATTTCGAGACGGGTGAAATCCTGCTCGTTAGCGAATAAATCTCAAACCCAACTGCCCTGCTATAGCACTGTGTGCAGGGAATAGGGAATCGGAAATAGGGCAATTAAATTACTTCAATATCAGGGTTTCACAGTTTGTCTGCCCAAGGAAATTGTAAATATTTGACTTTAACCATCGTAAAAAATGGACTGAACCGGTTTCGTTTCCGCCAGCAACTTGCCGCGACTGAATACCTGGCGGACGGGCGATCGCATCCGGATTGCTTCGTAGCGATTCCCGACATTTAAAACAATTAAATTGGCGGTTTTTCCGACTTCGATTCCGTAATCGTTTTCTACAGATAAGGTTTTCGCACCGTTCCCAGTCACCATATCGTAACAGGCATCAATTTCCGATAACCCCGTCATCTGGCAGACGTGGACCGCCATGTGGGCGACATCCAGCATATTTCCGGTTCCCAAACCGTACCAGGGATCGCGGATGCAGTCGTGTCCGAAACTGACGTTCGATCCGTTTTTCCACAATTCTTTTACGCGGGTAATTCCCCGCCGTTTCGGATAGGTATCCGTGCGACCTTGCAGGGTAATATTAATCAAAGGATTGGCGATAAAATTAATGCGCGATCGCCCCAACAATCCCATCAGTTTGAGTGCGTAGGCATTCGGATAGGAAGCGAAAGCTGTTGTATGGCTGGCGGTGACGCGGGCGCCGAGTCCGGAACGCACCGCACAGGCGGCGACCAGTTCCAAAAATCGGGATTGTTCGTCGTCGATTTCGTCGCAGTGGATATCGATGAGGCGATCGTATTTTTCCGCCAGTTCAAAGGTGCGGTGAACGGACTTTACCCCATCTTCCCGGGTGAATTCGTAGTGGGGGATGCCGCCCACAACATCCGCCCCCATTTCTAGGGCTTTTTCCAATAGCAATTCGTTTTCGGGGCTGCTGTATATTCCATCCTGGGGAAAGGCGACGACTTGCAAAGTCATCCAATCTTTTACCGCCTCCCGGACTTCCAACAATCCCCGCAGTGCAATTAAGTGAGACTCGCTGACATCGGCGTGGCTGCGGACGAATAAAATCCCCTGTTGTGCCTGTAGTTTCAAGGTGGCGATCGCCCGTTTTTTGACATCTTCAACCGTGAGATTTTTTTTCCGTTCTTCCCAAATGGAAATCCCCTCGAATAGCGTCCCGCTTTCGTTGGGGCGGGGCTCCCCCGCTGTCAAAGCCGAGTCGAGGTGGATGTGGGATTCCACAAAGGGAGGACTGACCAAATTTCCCCCCACATCATATTCCGTTTTCCCCGATGCTTCGATACGGGGTGCAATGGCGGCTATTTTTTTCCCCGATAGGGCGACATCCGCCGTTTCTGTGACATCGGGCGATCGCAACAGGCGACAATTTCGTAAGATTAAATCGTAGGACATGGTAAAAAAGAGCGGAGGAAGCAGAGGAAGCAGAGGAGGGAGAGAAGAAAAGGAAATTTGACCAATTACCGATTACCGATTACCTCTCACCTCCCCGACAAATACCAGCGGTGCAAAGCATTTCGGTGAACGTCCAACCAGGGGATTTGATGCCGTTTGGCGATCGCGGCACAATCTTCGTACTCGGGATGGACGTTGACGATGCGATCGCCGGAAAATGCCACCTTCATCCGCACCGGTCCGTATTCCGTCTCCACCGCCTGCAATTCCCGCTGCAAAATCCTCCGGGATTGATAACTGTGGCGAATCCCCAAAGTTGTGGTTTCTCGAAATAGAATATCTTCGCAGGCGTGAATTTTCTCCGGGTGACAGATCGCCGTCAGCAACGTCCCCAGGCGGGATTTTTTCATCGTCACGGGTTGGGCGAACACATCCACCGCCCCCACCTCAAATAACGCCTCCGAAGTGTACGCGATCGCCTGGGGGCTGAGGTCGTCAATTTGGGTTTCCAATACCGCCACCGTTTCGCCCTGGGAATGGGCGGCATGAGTTCCGTGGGAATGACGCTCCGTTTCCGTCCCCTCCCCCAACCACAGCCGCAGAATGTTGGGTAGGGGCAAATCGGCCGAACCCGCCCCCAACCCCACCCGTCCGAGTACCATCGGCGGCGGGGGGCCGAAATCTGTGGCCAGGGTGACGGCGATCGCGGCGCCGGTGGGCGTCACCAGTTCCCGTTCGATGCCGTTGCTGTAGACGGGGACTCCCCGCATTTCCCACAGTTTCAGGGTCGCCGGGGCAGGGACCGGGAGTTTTCCGTGGGCCGTCCGGACGGTTCCCCCCCCTACAGGAAACGGAGAACAGTAGAGGTGCGCGACGTTCAGCCAGTCGAGTCCCAAACAGGTCCCGACGATATCGACGATCGCATCCGTGGCCCCGACTTCATGGAAGTGGACTTGCTGGGGGTCGATCCCGTGTACAGCCCCCTCCGCTTCCGCCAGTTTGCGAAATACCGCCAAACTCCAGTTTTTCGCCCGTGGGGGCAGTTCCGCCGCACCGATACGATTTTCGATATCCGACAGGTGGCGGGTGTGGTGGTGGCGCTCGGTCAAATCGACATGAACTTTTGTCGCCTGCTGGCCGTTTCGCAATACCTTCTCAGACCGCAGGTGGTATTCCTCGGAAATTCCCAATTTCTCCAAGTTTTCAGCCAAATACTCCAGCGGAACCCCCGCATGGACGAGGGCGCCGAGACACATATCTCCGGCGATTCCGGTCGGACATTGGAGATAGGCGATCTTTGTCATGGTCGGCGGTCTGTTTTTCATTTCAAGGGGGTCGAAGAATATGATATGGCGCCGCGTGTGGGGTGTGCTCGGTGGGGTGTGCTCGGTGGGGAAAGTGAAAAATGAAAAATGAAAAATGAAATTTTCTTCCTCCGCTTCCTCTGCCCCTCCGCCCCTCCGCCCCTCCGCCCCTTTTCCGTGGGGGCAACCCTGTAAGGTTGCCCAAATGATGAATGAGCCGCCTCAGAGGTTTGCCCCCACCTGATTATGAACATTCCCCCCAGGGCGGATTCTTGGATTACACTCTTATCGTCCCAATTTACCGGCTTGAATTATGGCTACTTTGTACGAACTCCATCCGGACACCCCTCAAAAACGCACCGTTGACCAGATCAAAAACGATCTCAAAGACGGGGCGGTGATGCTGTACCCCACGGATACCGTCTACGCGATCGGCTGCGATCTAACGGTCAAGTCGGCGGTTCAGCGGGTGAGACAGATCAAACAAATTTCAAATGATAAACCGCTGACGTTTTTGTGTTCGTCTTTGTCCAATATTTCTGATTATGCGATCGTCACTGATCCGGCTTACCGCACTATCAAGCGACTGATTCCTGGCAGTTATACGTTCTTACTTCCGGCGACAAAGTTGGTTCCGAAATTGGTGATGTCTCCGAAGCGAAAGACGACGGGCATTCGCGTCCCAGACAATGCCGTATGTCTGTCCATTATCGAGGCTCTCGGAAATCCGGTCATTTCCACTTCCGCCCATATAAAGGAAGAAGATGAACCCTCGCCTTTGATTCCAAAAATACCTGAAAAATATGATAAAATGCAATTGTTTGATGCTTTGGAAAAGTTAGTCGATATCATCGTGGATGACGGGACGGATTTGGATTACCAGGTTTCGACCATCATCGATCTGACGTCGGACGATCCAGTGGCCCTGCGACGGGGGAAGGGGTGGGAGGCGATCGCGGATTGGATACCGGAGGAATAGGGCGATCGACCCGGCTCCGCGAGCCATAGATATTTCGTTACAAAATCTATGGCTACCATGAAAATTCATCAATAGATATTGACACGAAATCAAAAAAGGCGCTATAGTGGTAGCGTCAACTCAAGTTTGCAGGAGAATTGAAAAATGCACGGAAGAGGTGGACGTCGCCAAGGCGCGGGTCGCAAAGCCGCGTGGCAAACCGGGGAAACCCAAACCATCCGGGTTCCCGTCGCCCTCAAGGACGAATTACTCGACATCGGCAAACAATTAGATCGAGGGGATGAAATTTACGACGGACGGACCTGCACGGAATTGCAGCAGTTGGTTCGGCGGTGGGAGGTGAAATGCGAAGGGAACGAGGGAGAAGAATGGGAACTGGTGCGCCAACTTTTGGATGAAATGAAAGAGGTAATCGACAGCCGGCCTCACGGGCAAGGTCGCCGCCGGCACGGCTTCGGGCGGGGAAACTGTCGCCGCGGCGGAGAATTGGAATCATTTGATTGTTAATTGTTGTTGCGCTTGAGCGCCTTTCAATTAGGGGTTCAAGCCCGACAACGGGAATGTCAATCAACGCCATCCCAACCAGCGCAAAATCGGGACGATCAAATAGTGAATGCCCCCCAAACACAAACCGATCGCGCATCCGAGCAAACCGACGAAAGCGATACCCAACCGAAACTGCTGCCATTCCGCCTGCAAGCCGACGGTGGGAAATTGCAACACCGCCGGGGGGAGAAGGTTCGAGACACCCAAACCCCAGAAAATGGCGGCGGTTCCGGCCGCGGCACCGATCGCGTAAACCGGGCGGTGGCTGGTGAATCCCAGTCCCCAGGTGAGGATGCCGGTGGCGAGGCCCACCCACAGCCACCCGATCGCGGCCAGTTCCCGAAATCCCGGTATAAAGGCGATCGCGCTGACGATGCGCCAGATCGCCCCCCCGGCCATGTAGCCCAGGGCTCCCATCAAACCCGCCCATCCGTAGCGGCGACACTGATCGAAGCCGCCCCCGTCCGTCAGCCCGAGGGCGGTACCCAGGCCAGCCAGACCGAAGACCAGCATTTCCGCCCCGAAATGGGCGGCGAGGTTGGCAAAGGGGAGGGGCAGATCCTCGGCGAGGGCCTCGGCCAGCAGTTCGCCGAGGGGGGACCAGTAAGCCAAAATCAGGCCGATCGCCGCCCCCACCATGCCACCAGAAGCCGCCAGTCCCGTTTCCCAGGTGACTTCGACCGTCGCCCGTCCCGCCGCCGCGATCGCATTTCCCAGCCATTGCACTCCGGCCCACAGGGTGCGATCGACTTCGATCAAGGCGGTTTTGACCAGATCCAGGCACAGTTCCGAGACAGACATCATCCGACGGGGGTGTTTTTTCATCCTGGCGATGCGGAAGAGGTCGGTTTGGATGTCGGTGGCGGTTTGGGGGCGATCGCGGAATTCGTTTTGTACCATCTGATCCAACAGTTCGGCGAAGGCGGAACTGACGGAAACCCGGTGCCGCCACACTAATTCACCCGTCATCGAATCTTCGAGATCGGCGGGGTAGGCGCCCGTCAGCAGGTGGATGCAGGTGCGCCCCAGGGCGTAAAAGTCCGCCGGGGGACCCACCGCCGCGCCGACGATCTGTTCCGGGGGGCTGTAGCCCGGAGACACCAGGCGGGTGTTGCTTCTGGGGGTGGTTTCCCGGTCGCCGTGGGCGATCGCGCCGATCTGCTTGGCGCCGCCGAAGTCGATCATCACCAACTGATTTTTGCCGATGTGGCGATCGTCGAAAGGGTCTTCGGAGGGCGATAGGTGCGCTGTCGCGGATCGTAGCATCAAATTGGAGGGTTTGATGTCCCGGTGCACGATCCCCCGCCGGTGCAATTCCCGCAAAATGTCGAGGGCTTGGTGCAGCCACCCCATCACCCACTCTTCGGGACAGCCCTCGGGGTAGCGTTCCAAGACTTCTTCGAGGGTGGGGCCGTGGATTTTTTCCATCACCAAGCAGGGGAGTTCTAGGCGGTTGGCGTGGCGACGGCGGAGGAAAAAATAGCCGTCGGGGGCGACCCGGGGGACACCGGAATGGTGCAGGTGGGCGAGGACGGCGGCTTCGAGTTCAAACAGTTCCAGGGCCTTGGGGGAGGGTTCGACTAGGACTTTCAGAACTTTTTCGGATTGGGTTTTCGGGTCCCAGACGGTGTAGAGTTTGGAAAATCCCCCGCTTCCCAGGCAGCGGAGGGGGATGTAGCGGTGGTTCAGTTGCAGGGGCGCCCCGCAATTTTGACAGAATTTGTTCCCCCAAAGCTGTCCGTCTGGCTTGGGGCAGTTGGGATTGATACAGTGAATGGTGGATGAAACCGGATGTTCCACGGCAACGACCTGTCAGGCCCGGATTGACACTACCGCTAATAATAGCGCGTTTGATCGCGGGAAATTGGGGGTCGGGTGTCGGGTGTCGGGAATTGTAGGGGCGCCAACCTGCGCCCCAAATGGCTATTGCGTCATCCTTGCTTTCACGGATCGCATCTTCCGGCCGTCCATCTCCGTGCGATCGCGGTTGTGTACGGAGATATTGTCCGAACGGGGGGGCGATCGCCATTGTCCTCACCCATTAACCCACTAAAAAGCTCCCGTTAGCGCCATTTAGAGTCAATTCTATAACATTATTGATACACTGTAATTTTACTTAATTTTTATAAAAAACCCGAAAAATTCATCAAAACTTTATCTAAAGTGTCTCGAAACTTGATTAAGATGAGATGGTGCTTTTGATCGATACTTAAGTGATTTAACGGATGATTAATATGTACGAAAAGGTGACTGTATCTGCCGCCGGTTTGTTTTTGGGAGTGTTGACGGTTGCAACCGGCATACAAATGGTATACAGTCAAAATGATGTCGATGGATGCCTCGTCAGTCCGGATAACCGGGGATGCTTCATGAATCGTCCCATCGACGAACAAAGACGGGCTGCTTTGAATGTCGAAGAAGAATGGGACTATCAAGGGTTAAAGGCTGGGATAGTCGAATTTGATCGACCAGATTAAGTATCAGGAAAATAGCGGGATTAATACTCACTTCAAAATGGCTATTTATCATTGTAAATTTGCCCCTCGAATCCGATCGATTAGCCGTGCGATCGCGGTTGTACGGTTTTGAGAACGATTGATCGGGCTTGATATCCCACTCAAAATTTAATTTTTTTGCACCCCTCAAATCACTTTAAGAGGGTGCAATCTTTATTTACAATCAATTAAAAGCTATAATTTATCAATTTAAAATTTTACTAAATATTTACAAAAAACGGGAAAAATTGACCAAAATTTTATAGCAATCATTGGGTCGGCGGATTAAAATGCCAACAGACTGTCTTTTGTGCATCCGTATTTTTACGGATGAAATACGTTCCATTGAACGGTATTTTTGATGCCCAAAAGTTTCAGTATTTCCAACATTCCCAAAAATTACCAACCTGGCTTTAATGAATCCAGGTAGGAGAAAACATGAGTCAACGGTAACGATATGTACGGAAAAATCATTTTGTTTGCAGTCAGTACGATCTTGGGCAGCTTTGTAACCGGCACTTTGCTACAGTTAGCCTATCATCCAGAGGATGTAAATGGATGTCTCGTCAGTCCGGATAACCGGGGATGCTTCATGAATCGTCCCATCGATCAACAGAGAAGAATGGCTGCAGAAAGTGAGAACATCTGGGATCATCCAGAGTTTAAAGTCTTGATTTCCGACCCGACTCGGGAAAATTAAATCGACCGGGCGACCGATACTTTTACCCTTAAAAAGCCACATAAAGGGTGCATAATTCTCCGTTAACTGACATCAAAAAGCCGACGCTTATCCGCCACGATATCAATCATTTCAGGGTGTCTGCCGATATCGCAATTCTTCCAATACCCGATACATCTGGTTAGCCAACTGCTTCGGATTCCACAGTGGCGCCAGGGTATCGGGTTGTTTGGCGATCGCCAAGCGATCGCGAATTTGCCGCCTCAACGCCGCATTGCAGCCGAATTCGATACCCAATTGGGCGTATTCTTCCCAACTCCAAGCCCAGCCCACATCCAGATTAACAGCCTTCAAAAAAGCGTAACCCATGCGGGACAAATACTGCCGCCCCGATCGCGTCACCACGGGCAATTCCGACCACAACGCCTCCAAATTGTGGGTCCCGCCGTTGTAGGGATAAGAATCCAACATCACGTCCGCCACCTTATAAATCGCCCGATGTTCCTCCTCCGTTTTCGTCAGACCGATAAAAATTAATCGGTTCATATCCACCCCTTCCGCTTCGCAGGCATCATTGTACATTTTGCGAAGTAATTGCGGGTCGCCCTGCCCCTTGCGAATTAAAAGACTCTCGGGCACCGATCGCAAAATTTTCACCTGGGCCAGAATCATCTCCCAATTGGTTTTTCGTCCGGGGGCGACACACAGAAAAACGATCGCATTTGGGGAGATATTTAACTGCTGCCTGACGCTGCGGCAGTCCACCGGCCGGGTGGGGAGTCCGTCGATCGCGACCGAGGTTTCGGGCAGGCGAACTAACCGTTCAAAATAATGGCGTTCGATTCCCGGCGGGTGGCTATTTTCATCACAGATAAAATAGTGGTTGGGGGATAAATAGGGGGCATCGAATCCCAGCCAGGTGACGCAGACGGGGGCCGGGGATCTGTGCAGAACTTGGACGTTAACGGGGATGGTAATGGAGTCCAAATCCACCAAAACATCGACGCGATCGCCACGAATTTCTCGACTCAATTCTTCCGCCGAAGCGAAGCCGTTGGGATAGTGTTTCGGCTGATAAAATTTGGCGGTCATTTTTTGAAAGCGTTCCGTCACCTCATCCGGGTGAAGTCGCCCGCTGACATATAAATTAACCTGGGGTGTTATTGTTGTTAATTCCCGGATGACTGCTTCGCTACACCAGCCGACGGAGTGGCGACGAAAGTGTTTGGAAAGGAAGCCAATTCTCAGGGGCGATCGCGGTTCAGCGTAAATGTTCGGCGGTTCAGCGACGGGTCCTTTGTAGTAGGATTGACAGATGAGGCGGTAAAATTTGGCGTTGGCTTCCAAATCGTCCCGCAGGTGGGGGACGGTGAATAATAAAATCTCGTAAATGAGGCGAATTTCCATGTCTGTCAACGTTCCGATGCGATCGCGGCAGATGCGTTCCAATTCCCGCAATTTTTCCAATGCTTCTTCGCAGGCACCGGATTGGGTGTAGGCGAAAATATAGGCGATTGCACAAAAAATGGGGATGGTATTGGAACAGGTTTCCCAGTAGCGATCGGCAGCTTTTCTGGCTTTCCCTAAATTGGTAGAATGGCTGAGGAGATCGCAGAGTTGTTGGTGAGCTTCGCCGAAGTCGGGTTTGAGTTCGATCGCCTTTTCCAAATTCGCCACCGCTTCCTGGGGGCTATCCTGTTTTTGGATATGGGCGAGGCGGCAGTAAACCTCCGCCCATTTCGGCTGCAATTCCAACGCTTTTTTATAGTTTGCGATCGCCGGTGTAATTTCCCCGATCGTCGCGTACATATTCGCCATATTGGCATACCCGTCCGCGTAGTCGGGTTGGAGGCGAATCAGGTTTTGATAAGCCGCGATCGCGTCCCGGTGGCGTCCCAATTTCGTCAGAATCCGGGCGGTGTGGAGGTACAATTCCGGCAATTCCGAATTGAGGGCGATCGCGTTTTGGAACTGTTCCAACGCCTCTTCAAATCGGTTTTGCTGCGATAACAGACAGCCGATATTCCCGTAGGGTTCCGCCCAATTCGGTTTCCCGGCGATCGCCCGCTTGTAACTCGCGATCGCCTCCTCCAACTGTCCCCGGCGGGCGAGACTGTTGCCGAATTCAAAGTTAAATTCTGCCGCCACCAAATCCGGTTTTAATTTTAAAGCTTCATTCCAAGCCGCGATCGCCTCTTCCGCCCGCCCCA
This sequence comes from Limnospira sp., assembly GCA_050045915.1. Lineage (GTDB taxonomy): Bacteria > Cyanobacteriota > Cyanobacteriia > Cyanobacteriales > Microcoleaceae > Limnospira. The sequence continues at coordinate 57,344 of JBNGCR010000007.1, forward strand.
ACTGTTGGTAAACCCGCCCCAAATTCCAGTGAACGGCGGCGAGATCGGGTTTGAGTTCCACGGATTTTTGATAGTGGGCGATCGCCTCTTCCATCCGCCCCCGGTGTAAATACATGGTGGCGAGGTTGGCGTAAACTTCGGCAAAATTGGGGTCAATTTTCAGGGCTTGGGAATAGGCACGGATCGCGGCGTCAACCTTGCCTTGAAAGTGGAGGGCATTGCCCAACGTCACGAACGCTAACAGCAAATCCGGCCGCAATTTCAGGGCTTCCCGACAAGCCGCGATCGCCCCTTCCCAGTTCCCCTGGGATAAATACAATTCCGCCTGTTTTTGTAACATTTCCGCCGGGGAAAGTTCCGGTTTCGGCGGGGAAACTGCCTCGGGACGTTCCACGAAAAACTGTTCGGTGTGGGCGGGAACTAACGTTTCCGATTCTGCCGTTTCGGGATGCGATCGCAGTTCCCCCTCAAAGACTTGTTCGGATAAGTCAACCCCCCGTTCTTCAAACCGTTCGTCCGACTCTTCCACGAAACTGAGAGAGTCGGATAAATCGACATCGATTTGGGGTTCCAATTCCCGGATTTTTTCGAGAAGGGTTTCGCGATTTTCGGGATCGAGAGTCAGGGCTTTTTTGTAGTTTGCGATCGCCTCTTCTTTCCGGTGAACCTTCGACAATGCCTCCGCCAATTTCAGATAAAATTGCGGTCGGTTCGGTTGCCGTCGAATCGCCTCCTGGTAGCGGGCGATCGCTTCGGGAAGTTTACCCGTTTGGAACAGGGCATTTCCCAACATCCAATACACCACCGCCCAATCCGGTTGAAGTTCCAGGGATTTTTGATAACATTGAATCGCCTCTTCAAACCGCCGACACTGATAATAAACACTCCCCAAATTCGCCCAAGCGATGGCGGATTCGGGGCGAATATCTAACGCCTGGGTATAGGCCCAAATTGCCAATTCTGTACGGCCGCACTGCTGGAGGGCATTTCCCACTCGCCAATAAGCCGACGCGAAATCTGGCCGCAATTCTAACGCATTTTCCAACGCCGAAATCGCCGCTTCAACTTTCTCGTTATATATATATGCTTCGGCGAGTTTGCAATAAATTTCCCCATCCTTTGGATTCAGTTCTAAAACGTGGCGGTAATTCTGAATCGCCGCCTGATAATCTCCCTGAAGATAAGACTGCCATCCTCGGTTTAAATAATCCCCAATTTGTTCTGAATTCACCAATTGTCCCAATCCAATCAAAAACTGTTAGCCTTGGCGATGCCCATCGCCTTTGTGTGGTATAATACAATATCGCGATCGCTTCAACAAATCTCCCCGGCCGTTTTGCAGTTTTCCAAAATCGGGTGTTTCATCCGCTCCGAACCGCGATAAAGTGAAAACTGATCGTTCACATTACGAGTGATTCAAGACAGCCGTTAGGAGTATCAAACATGAGTTCAGAACAAGACCCCGTAAAGTTGATGAAGCAGCAGGTCGGGAAGGCAGCGGCAGACCGCGTTCAGTCCGGTTCCATCATCGGCCTGGGAACGGGCTCAACTACCGCCTACGCGATCCAATTTTTGGGCGAACGCCTCAAAAGTGGCGACCTCAAGGACATCAAGGGCGTTCCCACCTCATTTCAGGCCTCCGTGCTCGCCAAAGAATATGGCATCCCCCTCACAAGTTTAGATGAAATCGACCGCATGGATGTCGCCATCGACGGCGCCGATGAAGTTGATCCCAATAAAAACCTGATCAAGGGCGGCGGTGCGGCCCACACCCGCGAAAAAATCGTCGATTCCCTCGCCGACCTGTTTATCGTGGTCGTGGACGGGTCGAAATTGGTCGATCGCCTCGGTTCTACCTTTCTGCTACCCGTGGAAGTCCTGCCGATGGCCATGACTCCCGTGATGCGGGCGATCGAAAAACTCGGCGGCCAACCCACCCTGCGGATGGGTGTCAAAAAAGCCGGGCCCGTGATCACCGACCAGGGCAACATGGTCATCGATGTCAAATTCGACGCGATCGACAACCCAGCGGAGTTGGAAAAAACCCTCAATAACATTCCGGGGGTATTAGAAAATGGGTTATTTGTGGGAGTCGCGGATCTAATTTTGGTCGGCGAAATTGAGGACGGCAAACCCGTCATCCGCGAAATTTCATAACTTCCTTTTCCTCCCCCCCTTCTCAAGCAGGAAAACTGTTGATGGGGGACGAGGAGCGAGAGTTTTTTCCGGTTGAAAATATCTTTTTATATCAGATCCGGTTATTGACCCGCCCCCCCTCATCCCCCCCCAGCCCCCCTTAACAAGGGGGGAGCCGGAGTTGGCTTTGATTTCTGGGTATTCAACTGGATTTGATATGATTCCAAAAAATTTCCCCTCCGCCCCTCTGCCCCTCCGCCCCTCCGCCCCCAAACGCCATTTTTCGAGGGAAAATCAAACGGCTCTGGGGTAGCCGGGGGGGATTATTGCCCGCATCCAAAAAAAATCGTTATACTACTCAGAGTATCCCCGACCGTTGAAACTGTAAAAATCCCATGATGCACTACAGACGTTTCGGACGCACCGAACTGCCCATGCCCGTCTTTTCCTGCGGGGGAATGCGGTATCAATACCAGTGGCAGGACACGTCCGCCGATCGCGTACCGGTCGAAAGTCAGCGGAAGCTCGAAGCGACGATCCGCCGTTCCCTCGAAGTTGGAATTAACCACATCGAAACGGCGAGGGGATACGGAACGTCCGAGATGCAGTTGGGCTGGATTTTGCCAAAATTGCCGAGGGAACGGTTGATTATTCAAACCAAAGTTTCCCCCAAACCTGACCCGGTGGAGTTCCGTCGCGACTTCGAGAAATCCCTCAATTATTTACAGTTGGATTACGTCGATTTATTGGGCTTGCACGGCATCAATACGCCGGAACTTTTGGATTACTGCACGCGATCGCCCGGTTGCTTGGAAGTCGCCCGGGAGTTGCAGCGGGAAGGAAAAGTGCGGTTTATCGGCTTTTCCACCCACGGCCCGACGGATGTGATTGTCGATGCGATCGAAACCGATCAATTCGACTATGTGAACTTGCACTGGTATTATATCAACCAACTGAACTGGCCCGCGATCGAAGCCGCCACCCGCCACGATATGGGCGTATTTATTATCAGTCCCTCCGACAAAGGCGGCAAATTGTACGACCCCCCCAAAAAGTTGGTGGAGTTGTGTTCTCCCCTCAGTCCGATGGTGTTTAACGACTTATTTTGTCTGTCCCATCCCGAAGTTCATACCCTGAGTTTAGGGGCATCAAAACCCTCGGATTTTGACGAACATTTGAAAACCATCCCCCTTCTCGATCGCTGGGACGAACTGTTGCCACCGATCTTAGAACGCCTAGAAAATACGGCGATCGAAACCCTGGGCGAAAATTGGTTGAAAACCTGGCATCAGGGTTTACCCCAACCGGAAGAAACCCCCAATAACATCAACATTCCGAGTATTTTGTGGCTGCGAAACTTGGCGATCGCCTACGATATGGTAGAATACGGAAAAATGCGCTATAACCTGCTCGGAAATGGCGGTCACTGGTTCCCCGGACAAAATGCCGAAACCGTCGATCAAGTGGATTTAAAAACCTGTTTGCAAAACAGCCCCCACGCCGACAAAATCCCCCAATTCCTGCGGGAAACCCACCGGCTTTTGGGAGGACAGTCGGTGCAGCGACTGTCTCGAAGTTGACCTCAATGATAGGGAATCATAATTCGATCCGGAATTGATTCCCAAGCAGTCTGGATATCCAACTTGAGGATTTAAACGATCGCCTAGAAAGTCCTTGAAACTGCCATCAATCAGGACTGCGATCGCATCCACTCCAGCAAAACCGCCCGACACTGGAGACAGGTCAAATCCCGCAAAAGTGCCGCGATTCCCTCGGAGGTCATCGGATAGGTCGCCCCAATTTTATCGCGATCGCTCGCATAGTCTGGCAGCAATTTTGCTACAAAACCGTAAAGTTTTTGGTTAGAAAAAGAACTATTAACTGCCCAACCTTTATCATTTAAAGATTCGATTTTCAAAATCTCACTTTCCGCCACCCCCAATTCCCGCTCCAAAATCTGGGGGACGACATCGATCGCCTCCCGATCCGCCGGAACCCGCCCCCCCGGAAAATCCAACGTCGCCTCTCCCAAACCCGGACGGTACCCCGCCACGGGAAGCACCAGTTGATTATTTTCTATTGTCAATATGACGGCAGAATCCGCCTTTTCAACCCGCCAATACTCCAAAATTTGGCTTCGGTTATCTCGTAATTTTTCACCGATCAGGGTCAGCCAGGGAGATCGGATCTCCACGAAGCGACTTAAAACGTCCCAAGGAAGTTGCGATCGAGCCATAAAATAACAATCTGCTCAAGTCCGTTTAAACACTTACACCATCCTTTGAGAAAAGGCCATAGGCAATCGGCAATCGGCACAAGTTTTGAGCCTCTTCAGAAGGGGGGCAAGGAAACCCAGGAATTATAACAATTTGAGCGAACATGATATCAAAGATATAGAAGGGAGAGAGGGCGATCGAGCGGTGTAAAACCTGTTGAAATGGTAGATGATCCGGTCGGATATTGGACTGCTAAGAAAACCGTTTCCGCAGGGTCAGACAATTGCGAGAATTGCCGACCCGACGATAAGTCAATTCGTCGGTGAGTTTGGACATGAACATCAATCCCCTTCCCCCTTCTTGTTCCAAAGGAGCGAGATGTTGTTCGCGAATCAGATGCAACGTTTTTTCGAGATCGAACGGTTTTCCAGCATCCCAAATCTGCATTTCGATGCAGTTTGAGAAAATCGTCACTTCGATATCGATCGGAGTTGTCTCGGACAATTCCCGATGGGCGTGACGCACGACATTTGTAAATCCTTCCGTGATAGCAATCTGACACCTGTACATCAGATCCGAAGCCAAAAAAGGAGCCGTGATTTTTTCAAACCACGCTAAAATCTCCTCCAATGACTGTAGGTCCGTCTGAACTTGAAGATGCGATCGCGCCAAGAGCTTTTCATCTTCCATTAATTCTACATTGCGCCGCTATTTTTATTGAACAGAACTGCGATCGTCCGCCAAATGAGCTTGAGATCGTACATCAGATTCCAGTTTTCTTGATACTTCAGGTCGAGCCGGATAATATCTTCAAAATCTTTGATCTGCGATCGCCCGCCAACTTGCCACTCTCCCGTCATTCCGGGTTTCACGTCCAGACGCTGCCACTGTGGCACCTCGTAGCGTTCCACCTCATCGGGGGTGGGGGGGCGCGTTCCCACCAGGCTCATTTCCCCTTTTAAAACATTCCAAAATTGGGGCAGTTCATCCAAACTGGTCCGCCGTAGAAACCGGCCCACCTGGGTCACGCGGGGGTCATTGTCATTTTTAAAAATCTGACCTTTGGCTTGGTTGGGAATGCTACTTTTGAGGGCTTCGGCATCGGGAACCATCGAGCGAAACTTCCACATTCGGAACCGTCTTCCCATCCAGCCGCAACGAATTTGCCCGAAAAAGATCGGGCCGGGACTGTCGAGGCGAATCGCAATAATAATGGGAATGGATAAGACCGCCGTAATTGCCAAGCCGACGATGGCCCCGACAATATCGATGAAACGTTTGATCCAAGATCGGACCGACGGGTGCGTAACCGGCAACAGTTGGCTGTTGTCCGTATTTCCCACCGGTTGGGGCGTGACGGGTGCATCCTGATCGAAAGTCAACACTTGATCGAGGGACGTGAGGGAAAAAACGGCCATAACCTGGGGGCCGACATTTTTCAGACGCAATTCGACTTGTTTTTCCTTGGCAGCTTTGAGGTTGCTCACGAGTGCCCCCACCCCGCTGCTGTCGATAAATGTTGTTTCGCTAAAGTCGAGGACGACCGCTTTGGGAACTGGGTCGCCCAAAACCAGATTGTGACAAGTTGACTTGAAAGCAACGGCTTCGAGGACGCTCAGGCGATGGGGAATTGTGACCCGAGCGGTATCGTCCTGCAGATGAACGGGAAAATTGACCTCTGGGGTTTGGCTGACCATCTCAATATTATTATGCTGGGTAGTTTGATCGAATTTCTGCTCTATCCTAGTCTAGGGCGAAAAAAATTGAAAAGGGGAGTATGGACTAGATATCTGACTGACGGCTGACTGTTTTAAGACATTTACTCGCTTCCTGGGGAACCGATCGCGATCGGAAAATTTGCACCCCAACGAAGCCGCTCCAATACTGCATTTAATTTTATCCGATTCTTTCGCCGATCGCCACACGGGTTCCGTTGACAAAATCCCATCCCGACTGAGCCCGTTTTCCCGGCAACTTCACTTCCGAAAGTAACAAATATCCCTCCCCCGTTCGGACCACCGGCCCAAAACGCTTGGCGATCGCGACAATTTCCCCCGCCGCTCCCAATTTCGGGGTGAGAGAAAATAACGGGGCAAATTCCGGGGGAAGTTGAGATTCATACTGGGAACCGAGGGGAACCGTGGCGGCAATTTTCATCGGTTCGCCCCGAAACGTGGTGACGCAGTTGGGGTAGAAACCGCGAATTTTGTTGTGGAGAGCGATCGCGGGTTCGGACCAGTCCAGTTGATAGTCATCCCCCCCAATTAACGGGGCGTAGGTGGCTTCCGCGTCGTCCTGGGGGGTCAGCTCCGCCGTCCCCTCCGCCAACTTCGAGAGCGTCTCCAGCAACAGATCCCCCGCCATCCCCGCCAGCCGTCCCGCCAGGTCCGAGGCATTTTCCAACAACCCGATGGCGGTGTAATTTTTCGACACCATCGGCCCGGTGTCCATCCCCGCATCCATCAACATGGTAGTGATGCCGGTTTCGGTTTCCCCGTGGTACAGGCACCACTGGATCGGAGCCGCCCCCCGATACCGGGGCAAAATCGAGCCGTGGGCGTTCACACACCCCAACCGTGGCATTTCCAAAATTTCCGGCGACAGAATCTGTCCGTAAGCGACCACCACGAACGCATCCGCCCCCACCGATCGCAATGTTGCCAGGGTGTCGGCATCTTTTTTGATACGGCGGGGTTGCCAGACGGGCAAACCGACATCGATCGCGATCGCCTTCACCGGAGAAGGAGTCATTTTGCTCCCCCGCCCCCGCCGTTTGTCCGGTTGGGTGACGACGGCGACCACCTCCATTTCGGGGTGAGCCAACAATTTTTCCAAGCTGGGAACGGCAAATTTTGGCGTTCCAAAAAAGACGAGTTTCATGGCTTTTTTAACAGAGTCGTTAATCGGGAATTGCAAGTTAGAATTGAAGAACTTTATCTGGTATTTTCAGACCCTTAAAAAATTAATATTATCAAATTTTGCCACCCCAAAACGTGCTTAAAATACCATTGGCAACCTGTTGCCCCGATTCCCGATTCCCGATTCCCGATTCCCGATTCCCCCTTCAAGGACCGATCGCCACTTCCACCCGGCGGTTGAGTTGTCGGTTATTGTCCGACGTATTTTCCGCCGTCGGGCGGGTGCTGCCGTAACCAACCGCCACCCAATGATAGCGGTCGGACTCCACCGCATCGGAGAGATAATTCACCACCGCCTCCGCCTGCTGCAACGACAGGTCGAGATTTTGCTGGCGTTTGCCGGTGTCATCCGTGTGGCTCCCCACCCGAATGACGGCTCCCTCGTAGCTTTGGATATCCGGGAGCAAATTATCCAGAATCACGTTCGCCCCCGGACGGAGGACGCCACTGCCGGAGCCGAAGAGAATGTCGCTGGGCAACGTCACCACCAGACCGTCGGGCGATCGCGACGCGGACGGTTCCGGAGTCCGTGGCGGAATTTCGGCGGTATCCGGGGGAGTTGGAGTCGCCGTTGCCAACTGCTGCTCGATAATTTGCAACCGCCGTTCCAGAGTTTCCCCCGGCCGGCTGTTGCCGATTTGAATTTCCAAAGCCGCCGTCCGGCCGATCAGGGTGTTGAGTTCCTGCTGGAGCTGTTGCAATTGTCGCTGGAGGGTCTGTTGCCGTTCCGGCGTGAGGGACTGCGGCTCGGGTGCAGATACCTCCGACGTCGGCTCAGGTGCGGGGATGACCTGCGAAGGGGCCGGCTCATCTGCCCCCTGCCACTGTCGCAGCAACCGTTCCGTCAAGGGAGGTTCGGAACTCGGGTCGGGATAGACCTGGGCGATCGCCATCCCCACGCACCAGGCCACCCCGCTGCCCACCCCCAACAGCAGCAGGCGAAAAATGACGGTGAGCAACCCCGCCAGAACCCCGGATTTCGCTTTTTTAGGGGTCGGTCGGGTCGGTTTGGAAGCTTTGGTCATAGATGTTTCCTCACTCGCCTGGAGCTGCGGTTGGCAATGGATTCACCTGAATTTCACCCGCCGGGGTCAAAATCACTTCAAAGGTTTGGGCGGGTTCCGAGTCGTCCGACATCCCATCCGGGGCCGGTTGCAACTCAGAGAGCGGCGTTTGAGCGATCGCCGTTTCGGAAGTGGGGGTTTGGGGTTCAAATGCGATCGCCATCCCCTCTCCATCCACGTCCACGCGGTAGGTCAATTCCTCCTCAAATTGAGAATACACCTCCGGCGTCCAAATGTCTTCGAGTCGGGCCTGCAACTGTTCCCGCCAGTTCGCCACCTCCAGGGGAGAGGCCGCTTCGGTTTCCAGCTCAACCACCGCCTCCGGCGACTCCGACCAGGGGTTCACCTCGACGATGCCCCCTTCGTTGGGGTCGAAAACCACCTCGAAATCCGCCCGAGGTTCCTCGGCAGATTCCGTTCCCACGCCCCGGTACTCTAACTCGGACAGGGGAATTTGCTCTTCTTCCTCCGGGGTAATCTCGTTGATCCCCTCGTAGGCCAAAATTTTTCCGTCCCTCCCCACGCTGACCCGATAAATGAGGGAGCGATCGAACGTCACCGGACCCCGCCAAGCCTGGTTGATCTCCTCGAACAATTGCTGTCGCAAGTCAGCGATTTCCTCGGGGTCGCCGATGGCGGGAGCCGGGGTCAGATTCGATTCCAAATCCGTCGCCGGTTCGGGGGGCGCGGATTGTCCCGATGCCGGTTCCGCCTCTGGCGCCGTTTCCGCTGACTCTTGGGGATTGGGTTCCAGGGGACGCCGAAGTTCGGGAACCGGGACGGCGAACAGTGCCAAAGCCGCGATCGCCAACCCGGACACCCCCACCGCCGCCGGGGCGATCCGCTCGGCGACCGGTTTCTCCGGTTTGACGTGGCGTCGGGGAACGGGTTTCAACTGCACGGACAGGTTCGGGAGGGTGCGGGAATCGGCAAAAAACTGGTCCACCGCCTCCACCAGGTCGAAAAGCTGAACCGTCGTCAGGTCGAGTTGAATCGGGTTAGCCGGCTCGGCCCCCGCCCCCTGTTCTCCCGGCCCGTTTGGGCGGACGGTTAACCGGTGTCGGTCACTTTCCACCCGCCGCAGTTCCACCAGTGAAGCCCCGGCGGCGTCGGGTTCGGGGGCGGATACCCCGCTGAGAAATTCCTGGGCGTACTGGCTCACCCGTCCGACCAAACACTCGAAAAATTCCCGCCCCCCCACGATGGGATCGGGGTAGCCGACGAAGTGACATTCGGCGCTCATCAACATCGACAGAGAGGGTCGGCGATCGGCTGGATTGTCCGTTTCCCCACTCAACCCCTGCAAAATCAGCTTACAGTTGGGCAAGCTGTACTGACGTGTGATCGTCATCCTATCTCTCCATCAAACAGACTGATCCAAAATCGTTGCATCCCGGCCGTGCCCGTACAGAATAACAATTTTCCCAACAAATTTATTGCCAAATCGTCGAGCTTTTCCGGGGAATTGTAGGCGATCACCCCGGCCCGGCGGGGATTCATGCGGCTGCGGAAGTGGACCCGGAACCGTTCGAGGTAGCGGTCGAGTTGCAGGTGCGCTTCGATGGGCATTTGCTTGCGTTTCATTTGCTCGAAGTCGATGAGCAACTGGCGAATGCGGACGGTCTGCTCCCGGCTCATCATGGAGATGATGACCACGAGGGCTTTGGCCTGTTTGAGGGTGAGGGGTTCCCGCTGGCTGTAGCGTCGCAGGGGGTTGCTGCTCCGGAGCCGCCACAACGTGACGCGGTTTTTGATGATGCCCTGCAATTCCAACTCGGATACTTTCATCAGCATCCGTTCCGAACTCCCCAGGGCGAGGGCTTCGATCGCCAGCAACATCAGGTCGATCTGCACTTTGGTGCGGCGGGGACATCCCTTTTTCTCAGAGACGGGCAAATCCGGCAAACTGTCCAAAATGACGGGATTGGGTGGGCTTTGGGACGGGTCTACTTGCATTACACTCACGACAACATCGATTCCAACACACTATATTTGAACATCCGATCGCTGCGACGGCGCCACGTTATTTTTAATTCTAGGTTCCCCGTCGGGGGCGATTTTCGATTCGACGACCGTCCGTCCTTTCCATCTGAACCGCGTCCCGGAGTCCCGGCGGCGATCGTGAAAGTTGGCAATCTCTTAGTGTACGATTTTTTAGGCACTTGTTTCATCGGTTTGCCGGTTCCGACTGCCCCCCGAAAGGTAGATATTCTGACGTTGACCTTAACATCAAAACAAGCATGGATCTCAAGTCTTTCATCCGCGACATTCCCGATTTTCCCAAACCCGGTATCGTCTTTCGGGATATTACCACCCTGCTGCGCGATCGCGAGGGGTTGCGCTCCACCGTTGACCTGTTGCGGGACAAATGCGCCCCTCTGTCTCCCGATTATATTGTTGGCATGGAGTCCCGGGGCTTTTTATTCGGCGTCCCCCTGGCTTACCAGTTGGGTGCGGGATTTATCCCCGTGCGGAAACCGGGCAAGTTGCCGGCTAAAATTTGGGCAGTGGAGTATGAATTGGAGTACGGCATCGATCGCCTGGAAATGCACGAGGACGCCATGCCGCCGGGGAGTCGGGTGCTGATCGTCGATGACCTGATCGCCACCGGGGGTACCGCCGTCGCCACCGCCCAACTGGTCCAGAATGCCGGCTGCGATCTGATCGGCTTTGCTTTTATCATCGAGTTAAAAGGATTGGGGGGACGTCAGAAGTTACCCGATGTCCCGATCGTGACTCTGATCGATTACGAATAAACCGTCCGCCCCGTCCCCGCCGCCCCGTCCCGACAGACAACCCGCGCTTATGATCTTCGACAAAGATACCCTGGCCTACATTGGCAAACGACTGCTGCAGGCGATCGTGACGCTGTTTTTGGCGTCGGTTCTCTGTTTCGCGATCGTCCAACTCGCCCCCGGCAATTACCTGGACAAATACGCCGGAAATACCCAAATTTCCCCGGAGACGATCGCCCAATTCCGGGAACAATTCGGCCTGGACAAGTCGCCCGTCGCGCAGTATTGGAACTGGCTCACCCAAATTCTCACCCGGGGCAACTTCGGCTACAGTTTTGAAAACCAGCGATCGGTGAGTGCATTGCTGATCGAGCGGGTTCCGCCTACCCTGCTGCTGGCCATTTCTTCCCTGATTCTGACCTGGGCGATCGCCCTCCCCCTCGGCATCGTCGCCGCCGTCAACCAAAATCGCCCCCTCGATCGCGGTTTGCAAGTCGTCAGCTACACCGGCCAGGGCTTCCCTAGCTTCATCACCGCCCTGCTGCTCCTCTTCCTCGCCCAAAAAACCTCCCCCCTCTTCCCCGTCGGCGGCATGACCAGCATCGACTATCCCGACCTGTCCCCCCTCGGTAAAGTCGCGGACATCGCATGGCACATGATCCTCCCCACCCTCGCCCTCAGCATCACCAGTTTCGCGGGCCTGCAACGGCTGATGCGGGGCCAACTCCTCGATGTCCTCCGACAGGACTACATCCAAACCGCCCGGGCCAAAGGCCTCCCCGAAAACCGCGTCATCTACGTCCACGCCCTCCGCAACGCCATCAACCCCCTGATCACCCTGCTGGGGTTTGAATTCGCCAGCCTGTTGGGGGGTGCGTTTATCGCCGAAACTTTTTTCAACTGGCCGGGACTCGGAAAGTTGACCCTGGAAGCCGTCCGCCAGCAAGATTTGTATCTGGTGATGGCGAGTCTGATGATGGGGGCGGTGATGTTGATTCTGGGCAACCTGCTGGCAGATTTGCTCTTGAAAACGGTGGACCCCCGCATCAAACTCGAAAACCTGAATTGATCATTGATTGATAATTGACAATTGATAATTAAAAAAAATTGCCAATTATTTCCGACACCCCACACCCCACACCCGAAAATGTTTTCCCAAGTTTATTACTTACTCCGTTCTAAACAAGACGGCCAATATGTCGCCGCCCATCCCGACCCCGACAAGCCCCAAGGCTACCTGCTGCTCTTTTCTGAACATTTCGACGCCCTCAGCTATCTGAACAAACACGGCGAAGAAGTCCGCGACCAATTTACGGTCGAATCCATACCCGGTTCCCAACTCAAAGCTATCCTGCAACGGTGGGGATTCGGGGGGATCGGAATGGTCAAAGATCCGATGATTCCGAGGGTCGAGTTTTTGGCGGTGCGATCGCCGTCGGAATGATCCCCCCCAGCCCCCCTTGGCAATATCAGATCCGGTTTTTTGACCGCAAAACCTTCCCAATCATCTGAAGCGGTTTGGATATCCAACCCGTTTTTTCCGAGCATTCAACCGGATTTGATATAAGGGGGGAGCCGGAATCAAAGTCCCCCTTTTTAAGGGGGATTTAGGGGGATCTTCCGTATCTCATCCGATCGCAAACCGCCATATCTCTAGCTAGAAAATGCAAGACTCAGATATTCTCAACTTATTTTTTGAATGGGGACAGCTCCGACGCATCCATCACGAAGGCTGGAAAGTCATCGGCGTCACCCACCCCGAAAGTGTGGCGGAACACAACCTCAGAGCCGCGCAAATCGGTTTTATATTGGCAAAACTCGAAAACTATCCGAATCCCTACGAAGTCTGTACGATGGTCGTTTTCCACGATATTGGAGAGGCGAGGATCGGGGACATTCACAAACTCGCTGCCCGCTATATTCGAGCAGATGAGGAGGGGGCGACTCGGGAACAGTTGGCGCCATTACAAGCAATTGGAGAGGATATTTTTCGGCTATGGTCGCAGGTGGAATATCCGAATAATCAAGCGGGTGCGATCGCCAAAGATGCGGATTTGCTCGAACAGGCGGTCATGGCGAAAGAATACATCGATCGCGGGTACGAAGCCGCCCAACATTGGATCGACAATATTGCAAAAGCCCTGCAAACGGAGACGGCAAAACGGCTGTTGGAAACCTTGAAACGGACGAAATCTTACCAGTGGTGTCTGAGCAAAAAAGGGGATTAGATGATTGCTGAAAGCTGACTGGCGATCGCGATAGAAAGAAAAAAGGCACGGCAAAGCCATGCCCTTCATTATTGAGTTCTATTGAAAGACCAAAACTCAATCCAACTCGGCGCCAACAGAGGTCACTCAAATTCCCAAACTTCATGGATTTCCATTTTTTTGTGGAAATTGAGAAGTTGGTGCATCTCGCCATTTTCAACGTAGCAGCGAATTATAAGGATTTGATAAGACGAGAAAAAATGGGGGCGGTGGGACTTGAACCCAC